>NZ_JBWKOU010000012.1:0-174196 GCF_059416245.1 Curvibacter sp. GW821-FHT09D12 | reverse complement strand
CCCAGCCACCTCGCTAAGCACTGTTCTGTGCAGTCGAGCCCGCTAGTATACACAAAAAATCAGGCCCGAAACAAGAGTGGCTTCCCGGAAGCTTCTGCTGCGATCTTCGGCCGAACTAGCCCGCCGGGGAAGGGCACGCAACAGCAAGGGCGCCGATAATCTGTGCCCAATGGCACTCCTAACCTTACTTGACGCCCACTTGGCGTTTGGGCACGTCGCTTTGCTCGATGGCGCCACCTTTTCTCTTGAATCGACCGAGCGCGTTGGCTTGATCGGTCGTAACGGAGCTGGCAAATCTTCACTGCTGAAGATCCTTGGCGGGCTTGAAAAACCCGACGACGGCTTACTCCAAGTGCAGCAAGGGCTCCGAATCGCCTACGTGGCCCAAGAACCCCTTCTTGAACCCGATCACTCCGTATTCGAGGCTGCGAGCGTTGGACTGTCTACGGTCATCGCACTAAGAGACCAGTATTTGTCTGGCGCCGAGGGCGTTGATCTCGACGCACTGCAATCCCAGATCGAGGCCTATGACGCATGGAATTGGGAACAGCGCGTCGAGGAAACTTTAGATCGCTTGCATCTTGCCCCTGATGCGAAAGTTGGCACTCTTTCTGGGGGGACAAAGAAGCGGGTTGCCTTGGCACAGGCGCTCGTCGCCAAACCTGACGTACTTCTGCTGGATGAGCCCACCAACCACTTGGATCTGGATTCGATCGAGTGGCTGGAAGGGCTGCTGAAAGAGTTCAAAGGAAGCGTCGTCACGATCACACACGACCGGACGTTCCTCGACCAGGTCGCCACCCGCATCGTTGAGCTGGATCGAGGCCACCTGCGCTCCTATCCAGGCAATTTTGCTCAGTATCTCCTCCAGAAGGAGGAACAACTGGCCCAGGAGGCTGTCATTGCGGCCAAGGCAGACAAGCTCCTGGCTCAAGAGGAGGTCTGGATTCGCAAAGGCGTTGAGGCCCGCCGGACTCGCAGCCAAAGCCGCATCGGACGCCTTGAAAAGCTGCGGGCCCAGCGAAGTGCGCGTCGCGAAGCCCTGGGGAGTGTGCGAATGGATGTGGCTTCTGGGCTGCCGTCTGGCAAGCTCGTTGCCGAACTGGCTCATGTCACCAAATCCTTCGGAGAGCGAACCGTCGTGCGTGATTTCACGGGGACGATTTTGCGTGGCGATAAAGTGGGGCTGATTGGGCCCAATGGTGCTGGCAAATCGACCTTGTTGAAAATGATTCTGGGCGAGCTACAGCCCGATACAGGAACAGTTCGGCAGGGTGCCAATCTTCAGGTGGCCTACTACGATCAAATGAGACAAGCGATTGACTTGGACGCGACCTTGGCCGACTTCATCAGCCCAGGCAGCGAGTGGATCGAAATCGGTCAGCAGCGCAAGCATGTCAAGAGCTACCTGGGCGATTTCCTGTTCTCTCCAGCCCGCGCCAACTCTCCGGTACGCACGCTGTCTGGCGGCGAGCGCAACCGCTTGTTGCTGGCCCGGCTGTTCGCCCGCCCCACCAATGTGTTGGTTCTGGACGAGCCGACCAACGACCTGGACATTGATACCCTGGAACTGCTGGAGGACCTGCTCCAGAACTTTGATGGCACTGTCTTCCTGGTCAGCCACGACCGGACTTTTCTGGACAACGTGGTCACCAGCACCATCGCCTGGGAAGGTGAAGGCCAATGGCGAGAATACGAAGGCAGTGTGCAAGACTGGCTGATCCAGTCCCAACGATCGCGGCAGATCTTGGCCAGTGCGGCCAAGGAGGCTGGCAAAACAGCCCCCGTGAAGAATGAACCTGCCGCCGCCGAAGCCTCGGTGAGCAGCGCTCCGGTTCAGCAGGTGGCCGCTCGGCGCAAACTCAGCTACAAAGAACAAAGGGAGTTGGATGCCCTGCCTGCATTGATCGAGCAGTTGGAAACAGAACAATCAGCCTTGCTCGCTGCATTGGCCGACGGGCAACTTTATGCCAACGATCCAGCCAAGGCCACGCAACTCACCCAGCGCAATGCGGAAATCGAAGAAGCCCTGATGAATGCCTTGGAACGCTGGGAGACATTGTCGAACTGAAACACCGACCACGCCCTTCGGCGTGACTGACCAACAGTTCACGCCGTCGTCATCGCCTAACCCAACTCAAATGCGGTGATGCAGCCGATCGGTGGTACCACCCAATCGGGCCAGCAATGCCCCAGCGATCTTGTCGAGTGACAAGACCTCATCTGCAGCGCCGTGTGCAATGGCCTCACGAGGCATGCCGAACACGATGCAGCTGGCTTCGTCCTGCACATAGTTGTAGCTACCGGCATCCTTCATTTCGCGCATGGCCTTGGCACCGTCGTTGCCCATTCCGGTCAACATGATGCCAAAGGCATTGCGCCCCACCACTGACGCAGCCGATTTGAACAAGACTTCAACCGAGGGCTTGTGCCGGTTCACCGGCTCCGTGTCTTCAACCACGGCGACGTAGTTGGCACCGCTGCGATCAATGCGGAACTGGCGTCCGCCCGGGGCGATGTAGGCGTGACCGGGCAGAATTCGTTCACCGTTCGAAGCCTCCTTGACGGTGATCTGGCAAAGGCCGTTGAGCCGTGCTGCAAAACTGGTGGTGAAGCCTGGCGGCATGTGCTGGGTGATCACGATCGCAGGAGAGTCCGCGGGCATGCGCACCAGGATCTCCTTGATGGCCTCGGTTCCCCCTGTGGAGGCCCCAATGAAAATGATCTTTTCAGTAGACAAGCGCCCGAGCAAAGTCGGGGCGGGACGGGCTGGTGTGGCACTTGCTGCGCCGCCAGACGGCGCCTGCACGGCACCAGCCACATGCAGGTCCTGATGCCCCCGATGAACATGCGCCACCGACGCCACACGGATTTTGTCAACGATCTGATTGGCCAATTCATTGATGCCGTTGGCCAGCCCGACACGGGGCTTGGCCACGAAATCCACGGCGCCCAACTCCAGTGCCCTCAAGGTCACCTCAGCGCCTTTTTCAGTCAGCGTCGAAATCATCACGACCGGCATGGGTCGCAAGCGCATCAGGCGCCCCAGGAAGTCGATCCCATCCATTCGAGGCATTTCAACATCCAGGGTGATCACGTCCGGATTCAACTCCCGGATCATCTCCCGAGCGATCAGCGGATCGTTGGCCGTCCCCACACATTCCATGTCGCGCTGCCGGTTGATGATCTCGGACAACAAGCTGCGAACCAGCGCCGAATCATCCACCACCACCACTCGGATTTTTTTTGACATCCCCATTTTTCTCTTCTATCCCATCGAAATCAGAACAGATCCACAGAACCACCGGCCGTGGTTTGCACCACCGTCGCCACGTTGCCGCGCTTTTCCTGCGCCATGGTTTCGGGATGGGCGTGGGCCAGCCTCTTGACCATGGCTTTGCCCGTGACCGGGAAGAAACAGACCTTGCGTGGGTAGATATCCAACACGTCCTCGGAAACCACCGGGATGCGCTCAGTCTGCAAGTAGTCACGCACGAACTTGGTGTTGCGCTCCCCCACATTCATGGTTGTGAAATTGGCCATCACAGCACCACCACCAAAGATCTTCGCCTGCATGGTCTCCCGTCGGGCACCTTGCTTCATCAATTCGTTGATCAGCAATTCCATCGCGTACGAACCATAGCGACCCGATGAATCCCCGCCTTCGCCTTCTGGCAGCATGAAGTGGTTCATCCCCCCGACCAGAGAGCGACTGTCCCAGATGCAGGCGGCAATGCACGACCCCAGCACCGTCATAATCACCAGGTTTTCATCGGCCACGAAGTACTCACCGGGCAACACCTTGACGGCGTTGTACTGGAAATGGTGATCGAAGTAGAAGAAACTGGCCTCCCCTGCTTTGCGGGATTTCAGCTTGAGCTCCTCCAATGTCGAGGTCCGCGCCCCATTGGCCCCCGCCGTGTTGTAGGCGTTGGGCGACACAGGTTGAATGCGTGGCGCCTGTCGCCGATCAACGCCGGCCGGCAAGGGCATGCCGCGAGGCGATGGGAACGGGTTGTTTGGCGTAAGTGTCATGGTCGACAAATCATGAATGGGTTGGCGTCACCGACGCTCATAGACCGTCTTGCCACGCAAGGTGAACAGGTCACGCGACTCACTGAAGTTCTCGGCATGCCCGACAAACAACATTCCACCGGGTTTGAGCACGCGATGAATTCGCTCCAACACCTTACGTTGGGTCGGTGCATCAAAGTAGATCATCACGTTGCGGCAAAAAACCACATCAAAAGGTTCCTTGAACGGCCAGTCATCGCGGATCAGATTGACGCTCAGAAACTCGATGGCTTTTCGCAGTTCAGGCTTCACCCGAATCAGGCCCGCGTTGGAATCCTTGCCGCGCATGAAAAAGCGCTGCAATCGCTCCTGTGTCAGGCCCTTGAGGTTGTCGAGCCGATAAACACCCTGGGCTGCCGACGCCAGCACCTTGGAGTCGATGTCACTGGCGGTCAGCTTGAACTGAGCGTTGTTGCCCAGCGTCTCAAAGGCCGTCATCACAATCGAGTAAGGTTCTTCCCCCGTCGACGCCGCGTTGCACCAAACCTTCCAAGGCGAACCAGTAGGCCGTGATTTAAGGTGGGCTGCAAAAATCTCGAAATGGTGTTGTTCACGGAAGAACGCCGTCAGATTGGTCGTCAAGGCATTGACGAACTCCTGCCATTCGGGACCATCATGCGTTTCCAACCAACTCAGGTAGTCACGAAAACTAGTGTGCCCGGTTTCGCGCAGGCGCCGCGAGAGACGGCTATAGACCATCGCATGCTTGCCATCGTGAAGGTTGATGCCAGCGCGCTGGTAGATCAGCGACTGCACCCGCGAGAAGTCCGCATCGGTCCAGACGAACTCTCGTCCTTGCATGACCGGGCCATTGGTGGCGGGCATGGCCGGCGCCTTGTCTTTGACAGAGGAACTTCCGGCATCAACTCGGTGCATGCTGGACATCATTGGGCATCCTTATCTGCGAGCACACCCCAAGCGGGAAGATGACTCGCCGAGGCAGTCTCAAACGGGAACAAAGAAAGGCTCAAATGGCCGCCACCAAACCCATGTCCACACCCGACATCAGCTTCTCGATGTCCAGCAGGATCAGCATCCGCTCACCCACCGAACCCAGACCCAGAATGCAACCGTTGTCGATCACGCTCTCAATGTCTGGTGCAGCCTTGATGTTGTCGGGCGACAACTCCATCACATCGCTCACCGAATCCACCACGATACCCACCACACGGGTGCGCAGGTTCAGGATGATCACCACCGTGAAGTTGTTGTACTCAGCGTTGGCACAGTTGAACTTCAGACGCATGTCCACAATGGGCACGATCGTGCCGCGGAGGTTCACAACACCCTTGATGAATTCAGGGGCATTGGCAATGCGTGTCGGGGGCTCATAGCCCCGGATTTCCTGCACCTTCAGGATGTCGATCCCGTACTCCTCCTGATCCAGGCGAAAGGTCAGGTACTCACGAGCACCGGCCGGGGCACCTTCAGAAGTTTTACCGATCACACTCATGATGTTCTCCTTCAAAGACTCACAGACTCAATGACGAGCGCGCCGCACCAGGCCCGCCGTATCCAGGATCAAGGCCACCTTGCCGTCGCCCAGGATGGTGGCACCCGACACGTTTGGAACCTTGCGGTAATTGGTTTCCAGGTTCTTCACCACCACCTGATGCTGGCCCAGCAGTTCATCCACCAACAGCGCCACACGGCTGCCCTCGGCCTCGACCACCACCATGATGCTGCTGCTCTTCTCGAAATCGAAGCGCGGCACCTGGAAAACCTTCTCCAACTCGATCACCGGCATGTACTCTTCACGCACCTTGACCAGCTGCGAGCCCTGCGCAACGGTGCTGACAGAGTCGTCATTCACCTGGAAGGACTCCACCACCGACGACAAGGGCAGGATGTAGACCTCGTCGCCGACCCCCACCGACATGCCATCCATGATGGCCAGCGTCAGCGGCAGACGCACCGACACCTTCATGCCGTAGCCTTCGGCCGAATCGATCTCCACCGTGCCATTCAGGGCCAGGATGTTCTTCTTCACCACATCCATGCCGACGCCGCGGCCAGACACATCGGTCACCACCTCAGCGGTCGAGAAGCCCGGGGCAAAAATCAGCTGCCAAACATCGGCATCACTCATCTGGTCGGAAACATCCAGGCCACGCTCACGCGCCTTGCCCAAAATTTTCTCGCGCGACAGGCCTCGTCCGTCATCGCGCACCTCGATCACGATCGAGCCACCCTGGTGTGCCGCAGACAATGTGATGGTGCCCTGAGCCGACTTGCCTTTGGCCAGACGCTCCTCGGGCAACTCGATGCCATGGTCGCAACTGTTGCGAACCAGGTGGGTCAGCGGATCAGTGATCTTTTCCACCAGTCCCTTGTCCAGCTCAGTGGCCTCGCCCTGGGTGATCAGGTCCACCTTCTTGCCCAGTTTGTTGGCCAGGTCACGCAACATCCGCGGGAAGCGGCTGAACACGATGGACATGGGGATCATGCGGATCGACATGACCGATTCCTGCAGGTCGCGGGTGTTTCGGTCAAGATCGGCCAAGCCGGCCAGCAACTGCTGGTTGAGAGCCGGGTCCAGGCTGCGGCTGTTTTGCGCCAACATCGCCTGAGTGATCACCAGTTCGCCCACCAGGTTGATCAGTTGATCCACCTTGTTCACCGCCACACGGATCGTCGCGGCCTCCAATTGAGCCTGCGTATGGGCTTTGGGCTCGGCAGCCTTGGCAGGCACAGATGACTTGACCACCTCGGTCTCGACCACCTTCGCCACCGGTGCTGCAGCCGCTTCCGGAACACCGGGCGCGCCGGCAAAGAAACCGAAGCCCGAAGCGGGTGCCGGCGAAGCCGATGCGGACGGCACCACGGCCGGGGGTTCTACCGGATCGAACAATCCAAAGCCAGGGATTTCCGGCGCAGGTGCCGCCGCAGGTGCTGCGGCCAAGTCACGGATCTTGACCTGATCCTTGGCCACATGGAAGACAAACAAATCCAGCAACTCGTCATCCGATGAAGCTGTTTCCACGGCAAAAACGCGCAGGTCCGCCTGCGAGCTCGGGCGTGCCTCGATGGTGCCCAAACCAGGGATATCGCGGAACAACTCCGGGATGGCGTCGGCCTGTTCCGGACGACCCAAGGGGCCGATCACGATCTCAAGCGAACGGATCCCACCCGCTGCTGCGGTCGCAGGGGCTGCAACAGGTGCCGGCGCCGCCACGGGTGCTGGCGCCGCTGCGGCCACCGGTGCGGGCGCGGGTGCCGCAGGTACACCACCCGAGGCCAGTTCACTGATACGCCGCACCAAGTCTTCGGTGGACGGAGGCGTTCCTTCTCCACCCGCCTGATGCACTGCCAACAGCCCGCGGGAGGCGTCAGCCGACTCCAGCAGAACGTCCACCATCTGGGGAATCGGCTTCAACTCACGCCGGCGCAACTTGTCCAGCAGAGATTCCATGTGATGGGTCAACTCGGCCACATCGGAGAAACCGAACGTCGCAGCCCCCCCCTTGATCGAATGGGCGCAACGGAAGATGCCGTTGAGCTCTTCGTCATCGGCACTGGCCAGATCCAACTCCAGAAGCATCTGCTCCATCAAGTCAAGATTCTCACCAGCTTCCTCAAAGAAAATTTGATAAAACTGACTAAGATCAAAGTCCGCACCAGAACTTCCACCGTCATGCACTTCAGCCATGCCTTGCTCCTGAAAACGTCAACTGAAGAAAGTGTCCGGTCATCGAATGACCTTCTGGATGACTTCGATCAAGCGATTGGGGTCAAATGGTTTGACCAACCAGCCGGTCGCGCCTGCACTGCGCCCCGCCTGTTTCATCTGGTCACTCGACTCGGTGGTCAGAATCAAGATAGGAATGGTCTTGAATTTGGGATGCTCACGCAACTTACGCGTCAGGCCGATGCCATCCAACCGGGGCATGTTCTGGTCGGCCAGAACCAGGTCGATGTGGTGGGTTTGAGCCTTTTCAAAAGCGTCTTGACCATCCACGGCCTCCACCACGTTGTACCCAGCACCCGTCAAGGTGAAGGACACCATCTTGCGCATGGACGGAGAGTCATCAACGGCGAGAATCGATTGCATTTAAGGCTCCAGCAACTATATTTATCAGCTTGGTTAGGGGGAACAGGCGCGGGCGTCAGAAAAGGTCGATCGACCCTGCGTCCATTTCGCTCTGAGTGACGGGATTTGGCCGCTCCGGCATCTGATCGGCATAAGGCGCAGCTTCTTCGCCCTCGTCATTGCCCATGGATTCGGAGGCCAGTCGGAATGCGCATCCTTGCAGGATCTTGGTGGTGTGCGTGATCAACTGGGTCGCCATGTCATGGAACTGCAGTTCCGTGACCGCACTTTTCAGTGCATCTCGCACCCGACCTATCGATTCCGAACTCGCCACATCCAACTCGGACAGACTCTGATTGGCCACACCAAAGCGATCCAACAGATTGTCAGCCGCATGGTTGAGCAAGCCTTCAAGGCGGTGTAGGTCATGCATCACCACCAACAATGAATCTTGTATCTCGGCCACCGCCATGACGGGGAGGTGAACAGCCGGTTCGTTGGAATTTTCTAGCGCTGGTTGCATTTTTTCTCCGTCGCCACGACACACTTTCTAGCGTTTGCAATTCACCGTTACTGCCAAAGCATTTTGCAATAGGCGCATGACCTGCGCCCGATCAAGACCACAAAAAAGCCAGGCGGCAGCCCTGATTTTGCGAAAAAGCTGCGCAAACTGCACCCCGGACATACACCCATGAAGATGATCATGCGTGCTCTATCATATTGAGCTATGCCTCACGAATCGACCGGCCCATCGCTGCGCATCCTTCATCTGGAAGACTCCCCAGTCGACCATGACCTGGCTCGACTGGCCCTGCAGCGCGCCGGCCTGCAGTTTTCCATTGAGCGCGTCGACACCCTGGAAGACTTTGACCGGGCCCTGGCCTCCCGCCCCGACATCGTTCTGGCTGACTACCAATTGCCTGGCTTCAACGCACTGGATGCCTGGCAGCATGTGCAAAAAGCAGGCCTGGCCAGTCAGATGCCGGTGATCCTGCTTTCAGGCGCCATCGGTGAGACAGCCGCCGTGCAAGCCATTCAACAAGGCATCAGCGACTACCTGCTCAAGGACAGCATCGGCAAGCTGGCGCACACCATCACCCGGGCACTTGAAATCCACCAGGCCCATCGCGAACGAGAACATGCGGCACGCGAATTGGCGGCCTCGCAGCAAAGGCTGGCCGAGTTGGCGGAACACTTGCAAAGCTCGATCGAACAAGAGCGCAGCGCGATCGCGCGCGAGATCCACGACGACATCGGCGGCGCCCTCACCGCCGTGAAGTTCGACTTGGCCTGGCTGAGCCGACACAGCACCAGCGAACCCATGGACGCCCATATCCGAGCGGCCTCGGACATGCTCCAGCACGCCCTGGGCGCCAGCCAGCGCATCATGCTGAACCTGCGCCCACCCATCCTGGATCAAGGTTTGGTGCCTGCCCTGCAATGGCTGGCAGACAGTTTCTCCCGCCGCACCGGCATTCCGGCACGCCTGCAGGCACGCCTTGAGGGAGGCACCAGCAGCCGGGCATCGCGCGACGTCCAGTTGGTGGCCTACCGAACCGCCCAGGAATCCCTGACCAACATCACGAAATACGCTCAATGCAGCCGGGTCGACATCGATATTGCCGAAGACCGGGCTGCCTTGACCCTGGAAGTCTCGGACAATGGCCGGGGCATTCAGGGCGACGAACTCGAAAAGCCCAAGTCGTTCGGCCTCAAAGGTTTGCAGGAGCGCGCCAGAATGGCCGGTGGCTGGCTGGACATCAGCAGCCAGCCCGGGCGTGGCACCGCGATCACGCTCACGGTTCCCATGGACGATGCGCCCGACCAGCCCCCCAACGAAGAGGACAACCCATGATCCGCGTGATGCTTTGCGACGACCATGCCATGCTGCGCCGCGGCATCCGCGACACACTGGCAGAGGCCGTGGACATCCAGGTCACGGCCGAGGCCGGAAGCTACCCTGAATTGCGCGAAGCCCTGCGCAACTCCCCTTGCGACGTGCTGCTGCTGGACCTGAACATGCCGGGCCGAGGGGGCCTGGAGGTGCTCGCCAGCCTGAAGGAAACCCACCCTGAGATCAAGGTGCTGATTGTCTCGATGTACCCGGAGGATCAGTACGCGCTGCGATGCCTCAAGGCCGGGGCCCAGGGCTACCTGAACAAGGCGGGCGACCCTGAAGACCTGATCAAGGCGGTGCGCACCGTGATGGAGGGTCGCAAGCACCTCACGCCCGAAGTGGCCCAGTTGCTGGCCGACAGCCTGTCGCGCCCCGCCCATGAGGCGCCCCACGCCACCTTGTCCGAGCGCGAGCTGCAAACCCTGTTGAAGATTGCCTCGGGCAAGCGCCTGTCTGACATTGCCGAAGAGCTGATGCTCAGCCCCAAGACCGTCAGCGTGTACAGAACCCGGGTGCTGGAAAAGCTGAGCCTCAGCAACAATGCGGAACTGACGGTCTACGCGATACGCAACAACCTGGTCTGACCCACCCCGCAGGCTCGGCGGTGGATCCGCAAGCGCCCTAATGCACCCCGAACAGGTCCATGACGCGCTCCAGCAAGGCCAGCACCGGTTGATCCAGCATCGGGGTGATCAGCGATACGCCCAGCAAACCGATGCTGAGCGTGACCGGAAACCCCACCGAGAAGATGTTCATCTGGGGCGCCACGCGCGAGATCACCCCCAGCATCAGGTTGACGAACAACAGCAACCCGATCACCGGCAAGGCAATCCACAGAGCGCTCGCAAACAGATCCGCCCCGAGTTGATACAGCTTCAATTGCGCCAGGGCCTCCAGGAAGTTGCCATCGGCCGGGAACGCCTCAAAGCTTTTGATCACCGCCATCAACAGCATCAAGTGCCCGTTGATCACCACAAACAGCAAAGTGGCGATGTTGCCCATGAAAGACGACACCGCGCTGGATTGCCGACTGGTCATGGGGTCAAAGAAAGACGCGAAGCTCAGGCCCATCTGCAGGCCAATCAGTTCACCGGCCAACTCGACACAGCCAAACACCAGGCGCGCCGCAAAACCAATCGCCAGGCCCACCCCCACCTGCTGCAGCACCGCGCCCAGTGCCTGGGAGCTGTTGACCGAGATCATGGGTTGATCCACCAACACGGCCTGGGCTGACAAAGCCACCAAAAAAGCCAGCCCGATCTTGGCCCGCATGGGGATCGAGCGCACCGAATAGACCGGCGCCACCGAGAACATGGCCAGGACGCGCAGAAAAGGCCACAGGATCGGGGATATCCAGGCGACGATCTGCGCCTCGGAAAACGAGATCACGCCTAGCCCGCCATGGTCGGGATCGACTCGATCATGCGTCGCAGATAGTCCACCAGCGTGGTCAGCATCCAGGGCCCGCCCACCAGAAACACCGCCACCGCTGCCAACAACTTGGGGACAAAGGTGAGCGTGGTCTCATGGATTTGCGTGATGGCCTGAAACACACTCACCACCAGGCCCACCACCATCACCACCAACAAGATAGGCAGCGACACCAGCAACATCAACTCCATCGCTTCGCGCCCGATGGTCAGCACCATTTGAGAATTCACAAACGTCCCTCTCTGTTGGCGCGTCAGTTCGCAAAACTGGCCGCAAGCGAGCCAATCATGAGGTTCCAGCCGTCGGCCAACACGAACAGCATCAGTTTGAACGGCAAGGCCACCAGCACGGGGGACAGCATCATCATGCCCAGCGACATCAGGATGCTGGAGACCACCATGTCGATCACCAGGAAGGGGATGAAGATCATGAACCCGATCTGGAACGCGGTCTTGAGCTCACTGGTGGCAAAGGCGGGCACCAGAATGCGCAAGGGCGCCGTCTCGGCCGTGACGCTGGGGTCCAGCTTGGCCAGACGGGCGAACAGCGCAAAATCAGACTGTCGAGTCTGCTTCAACATGAACTGCCGGATGGGCGGGTCAGCCTTGGCCATGGCTTGCTCAAAACTGATGGCATTGGTGCTGTAGGGCTGGTAGGCCTCTTCGTAAATGCGATCGAAGGTAGGCCCCATCACAAAAAAGGTCAGGAACAGCGACAAACCCACCACCACCTGGTTCGGTGGAGCGGATTGCGTTCCCATCGCCTGCCGCAGCAAGGACAGCACAATCACAATGCGCGTGAAGCCCGTCATCATCAGCAGAATGGCTGGCAGGAACGAGAGCGCCGTGAAAAACAGCAAGGTCTGGATGGGCACCGAAAAACTGGTGCCGCCACTGCCGGACCCCACCAACAGCGGTAACTGCCCGGCGGGCTGCGCCTGCGCGCACCAGGGCAACAAACCCATCAACGCCAGCGCCACGCTCGCCAACACCCCCACCCGGCCCAGACATGAAGCCCGCAGGCGCTGGGCGCGGATCAAGCCCTTCCAATCAATGCCCATCGTTCGCCGATCCAGCAGGTGAAGCGGCGAGTGCCGCGGCAAAATTGGCAGGCGCAGCCGCATTGGATGCAGTTCCTGACGCAAGCACCGGAAAGCTTTGCAGACAGGTGACTTGCTGGGCGGTCACGCCCAGCACAAGCCAGGTCCGCGCGTGGCTTGGACCGACCTCAACCGTCACCACCCGCTGCTGAGGCCCCACGGCCACGCTGGAGATCAGGTCCGAGGACAGCCAAGCCCCACCAGCCTTGCCACGTTGCAGGCGCTGCAACCAGCGCAGCCCCCAGGGGAGCAAAGCCAGCAAGCCCACCAGCAAGGCCAAAGGCCCGATTGATTGCCACATGTCTCTATCCCTTGCTCACGCGACGCAGGCGCTCGGACGGCGTGACCACGTCGGTCAGGCGGATACCGAACTTGTCGTTCACCACCACCACCTCGCCCTGCGCAATCAGGTAGCCGTTCACCAACACGTCCATGGGCTCACCCGCCAAAGCATCAAGTTCAACAACCGACCCCTGGGCCAACTGCAGGATGTACTTGATGGGCACCTTGGTGCGGCCCAACTCCACCGACAACTGCACAGGGATGTCCAGCACCATGTTGATGTCGTTGAGCGAGCCATCGCCACCTGTCGAGCCGCCGTAGGACGAACGCATGGGCTCGCCACCCGACAAGGGACCGCCGGGCTCATGCACCGGGCCGTCATCGGCACGCTTCTGCTCTTCCAGCGCCTCGGCCCAGCCGGCCATGGGATCGTCGGCTGGATCCTGGTTTTCTTCAGACGACATTCTTATCTCCAATCCAGTTCAGATCGTGGCTGCGCAGGCATTCCTCGATCCGGATCGCATACTTTGAGTTGTGAGTGCCGTATTGACACTCGAAAATCGGCACACCGCCAATCGAGGCGCGGATGCGCGGCTGGCGGTCCAGCTCGATGAAATCACCCGGCTTCATGGCCAACAATTGTTCCACGGTAGCGTCGGCCCGCGCCAGCTCGGCCACCAGAGTCACTTCGGCCGCCTGGATTTCTCGTGTCAGCACCTTCACCCATCGGCGGTCCACTTCAATCGAGTCGCCCTGGGTCGAGGAATACAGCACGTCACGAATCGGCTCCAGGGTCGCATAGGGCATGCACAGGTGGATGGCCCCCGACAGCTCGCCGATTTCCAGTTGGAACGCGGTGGACACCACGATCTCACTGGGCGTGGCGATGTTGGCAAACTGGGGTTGCATTTCCGAACGCTGATACTCCAGCTCCAGCGGGTAGATGCCCTGCCAGGCTTTCTTGTATTCCGTGCAGATCACATCCACCAGCCGATTGATCACGCGCTGCTCGGTCGGGGAGAAATCCCGCCCTTCGATGCGGGTCTGGAACTTGCCGACCCCGCCATACAGGGTGTCGATGATGCCAAACACCAACGCCGGCTCGCACACGATCAAGCCGCTGCCACGCAAGGGGCGGATGGCCACAATGTTGAAATTGGTGGGCACAGCCAGCTCGCGCAGGAAGGCGCTGTAGCGTTGCACGGCCACGGTGCCCACCGAAATCTCGGGGCTGCGGCGGATGAAGTTGAACAGGCCGATCCGGAAGTTGCGGGCAAAGCGCTCGTTGACGATTTCCATCGTCGGCATGCGCCCACGAACAATCCGCTCCTGGCTGGAGATGTCGTAGCTGCGAACCGCCCCCGCTTCGGGGATGTCCTCGACAATCTTCTGGCTCTCGCCCGTGACACCTTCCAGAAGCGCATCGACTTCTTCCTGGGAGAGAAAGGATTCGCTCATGAAGGCTCCTTACTGGACGATGAAGTTGGAAAACAGCACGGCTGTGAGCGGGCTCTCAGGTCGTTTAGCCTTCTTCTTTTTCTTGGCCTTGGGAGACTCCTCCTCTTCGTCCTCAGGCTCGAAACCCAGGATGCGCGAGGACTCCTTGAGGACTTCGCCGGCCAATTTTTCCTTGCCATCGGTGGTCAGCAACTCTTCCGACGTGCGCTGGGAGGTCTGGCGCAAAATCATGTCGCGGATCTTGGGCAGATAGGCCTTGACCTGATCAGCCGCGTGAGCGTCCTCGATCTCGAAAGTGACACCGATCTGGGCAAACCTGTCGCCCCCCGGGTCGGCCAGGTTGACCACCATGTTCTCGAGCGGCAGATAGGTGGGCGCCACCTTCTTGGAGTCGTGCGAAGCCGACGCGGCTGGCTTTTCGTCGCCGTCCTCGTCCACGTTCTTTTTCATGAGCAAAAAGTAACCGGCACCACCACCGCCCAGCAACAGCACGGCCGCGGCGATGATGATGATCATCTTTTTGCTTTTGGGCTTTTCCTTGGCATCGGCTGCGGGAGCATCAGACACGTTGTTTCCTTCCGGCGATCACCCCACTGCACGCCGGGACGGCTCACAGTAGATGCATGTTGGGGATTATTGGGTCAATCGAGCCCAATAATAGCCAGAATAGAAGCCCAAAAATGGGGTTAAACAGGTTCAAGCCACGGTGTCAGGGCACCTGATTCGACCTGCGGCAGGCCAAACCTGGCACCAGACTCAAACAAACAGATCGAGCGTGCGGTTGGTACTGACGGATCGCCGCACCACGGTGGCCGGGCCGTCATCAGCCGGCGAGGCCGCGCCTCGCGCGCCCACTCGACGGATGCCCGAGGTGGCGCTCCCGTCTTGACGGGGCGACGACGGAGAGCTGTCCGACTGGGCACTGCCCGCGCCCACGGACGCGCCGGCCAAGACCAGGCCCTCGCCCTGCAGCAGGGTTTTCAGCTCTGGCAAGGCCCCATTGAGCATGTCGCGCGTGGCGGCCTGGTCGGAACGGAAGGCCACGCTGGCCTCATTGCCATTCATGGAAATGCTCACGGCCACGGGCTGTCCGTTTCCACCATCCAGGGTCAACTCGGCAGACTGGCGCTTCTGGTGGATCCAGTAGCTGACCTGCTCAGCAACCACCTCCTCCGAGCTGCGCGCATTGGAGTCGTTCAGGCCCCCCCCCGCCGCACCGGCCGTGGCAGCACTCACCCCCAGGTTCTGGCTTCGGTCCTGCCCATCAGAAAAAGGCTGCAGACTGGCACTTTGCCGGTCATCCTGCGCCTGCACCGATTTGTGCTCGCTGGATGAACTCTGATCCGCCCCGGTCAGGCGGCCCAGCAGTTTGCCAGCCTCCTCGGCGGCAGCCGTCAAGGGGGTGTTGTCCATCAGGCGGGTGGCCATGTCTTTGAAATCAACATCGGCTTTGGCCAAGGGCACCAGGTTGCCAGCGCTGCCGGCATCCGTGGTCAAGGCAGCCTTGCCGACCTCCGTACCGCCACCGGCCTGCGCCTGCAATTGAGCCAGCATGTCGCGATGCCCCTTGCGCGCCAGAGCACCCGACTCCAGCGAAACCCGCCCCGCGTCACCCACCGCACTGCCTCCGGTGGCGGAAGCCCCCGCCACGCCAGCGTCCTTTTGCGCCGCCGCAGCCATTTGCGCCAACACGGCCGGGTCGGTCGTGGCCTTGGTCACATCGGCCCCAGCCGCCATGCCCCCAGGCAGCCCCGCGCCGGCACCCGTCCCGTTCGCCACGGTCTTGGCATCCGCTGTGGCGCCTGTCGCAGCCTGGCGAGCAGATTCGGCCAACAAAGCCATTTGAGAAACCAGATCCGTGGGCAAAGCCCCATCCGTTGGGGTCAAGGCGTCGGTGCCGTCATCCACCCCTTTCACTCCGGGCTTGCGCCGGGCCTGGCCTGGCCCACCCGCCAGCAGCGCCCCAAGATCACCGGCCCCATCCATCCCCGAGGCCGCCGACGCATCTGTGCCATCGGTCAAGGCCGTCGAAAAATCATCGAGCAGTCCGGTGAATCCGGCACCAGCGCCTGCTGCCAACTTGCCATGCCCTCTGGCGTGGCTGGCACTGGCCGATGCGTTAGCCGGTGCATTGGCCGACGTGCTGCTGGATTTGACTTGTTCTACGCTCATGGTCTACCTCGTCAGGCTGTGGGCTGAATCTTCAGGCGGTGGCGTGATGCAGCCAACTCATCCACCTCTTTCTGTTCACGGCGCTGCAAAAGCAGCGCCGCATCGTGCTGACGGCGCTGCACCACCTGGCGCAGGCTCACGAGGCGCAATTCGGCCTGGGTCAGCTCGCGCTCGGCGTCCTGCACCATCTGGTCATGGCGCGCCATCTGGCTTTTCTGCAATTCAATGGTCTGGTCGAGCCGGGCCATGAACTGCCGGTGATGAAACATCACCTCCGGCGCGATGCCCAGTTGGCCCCGGATCAACCACCGCTGCTCGGTCTCACCCGAGTAGCCGGTCAGTTGGTCCATTTGCTGCTGTGCCCGCAGTCGGGCCTGGCGAGCCTGGGCCAGGCGCTGGACGGCGGCATCACGCAAACGCGTCGCCTGTTCCATGGCCACCTGCAATCCGTGAGACGCTGCCATCGTGTTGCTCCTGGGTCAGGGGTTGATCTGCAGGCCCAGGCTGGCGGCCATTTGGTCCAGCGCCTGCTGCAAATTGACGGCCTCGTGCATGTCCTGCTGCAAAAAGCTGGCCATGCCCCGCTGCAACTGAATGGCTTCGTCCAGATCGGGATCACTGCCTTGCACATAGGCACCGACCTGGATCAGATCGCGGCTCTTCTGATAGCGCGAATACATCGCCTTGAAGCGCCGGGCCACCTCGATGTGGATCGGGCTGACCACGTTGTGCATCACCCGCGATGCCGATTGCTCGATGTCGATGGCAGGGTAGTGGCCGGCCTCGGCCAGGGTGCGGGACAACACAATGTGACCATCCAGAATGGCCCGGGCTGCATCGGCGATCGGGTCCTGCTGATCGTCCCCTTCGGACAGCACCGTGTAGAAAGCCGTGATCGACCCCACACCATTGAGACCATTGCCACTGCGCTCCACCAACTGGGGCAGCTTGGCGAAACACGAAGGGGGGTAGCCCTTGGTAGCCGGCGGTTCGCCGATGGCGAGCGCAATCTCGCGCTGCGCCATCGCATACCGGGTGAGGGAATCCATCAACAACAGAACGTGCTTGCCCTTGTCGCGGAAGTGCTCAGCCACCGCGGTGGCGTACGCGGCCCCTTGCATGCGCAGCAGCGGCGGCGCGTCCGCGGGCGCCGCCACCACCACCGAGCGAGCACGGCCATCGTCGCCCAGGATGTCCTCGATGAACTCCTTCACTTCGCGCCCACGCTCGCCGATCAACCCAACCACGATGACGTCAGCCTGGGTGTAGCGGGCCATCATGCCCAGCAGCACACTCTTGCCCACGCCCGAACCCGCAAACAAGCCCAGCCGCTGGCCACGCCCCACGGTCAGCAAGGCATTGATGGCGCGCACGCCCGTGTCCAACGGCTCCCGCACGGGGTCGCGGTCCATGGCATTGATCTGACGCCGGCCCGGGGGTTCGGCCACCACATCGAGCACCGGACCCTGGTGATCCAGGGGCTGGCCTGATGCATCCACCACCCGCCCCAGCAAGCCGTCGCCCAATGGCAGGCGCAGCACGCCCAAGGACAAGGCCGAGGCCGGCAAGGGCTCGTCACCCAAGCGAGGCACAGGCACAAAAGGCAAGGCCGGCGTGACCACCGCACCACTCGACAACCCATGGATGTCACCGGCAGGCATCAGAAACGCGCGCTCGCCCGAGAAGCCCACCACCTCGGCCAACACCGGCTCGGAATCCTTCTGGGTGATCCAGCACTGCGAGCCCACCGGCACGCGGATGCCTGTGGCCTCCAGCACCAGACCGGTCAGCCGTGTCAGGGTGCCACGGCTCTCCAGGGCCATGCCCCGCGAGACCCGCTGACGCAGGTCCTGCATGAAAACGTCCCAGCGCGGCGGGCTGTCGTGCTCAGTCGACATCGGCCACCTCCGCATCATCGGCCCAGGGGCGGTCCAGGCCCAGGTTGGCCACCGCGCGCGCCCAGCGGCGCGCCAGGCTGCCATCCACCTGAGCACCCGCTGCCTCCAGCAGGCAGTCGCCGGGCTGCACGGCGGGATCCGCCACCCATTTGATCTCCACGCTGCCGAATTCACCGGCCGGGGCGTTGGCCAGCACCTCATGGTCGAGCGGGTTCAGCCGGACCACGGCGGTGCGGGCGTCTGCCGACAACAAACCCAGGGCCTCCCGAATCACGGGGCGCAGTGCGCCCGGGTCCTGAGCCAGTTCCCGGCGCACCACCTGGCGGGCCAGCTCACAGGCCACGTCCAGCACGCCCTGCGCCACCACCTGCTCAGCATCGGCGAAGCGCTGCTCCAGCGAGGCCAACAAAGCGTCTATGCGCTGACGCGCCTCGGCCCCCTGCTGGGCAATGTATTCATCAAGGCGGCGCTGGCCCTCAAGCGAGGCCTCCAATCGCCCTTGCTCCAGGCCCTGCTGAAAGCCTTGCTGGTGCGAGTCGTCCAGCATGGCAGGGCTGATCACGGGCTCGGCGGGGGTCTGGGCGGCCAGCATGGCCGCCACGCGCCGGCTTTCATCCACCTCGGTGAACTGCCACTGGGCGACGTCGCCAATCTCCTCGCTTGGGATGAAGCGGGCGTACTGGCGGGAGCGATTAGACGAGTTGGTCGTCACCGCCGCCTCCGATCACGATCTGGCCTTCGTCGGCCAGACGCCGCACGGTCTTGAGAATCTCCTTCTGCTGGGCCTCGACCTCGGACAACCGCATCGGGCCACGGGATTCGAGGTCTTCGCGCAGCGTTTCGGCAGCCCGCGAAGACATGTTTGACAGGAAACGCTCCTTGAGTTCGGGCGCGGCCCCCTTGAGAGCCACGATGAGGGTCTCCGACGCCACTTCCTTGAGCACCATCTGGATGGCCTTGTCGTCGAGCTTCATGACATCGTCGAACACGAACATCTTGTCCATGATCTTCTGGGCCAGGTCGGGGTCATAGCCCCGGATCGACTCGAGCACCGTGCCCTCGACATTGCTGCCCATCAGGTTGATGATTTCGGCCGCCGTCTTGATGCCACCCAGCGAGGTCTTGCGAATCTTGTCGCCGCCAGCCAGCACCTTGAACAACACCTCGTTGAGGTCTTTCAGGGCCGTCGGCTGAATACCCTCCAGGGTGGCGATGCGCAGCACCACCTCGCCGCGCTGGCGCTCGGTCAATTGGGACAGAACGGATGCCGCCTGGTCGTAATCCAGGTGCACCAGAATGGCTGCCACGATCTGCGGGTGTTCGTTGCGCAGCAGCTCGGCCACCGACAAGGGATCCATCCACTTCAGGCTTTCGATGCCAGAGACATCGCCCCCCTGCAAGATGCGATCGATCAGCAACGAAGCCTTGTCGTCGCCCAGGGCACGACGCAGCACGGCCTTCACATAGTCACCCGTGTCGGACACCAGCAGGCTTTGCTGCGCAGCGGCCTCGGTGAACTTGTTGACCACGTCGTCCACCCGGTCGCGCGAGACAGACCGGGTGCGGGCGATGGTCTCGCCCAGTTTTTGCACCTCTTTGGGCGACAGGTGCTTGAACACCTCGGCCGCCTCTTCCTCACCCAGCGACATCAGAAAAATCGCCGCGTCGTTCAGACCTTGTTCGTCCATATCATCTCTCCGAAGAGTGCCTGATCATGCCGGCGCTTCGCCGTTGACCCAGGTCTTGATGATATTAGCCACCGCAATCGGGTTCTGCTTGGCCAATTGGCGGGCATCTTCCAGGCGCAACTGCTCCTTGGTCGGCGGGACCGGCGAGTTGTCCACGACCGGGGCGGCCAGCAATTCAGGCCGGTTGGGCGTCTCGGACTCGATGGCATCCAGTTGGGTCCCTGCCACGGTGGGCACCACCGGCGCCACTTTGGGCGCATTCATGGCCTTCACGGCCGGGCGCACCATGCCCAGCAACACCACCAGGCCAAACAGCACCATGCCCACCGGCCAGGCAAAGCTCTTGGCCAACTCCAGCATCTCAGGCTGCTTCCACAACGGCACCGGCGTATTGTCCGAAGCGATCGCCATGAACGGCGTGTTCATCAGGTTGACGGAATCGCCACGCTCCTTGCTGTAGCCGATCGTGTCGCGCACCAGCGCCGTCATCTGCTCCAACTGCTCAGGCGTCAGTGGCTTGTTCACGGGCTTGCCCTTTTCCTCTGGGCCACTCTGGTAGTTGACCACCACCGCGGCGCTCAGGCGCTTGACGGCGCCCGTGCCGCCCTTGACCACCTTGACGGTCTTGTCCACCTCGTAGTTGGTGACAGACTCCTTCTTGGTGGGGGTGCTGCTGCCAGGGCCCGAGGCGCCCGCCGAAAGGGTCGGCGCAGCGCCGTTGATGGGGGCATTGGCCTGGGCGGCAGGCTGATTGCTGGTGGCACCCGGCACACCGGTGGGTGGGGTGGCGGCGGCACCACTACCGCTTTCCACCACCTGCTGGCTGCGCACGGCGGCCGAATCGGGGGTCTGGTTGGGTTTGTGCAACTCCGAGGTCGATTCGGTCTGCGAAAAATCAATTTCAGCCGTCACCTGGGCCTTGACGTTCTGCCGGCCCACCACAGGCTCCAGGATGTCGATGATGCGCTTGCTGTAAAGCTGCTCGATCTGCTGCACATACTGCAGCTGTTGAAC
Source organism: Curvibacter sp. GW821-FHT09D12 (assembly GCF_059416245.1). NCBI lineage: Bacteria > Pseudomonadati > Pseudomonadota > Betaproteobacteria > Burkholderiales > Comamonadaceae > Curvibacter > Curvibacter sp. GW821-FHT09D12. The sequence continues at coordinate 153,153 of NZ_JBWKOU010000012.1, read as the reverse complement.
ATCGCCACCTGCACCGGCCGCCTCGGGGGTGGCCGACAGCAGCTTGCCGTTGTCATCGATCACGCTCACGGCAGTCGGGTTCATGTCCGGCACGCTGGAAGCCACCAGGTGAACAATGCCGGCCAGTTGTGCACGGTCCAGAATGCGGCCCGGGTAGAGGGTGACCAGCACCGAGGCCGAAGGCTTGAGCTGCTCGCGGAAGAATCCGTTCTGATTGGGCAACGCCAGGTGCACCCGGGCACTCTGGATGGCGGCTACAGCCTGGATCGAGCGGGTCAGCTCCCCTTCCAGACCACGCTGGAAGTTCAGCCGCTCCTGGAACTGGGTCACGCCGAAGCGGTTGCCCTCCATCAACTCAAAGCCGGTCACGGACCCTTTGGGCAGGCCCTGCGAGGCCAGTCGCAGACGCAGGTCGTGCACTCGGTCCGAAGGCACCATGATGGCCCCGCCCCCCTCGGAGTACTTGTAGGGCACATTCATCTGGGCCAGTTGCGCCACCACGGCACCACCATCCTTGTCGCTGAGGTTGGCGTAGAGCACCTTCCAATCGGCCTGACGCGTCATGAAGGTACCGGCCAAGGCCACGACCACCAGCAAGGCAATGCCCAGCGCGAGCTTGATCTTCTGCGACCGATCCAGCTCGGCGAGCTTCTGTGTCCACGATGGGGCCACTGGGGTAGCGTTAATTTCAGCGACGGCAGACATCTTGTTTCCAGGTCAAAGGGGTGGCAATACACCTCAGGTTGGAGCCGATTATTCAGCCAGACCGCCATGCCATCGCCGGGATAAACCAGCTCTTTGGACCTCAATTCAAGGGTCTGCCTCACGGCCAAGCCCCTAACATCGGCGCCAATGATCTCACCGGAGAAGCGCCATGGATCTGCGATTCCCCTCAACCGCCACCCTCAGCCCACTCAGCACCCGCACCCCGCAAATCGGCAAGGCAGCCACCGGTGCGGCAGGCCAGACCTCGTCCACCGGCAGCGCCGGCTTTTCGGGTGAGCTGAGCAACGCCCTCAAATCCGTGAGCGCCGCCCAGAACAAGGCCACCCAGATGCAGCAGGAAGTGCAGATGGAGAACCCCAGTGTCAGCCTGGAAGACACCATGATCGCCATCCAGAAGGCCCAGATCGGCTTTCAGGCCACCATGCATGTGCGCAACCGCATGGTTCAGGCCTACACCGACATCATGAACATGCAGGTCTGAGCACCCCGTCTACACACGCCCCCAAAGCAAAAAGCCCGCTTCGGTGATCGAAGCGGGCTTTTTGCCACGAGGCCCCACGTTCCAGGGCCCCCAGTCGAGGAAGAGGCCCGCCACGGCAGGCCTCCCGCATCAGTGGAGCAGTCGCGAGCCCCCATCCAGCAGGCGCTGGATGTCCGACAGCCGAGGCTCGGCCAGATTGCGGATCAGGGCGTCATTGCGCAGGATGCGCAACATGATCTTCCCCTTCTCACTGCGATCTTCGCAGGCCAGAGGCTCCACCTGGGACTGATGGTGCAATTGCTCGATCAGCACCGCGCAGGCGCCCTCGAGTTGCATGACTTGCTCCCAGTCTTCACGCTGTGCAGCCATCAACATGCGCTGGCTAGCGCCTTCGATGGCCTTGTAGTAATCAAGCAGAGATTGTTGCTGCACGTTATGCCCCCTTGCTATTCAACGTGTTTGAGGTCTGATGGCCTTCCAGGCCTCAGCGACGGGTCGGATCAGTTCGATCACGGATTGGACAGCCTCGGGACTGTTGCTCAAATTGGCCTTGGTCAGTTCAAACACCGCGTAGCTGTAGAGCGAATCCAGGTTCTTGGCCACATCGCCCCCTTCCTTTTCGTTGAGAACACCTCGGAGGCCATCCTGAAGAATCTGGATGGCCTTGTTGAGATACCGGGATTTCTCCTGGATATCGCCGCGGCTCATGGCACCCGAAACCTTCGAGAGGCTGTCCAGCAAGCCGTCAAACAACAGAACCACCAGCTGATGGGGGTCCGCTCCAGTGATACTGGTTTCGACGCCAACACGTTGATAGGCAGATGCAGCTCGGGTACTCACGGGTGTAAACATTCTTTTGGCCTCGCAAATTGTCGCACGGTACAAATGGTGTATCGGCAGCGCAGCCCGGTTCTGAAGGCCTCAATAGCAAGACATTTGGCAGGCTATTCCCAGAGGGGCCCGCAAACCCCGGAACAAGCCGGATTCCCACTCTATATAGAACGATCAAACGCCCGACCAGAGACGCCGGGGCGATGCCCTCCGCACGCAAGATGCCAACTTGTTTGCATCTCCACCCACAAGTAGACCTAAAGTTTTCCCGGCCCGACCCGAAAAACAATGCAACGGGCTTCAAGAAGGGTTCGTTGCCAAGCCTGCGACACCGCAGGTTTGACATCAGCGATAGGCTGATTTTTAACTTGAAGGAGCTTCAAAATGGCAATGACCATCAACACCAACGTCAACTCGCTGACGGCGCAACGCAACGCAGCCACCAATCAGTCGAGCCTGTCCACCTCCATTGCACGCCTGTCTTCGGGTCTGCGCGTCAACAGCGCCAAGGACGACGCGGCCGGCCTGGCCATCGCCACCCGCATGGACGCCCAGGCCCGCGGCATGAGCGTGGCCATCCGCAATGCCAACGACGGCATCTCGATGCTGCAGACCGCTGAAAGCGGCATGCAGACCGTGTCCGACATGCTGCAGCGCATGCGTGAGCTGGCTGTGCAGGCCACCAACTCGACCAACACATCGTCCGACGTGGCCTCGCTGAACCAGGAATACACCCAGCTGGCTTCGGAAATCGGCCGGACCATCAGCGCCGTCCAGTTCAACGGCACTTCGGTGTTGACCACCACGGCCGGCTTCGACTTCCAGGTCGGCGCCAACTCCGGTCAAACCATCACGATCGCCTCGGGCACCCTGAACCTGGACCAAAGCACCAACGTGTCGGCCATCGTGGGCGGCTCCACCAGTGCGCTGACCACAGCCGCTGGCAGCAACAGCTCCAACGCAGCGAACATTGATGCGATTGACAAGGCTCTGCAAACCATCAACGACAGCCGCGCTTCCTTGGGCGCCGCCCAAAGCCGCTTCCAGAACACGGTCAACTTCCTGCAAAGCGCCGTGGAAAACCAGACTGCTGCCAAGGGCCGCATCATGGATGCCGACTTCGCCTCTGAAACGGCCAACCTGAGCCGCGCCCAGATCCTGCAACAGGCCGGCACCGCGATGATCGCCCAAGCCAACCAGTTGCCGCAGGGTGTGTTGTCTCTGCTCCGTTAAGCCTCCTCCCGCTTCAAGTTGAACCTTCGAACCCCGGCATAAGCCGGGGTTTTCTACTGGAGTTGTGGCTTTTCAATTGGAGATTCGCTTGCTAGAGTAGAAGAGCGCAGCCTCTCTGTCTGCACCAGGGGATACCAAAATGACCATTTCTTCACCCGGCATTGGCAGCAATGGCTTGGATGTCAACGGGATCGTGACCAAGCTGGTCGCCGTCGAGAGCCAACCCGTCACCCTGCTGCAGCAAAAGGGCAGCAAAATCCAGAGCACCATCTCGTCTTGGGGCTCGGTCAAGTCACAGCTGTCGGCCATCCAGGACGCTGCTTCGGCCTTGCTGGACAAGACCACCTGGGCCTCACGCACCGTCAGCTCCAGCAACAGCAGCGCCGTAACCGGGTCCGTGACCACAGGCGCACTGGCCGGCAACTACAGCGTGTCGGTCACCCAGTTGGCGCAATCGCAAACCACCTTGTCCAGCGGCATCACCTCCGGCAGTGCCTTCGGCTCGGACGGACGACTGGACATCCAGGTCGGAACCTGGAACGGCAACACCTTCACTCAGGGCAGCGGCTCCACCGTGAGCGTCACAGTGAACGCCACCGACACCCTGAGCGACATTGCGACCCGCATCAATGGCTCCAACTCTGGCGTCAGTGCCTCGGTCGTCACCTCGGGCGGCCAGGACAAGCTGGTCGTGCGCGGTGCGAACACCGGCGAGAGCAATGGTTTTCAAATCCAGGCCTTTGACAGCACCGGCACGGCCATCACCGATGGCAGCACAGGCACGGGCAAGCTGGCCTATGCCAGCACCGGTAGCGCCATCGTTGGCATGGGCTTGTCACAGGCGGCCAAGAATTCAGCCGCCACCGTGGACGGCGTGGCCGTGAGTTCGGCCAACAACCAGATCACCGGCGCAGTCACCGGGTTGACCCTCAATCTGCAGCAGGTCACCACCTCGCCCGTCACCATGAGCGTGGCGGCAGACACCACGACCACCACCAACAAGGTCAATGCCTTCGTGACCGCCTACAACCAGGCGATCGCGGCCATGCGCAACCTCACCAAGTACGACCCCGGCACCAAGACGGCCTCCCCCCTGCAGGGCGACAGCACGGCCATCGGCCTGCAAAATGCCTTGCGCCAGATGGTGGTGGGCAACGGCCCGGCCAGCAGCAGCTACAGCAGCCTCAGCGCCGTGGGCATCTCCATGCAGCAAGACGGCACACTGTCGGTCAACAGCTCCAAACTGAGTACCGCCATCACGACCAACCCCAGCAGCCTGGAGTCCCTGTTTGACGCCAACGGCGGCAGCACCACCACCAACGGCATTGCCCGCCGCATCCGAGACTTCGCCATGGCGGCCAACAACGTGGGCGGCACCGTCAACAATCGCACCACGGCACTGCAGACCGCCTTGAGCCGCAACAGTGACGACGTGACCAAGGCGCAGGACCGGATCGCCGTGATCCAGGCCCGCCTGTACAAGCAATACAACGCCCTGGACACCAACCTGACCAGCCTCAACAGCCTCAGCAGCCTGGTGAACCAGCAGATCACCACCTGGAACAAATCGTCCGCCTGACCCCGGCTCCACCCCCCTTCTCCAGCCACGGCGGCAACAGCCCGCCTGCGCTTCGCTTCTTCAGCCCCATCGCCCGATCTGCCCCAGGCGACGTGTGGACCATGCCCTCAGCAGACGCCGACATCCGGTAAAAGTCCTGAACTGAGCGGCCAGAAGCCCGCTTATTCAGCCTTCTGTTTTTCGCCCAAGCCGAATAATTTTCCTAACACTCGGCTGGGATCGGTCGCTGTATTTCGTACAGACATCGCACCGTGTGGATCGTTCATCTTGCATTCATTGAAGGAGCCGTCCCATGGCAATGACCATCAACACCAACATCAACTCACTGAACGCCCAGCGCAATGCTTCGGCCACCCAGATGAGCCTGTCCACCTCGATCCAGCGCCTGTCCTCAGGTCTGCGCGTCAACAGCGCCAAGGACGACGCGGCCGGCCTGGCCATCGCCACCCGCATGGACGCCCAGGCCCGCGGCATGAGCGTGGCCATCCGCAATGCCAACGACGGCATCTCGATGCTGCAGACCGCTGAAAGCGGCATGCAGACCGTGTCCGACATGCTGCAGCGCATGCGTGAGCTGGCTGTGCAGGCCACCAACTCGACCAACACATCGTCCGACGTGGCCTCGCTGAACCAGGAATACACCCAGCTGGCTTCGGAAATCGGCCGGACCATCAGCGCCGTCCAGTTCAACGGCACCTCGATCCTGACCACCACCGGCAGCTATGACTTCCAGGTGGGTGCCAACTCGGGCCAGACCATCACCGTTGCGTCGGGTACGCTCAACCTTGACCAGGCCGGCAACGTGTCTGCCGTCTTCGGCGGCACCACCAGCGCGCTGACCACAGCGGCCGGCAGCAACAGCTCCAACGCGGCGAACATCGATGCCATCGACAAGGCGCTGCAGACCATCAACGACAGCCGCGCCCAACTCGGTGCCGCCCAGAGCCGCTTCCAGAACACCATCACATTCTTGCAAAGCGCCGTGGAAAACCAGACCGCTGCCAAGGGCCGGATCATGGATGCCGACTTCGCCACGGAAACCTCGAATCTGAGCCGTGCCCAGATCCTGCAGCAGGCAGGCACCGCCATGATTGCCCAGGCCAACCAGTTGCCGCAACAGGTTCTGTCCCTGCTGAAGGGCTGAGTCTCGATCACCCTCCGGGTGATTGAGACCTGGATCCTCACCAGATCCCCCCCTGCCCCTTCCAGAACACCATGCGCCACGCCCCTGACTGCCGGTGCACCAAGGCAAGCTTAAACTCACCAGCCAAGGCTGCGAGAATTGCCTGGCCACCCGCAGGCCGGCTCACCGCCTCATGGATGCCAGCCAGTTGCCTTGACGAACGCCTTGCCCAGGCTGCCCATGGGCTCAAGCAGAAAGTGTTCACCCACCATGCATGCGCACGGAACCTCACGCCCCGCCGCCGAAAAGCACCCCTATTACATTGCCACCGCTGATTACGACAGCAGCCAGATCCACATCCGGCAACTGCATCAGTTGTGCCATGAGCTGAACACCCGAGGTTTCGAGGCCTTTGTCTGGGGCGCCAAGACCCTCAATGGTCATTTATGGACCCCCCAACTGTCGCTGGAACAACGGGCGGCGCACTACAAGGCGGGCAAAAAGCCCGTCTGGATCCATCTCGCTTTCGACAAGATACTGCGCCAGCAATCACACTGGACGCTGGCCTACACCCCCGAAATCCATGCCAGCGAAAAGACACAGCTCGGCAAGGGTCGCATCGAGTTCGCCCAGGGCGACAAGGCCGCCAGCATCACCCTGCCCCTGGCGCTGCCCTGGGTGGACAGCACGGTGTTCGCCCCCGCGGCGATGCGGCCCGACGGTCCTGCCCTGGTCTATGCCGACAAGTACCTGAAAGCCGGTGGCAGTCTGCAGGACAGCCATGCCCATCTGGAAAACCTGGGCGCCCCCTCCAGCGGGTATGCAAAAGCTGAAGATCGTGCCGAGATCCTGCGCTCAGCCAGCCGAATCTACTGTTATGAGGCCGGGGTCATCACCGCGGAGGCCCTGCTGTGCGGTTGTCCCGTCGTCTACATCCAGAATGACCGCACCTTGGCCCTGCCGGCCGCCTCTCCCTGGTTGAGCCTGGCCACGGCCTGGGGTGACAACGCGGCCGAAATGGCCAAAGCGCAACACGAGCTTGCGGGCTACCAACAACAACACCTCGCCAATTTCCGCGACAGCGCAGTCGAACTCGATCGCTTCATCGAAGACACCCAGCGTGCACTGAGAGACATGCCATTCGAGGCCGCTTGGTCAGAAGAGTCTGTCACCCTGATGGGTGAACTCGTGATCGATGGCAAGGACCTGGCCAAACATGCCGACCAGTCCAAATACATCCGCTTGCAGCGTCAATTTCAAAGCTGGAGCAAACGCAGCACCCTGCGGGAGATCGACGGCGAGATTTATGCCGAACACGTGACCCGTGGCGATCTGCCCGCCCTGGCCGTCTACGTCTATGTTCGAAAAGGCGACCTGGACGGCCTGGCCCAAACCCTGGACAGCCTGGAGCAGAACTTCTATCAGGCCAGCCAGTTGCACATCCTGGCTGACTTTGAATGCCCGATCAGTCCTGCCGACCTGGGCCCTCAGTGCGTTTGGCACCAGTTGCCGGCCCAACACGACCCTTTCGGGCACGCATTACCGCAATGGCTGTTGCTGATGGAATCCGGCACCACACTGGCGCCCCACGCACTGGTCGAGTTTGCACTGGCGGCCAAAGCGCCAGAGGCCCGGCTGGTCTATGCCGACGAGGCCTTCATCGCTTCCAATGGGCTTGAAACACCTCATTTCAAACCCGACCTGAACATCGAGTGGCTTCGCAGCACCAATTACCTGGGTTCTGCCGTGGCCGTGCGCTCGGCTGATTGGCGCCAGCATGGGCAAATGCTGGATTTCGATCACATCTACGGCCTGGCGCTGAACCTGTCGTCCAGCAAAGTCAGCATCCGCCACGTCGATACCGTGCTGCTCAAGAGCGATGGTCATGTGTCGCCAGCCCGTGAACTGGCCGAACTGCAGCAACTGCAAGCCCACCTGAACAACCAGTCATTGCCCGCGCGCGTGCAGGCCCAGAAGATTGCCGGATGCCGGCAACTCGACTACCAGGGCCAACAGCCACGACGCGTCTCGGTGATCATTCCGACCGGGTACCAACTCGGCTACCTGCGCTGTCTGCTGAGTTCATTGCAGCTCTATGCCGAGCCGGAACTGCACGAGATCATTCTGGTCACCCAGCCTGAACACGAGGCCGCGGCACACAACGCGGCGACATCGGTCACTTTGCCAGTCCCGCTGCACGTGGTGTCCACCCCGGCGGGCCCTTACCAACACGGCGTGGCCCTGAACACCGGGGCCGCGATGGCCACCGGCAACGTGCTGCTGTTCGCCGATGATGACACCGAGGCCATCCAGCGCCCCTGGCTGAGCAGCCTGACGGCCTACCTGGACCAAGCCGATGTCGGGTGCGTGGCCCCACGCCTGGTATTGCAAATAGGGGACAAACCCACCTTGCAGAGCGGCCCGATGACCCTGGGTATCGGCGATTGGGCCGCTTGCTACAACGGCGAGCGTCGCTTGCTGGACGAGCAGGGCGTCTTCTCTCGCCTGCAGACATCGCAGGACGTGTCCACCGTGGCGGGGCACTTCTTCCTGCTGCAGCGCACTCTGTGGCAGACGCTCGGCGGCTTCAACACCGACGACTGCCACACCTTCACCACGGTGCATGATTTCTGCATCCGTGCCAGCCAGGCCGGGTATCGGCACATCTGGACCCCGGTCAGCAGCGTGCTGCACCAGGGCGGCAAGACGGTGGAGGCACTGGGTCGTGAAGCCGGCCGCGCTTACGAGATCAAGTCAGCGGCGCTGCGCGAAAAGCAGTCTTTCCTGACCCGTTGGGTCAAGCACATCGCCCAGGACAAAGGCTACAACCGGCACCTGTCATTGCAGACCCCTTACGACGTCGAAGCGGATCTGGTGGTCGACTGGATGAGTTCGCGCAAGGACAGGCCACGGGCCATGGCCTTCCCCATCTCAAGCGGCTCGGGCCAGTACCGGGTGGTCGAGCCCCTGAACGCACTGCAGCACGCGGGCCTGGCGCAGTCGTGCATCGTGTTTCCGGTCACCCACAGCCTGTACCGCACCCCGACGGCGCTTGAGATCACGCGAGTGAACCCGGACCGCATGATTGTTCAGCACTCGATCGGTGACGCCCATCTGCAACTGCTGCGCGACTACCGCAAGACCAACCCGGACCTGTTCACCATCCAGACGGTGGACGACCTGTTCCACGACCTGCCGCAAAAGCACCACCTGCACAATTACCACCAGCGTGAAGGCTATGTGCGCATGCGCGAGGCCATGAGCCTGTGCGACCGCGTGATCGTCTCCACCCAGCCCCTGGTCGACGTCTACGGGGACTATTGCCGCGACGTGCGCGTGATGCCCAACTGCCTTGATGACCGCGTGTGGGGTGAGTTCTACAAGACGCCCACGCCACGTTCACGCCTGCGCGTGGGCTGGGCCGGCGCAGCGCAGCATCTGGGCGATCTGGAAATGATCGGCGAGGTCGTGGCCCGGTTCAAGGACGAGGTCGACTGGATCTTCATGGGCATGTGCCCCGACAGCCTGCGCCCGTACATCAAGGAGTACCACCCCTTCGTGTCGTACGTGGACTACCCCGCCAAGCTGGCCTCGCTGGACCTCGACATCGCGATCGCCCCGCTGGAGGACAACCCGTTCAACCGCTGCAAGAGCAACCTGCGCCTGTTGGAGTACGGCGCCATGGGCTGGCCAGTGGTGTGCTCGGACGTCTACCCCTTCCGCACCGCCAATCCGCCTGTGCTGCACGTGCCCAACGAGAAAGAGGCCTGGATCGAATCCGTGCGGCGTCTGATCGACGACAGCACGCTGCGCCATCAGATGGGCCAGCAATTGAATCAGTGGGTGCGCGAAAACTTCTACTTGTCCAAAAACACGGACAAATGGTTTTCAGCCATTTTTGATTGACCCATTTGCACGGGGAATCCGCCCCTCCATTCGGAACGAAGTCTGGAAGGGCCCCCTAGAATTGATCAAAGCGCTGCCGCGGCGGCGCTCTTCAATTTCCATCTGCCTGGAGCATCCGACATGAAAGCAGTCATCCTGGCCGGCGGTTTGGGCACCCGCATCAGCGAAGAGACGCTGACCCGCCCCAAACCGATGATCGGCATAGGCGGCAAGCCCATCCTCTGGCACATCATGAAGATGTACTCCAGCCACGGCATCCATGATTTTGTGATCTGCTGCGGCTACATGGGTTATGTGATCAAGGAGTACTTCGCCAACTACTTCCTGCACACCTCAGACGTCACCTTTGACATGACGACCAACCAGATGGAAATCCACGAACACCATGCCGAGCCCTGGCGCGTGACGCTGGTGGACACAGGCGATACCACCCAGACCGGGGGGCGCATCCGGCGCATCCGCCGCTATGTCGAAAACGAGCCCTTCTTCTGCATGACCTACGGCGACGGCGTGTCCGACATCGACATCAGCGCCGAGATCGCCTTTCACCGCAGCCATGGCAAGCTGGCCACCGTGGCCGCCGTGGCCCCGCCGGGCCGCTTCGGCACCCTGGAGATCACCGATGGCCAGGTGCAGGCGTTCACCGAAAAGCCCCTGGGTGATGGCAACCTGATCAACGGGGGCTTTTTTGTGCTCTCCCCCCAGGTGCTGGACCTGATCGACGGCGATGAATCCATCTGGGAAGACAAGCCTGTGAACGCCCTGGTGCGCCAGCAGCAACTGGCCGCCTACCAACACACCGGCTTCTGGCGCCCCATGGACACGCTGCGCGACAAGACCTACCTCGAAGAACTGTGGGCCAGTGGAGCCGCGCCGTGGAAGAAGTGGTGAACCCCGGCTTTTGGGCTGGCAAACGCGTCTTTCTGACCGGCCACACCGGTTTCAAGGGCGGTTGGCTCAGCCTGTGGCTTCAGGCCATGGGTGCCGAGGTCTGGGGCTTTTCCCTCCCCCCAGCGACCTCGGTCAATCTGTTTGAAGTGGGCTCGGTGGCCCAAGGCATGCATTCCACCTTCGGGGACATCCGCCACCTCGAGGCCCTGAGCCAGGCCATGGCCCAGGCCCGACCGGACGTGGTGCTGCACCTCGCCGCACAGGCCCTGGTGCCCCTGTCGTACGAGCAGCCGCTGGACACCTTCTCCACCAACGTGATGGGCACGGCCAACGTGCTGGAGGCCGTGCGCCGCACGCCGGGCGTGCGGGCGGTGGTGGCCATCAGCAGCGACAAGTGCTACGAGAACCAGGAATGGGTCTGGGGCTACCGTGAAACCGACCCCATGGGCGGATACGACCCCTATTCCGCCAGCAAAGGTTGCACCGAACTGGTGGTGGCCTCTTACCGCCGATCTTTCCTGAACGCGGCCCAGGTGCCCTTGGCCAGTGCCCGGGCCGGCAACGTGATCGGCGGCGGTGACTGGACCCCGACGCGGCTGGTCCCCGATGTGCTCGCGGCTTTCACGGCACAACAGGCGGTAACCTTGCGTCAGCCTGGTGCGATCCGGCCCTGGCAACACGTGCTGGAGCCCCTGAGCGGCTACCTGGCCCTGGCCCAGCGCCTGCACGAGCAAGGCCAGCCCTGGGCCGAGGGCTGGAACTTCGGCCCCCACGAATCAGACGCCCGCACCGTGGGCTGGGTGGTGCAAGAACTGGCGCGCCGCTGGGGCCCGGACGCACGCTGGCAAACCGAGACCCAGGCCCAGCCCCATGAAGCCCACACGTTGAAGCTGGACTGCAGCAAGGCCCACAGCCGCCTGGGCTGGCAGCCCCGCTGGCGGGCCGACACCGCCTTGCAATACACCCTGGACTGGCACCGCGCCTGGCAGACCGGGGCGGACATGCGTCAGCTGACCCTGGACCAAATCACCGAATTCGAAAGCGCCGCATGAGCCTGACCCGACATCAACTGACTGCCGCCGCCGATGGCCAGGTCCAACTCAACCTGCCCGAATTGGCCGGCCAGGCGCTTGAGATCATCGTGCGCCCGGCACGCCCAGCCCCCACGGCCCAGCCCTGGCGCCCTGGCATCGATGCCATCCCGCCCTCGGGCAAAGTGGTCGGCGATCCTGAAAAGAACGCCATGATCGATGCCGCGCTCGACGCGTGGCTGACCACGGGCCGCTTCAACGATGCTTTCGAGAAACGCCTGGCCGATTTTGTGGGCGTCAAGCACGCCCTGACCGTCAACTCGGGCTCCTCGGCCAATCTGGTGGCCTTCTCTACCCTGACCTCGCCACGGCTGGGCATCCGCGCCATCCGACCGGGTGACGAAGTCATCACCGTGGCGGCGGGGTTTCCGACCACCGTCAACCCCATCATCCAGAACGGGGCCGTGCCGGTGTTTGTCGATGCGGTGCTGCCCACCTACAACATCGACGTGTCTCAGCTGGAGGCGGCCCTGTCGCCCCGCACCAAGGCCATCATGATTGCCCATACCCTGGGCAACCCCTTCGATCTCGACGCGGTGTGCGCCTTTGCCCAGGCCCACGGCCTGTGGCTGGTGGAAGACTGCTGCGATGCCCTGGGCTCGACCTGGAAGGGCCGCAAGGTAGGCACCTTCGGGCACCTGGCCACGCTGTCGTTCTACCCGGCGCACCACATCACCATGGGCGAAGGCGGTGCCGTGCTGACCAGCGACCCCGAACTGCGCCAGATTGCGGAATCCTTCCGCGACTGGGGCCGCGACTGCTGGTGCAAGCCCGGCTGCGACAACACCTGCGGCAAGCGTTTCAACTGGCAGTTGGGCAGCCTGCCCGCCGGCTACGACCACAAGTACACCTACAGCCACCTGGGCTACAACCTCAAGATCACCGACATGCAGGCCGCCTGCGGCTTGGCCCAACTGGATCGCCTGGAGGGCTTTGTGCAGGCGCGCAAAGACAACTTCGCCTACCTCAGCGGGCAACTGCAGGACTGCGCCGATCTGCTGGTCCTGCCCGAAGCCACCCCAGGCAGCGCCCCCTCCTGGTTCGGCTTTCCGATCACCCTGCGCCCCGAGGCCGGCCTGAATCGCCAGTACCTGCTGCAATACCTGGACGAGCACCGCATCGGTACCCGCCTTTTGTTTGCCGGCAACCTGATCCACCAGCCTTACATGCAGGATCGCCAGTACCGCGTCGTGGGCTCGCTGAAAAACGCCGACCAGATCATGAACGACACCTTCTGGATCGGCGTCTGGCCAGGGTTGAGCCGCGCGCAGCTCGACTACATGGTGGGCCACCTCAGGCAGGTGCTGGGCCTCAACTTCTGAGCATCAGGCCATGCCCACCCTCGACCGCGCCCCGACATCGCAAGCAGCAGCAGCCCCCGGTGAAGTCACTCCCTGCGCACGGCCCTGCCCGGTCTGTGCCAGCCCTCAGGCGCGTGCCCTCAAGACACTCTCCCTGCCCCAGCCTTCGGGCTCGCCCCTGCCCGGCGGCTACCGGCTGATGGCCTGCGCCCACTGCGATCTGGTGTTTGCCGAGACACCGGCCCCGCAGTCGGCCTACGACCTCTATTACCAACGCTGTGCCAAGTATGGCGGCCCCACCGGCACCGGTGCTGGGCTGCACAGTGCCGACCAAGCCCGGCTGGAACAACTGGCAGACCGCTTGCAGCACTGCCTGCCGCAAGGCCAGGGCCGGGTGCTGGACCTGGGTTGTGGTGCTGGCGGACTGTTGGCGGTGCTGCGGGCACGGGGGCTGTCCCAGGTCGAAGGTCTGGACCCGGATCCCGGCGCGGTGCAAGCGGGCCGGGCCCGAGGCCTTCATCTGCACGAGGGCCTGATCCAGGATGCCGCAACCCTTTGTGCCGGTGAGCGCTACGACCTGATCGTGCTGTCCCATGTGGCCGAGCACCTGCGCGACCTCCAGGGCCTGCCGGCCTTGGCCGAGCTGTTGACGCCCGAAGGCAAGCTCTACATCGAAGTGCCCCACCCGGCGGGTTACGCCTGTGGCGAGCGCCCCCCTTACTACTACTTCGACAGCGAACACATCAACCACTTCAGCGCCCAGGCCTTGGGCCGGCTGCTGGCCCCGGCAGGGCTGCCACTGCACCGTGCCGAGGCCGTGACCCTGACCCTGTCCGATGGCGGCCACTACCCGGCACTGGCCGTGGTCGCCGGCCGGGGAGCCGCCCCCGCACTGCCCCACCAACCCTCGACAGTGCAAGCGATTGAGCGCTACCTGGCCGACTGCGCCCAGGGCACAAGCCGTGTGCCCCAGCCGCCCCTGCCCACACAAGGCCCGGTGCTGGCCTGGGGCGCAGGCTCGTGGGCCCAGCGCCTGCTGGGTCAGGGGCAATTGCCGCGCGACCGCCTGGTGGCGTTTCTCGACAGTGACCCCAACAAACAAGGCCTGCAACTCGACGGCCTGCCCATCCTGGCGCCTGCGCTGGGGCTGCAGCAGTACCCGCAGGCGGCCATCCTCGTCTGTGTGGCCATCGATCCTCAGCAGATTGCCGCCGCCCTGGACAACCTGGCCCCGGGTGCCCGGCAACGACTCCACTTTCTGAGTGAACCGCTATGAACCTCTCCGAACGCATCGCCGACTGGCTGGTCCAGCAAGGCATCACCCAAGTCTTTGCCGTCACGGGCGGTGGCGCCATGTACCTCAACCAGGCCCTGGGGGCGCACCCCGGTCTGCAATGCACCTACCTGCACCACGAACAGGCCTGCGCCATGGCCGCCGAAGGCTATGCCCGCATTGCAGGCAAACCGGCGGTGGTGATGGTGACCACCGGGCCTGGCGGCATCAATGCGCTGAACGGCGTCTTTGGTGCCTACACCGACTCGATTCCCATGCTGGTGATCAGCGGCCAGGTCAAGCGCGCCACCTGCCTGGATTACACGCCCGTCCCTGGTCTGCGCCAACTCGGTGACCAGGAGGGCCCGGTGCTGCAGATGGCCCGCCCGGTGACCAAGCTGGCCGAAGGCGTGGGCAGCCCAGAGGCCTTGATGACGCTGCTGCCGCAAGCCCTGGCCACCGCCGTGGGCGGCCGGCCCGGGCCGGTCTGGCTGGACATTCCACTGGATGTGCAATCGGCCGAATGCGGCCCCATCCCGGCCCCGGTCTTCACGCCGCCACTGCAGCCAGAGACCTTGCAAGCCGATTGCGAGCAGATTGCCCTGCGCCTGGCCCAGGCCCAGCGCCCGCTGATCCTGGCCGGGACAGGCGTACGCCTGGCCCGGGCCGAGCAAGACCTGCTGGCCTTTGCAGAAGCCCACGGCATTCCGGTGGCCACGGCCTGGACCCACGACCTCATCGCCAGCGATCACCCCCTGTTTGCTGGCCGCCCCGGCACCATCGGCACACGCCCCGGCAACTTCTGCCTGCAGGCGGCCGATCTGGTCATCGTGGTGGGTTCGCGGCTGAACATCCGCCAGGTCAGCTACAACTGGGACACTTTCGCCAAGCATGCCTTCGTGGTGCAAGTGGATGTCGATCCCGCCGAGCTGACCAAGCCCCTGGTGCAGGCCGACCTGAAGATCACGGCCGACGCGCACGCTTTCCTGCAATCCCTGCGCACGTGCTGCGAAGGTGGCTTGCCCAGCTATGCGGCCTGGGTCAGTTGGTGCCAGGACATCCGTCGCCGCTACCACCTGGAGGCCCCCAGCGGAACGGGCACCGCCATTCACCCCTATGCAATGGTCGATCGGGTCTGCGCCCAGCTGCGCGACGACGACATCCTGGTCTGCGGCAATGCCTCGGCCTGCATCCTGCCCTTCCAGCTTGCCCAGCTCAAGCCAGGCCAGCGCCTGTTCAGCAATTCGGGCTCGGCCTCCATGGGCTACGACCTGCCCGCCGCCTTGGGTGCGGCCATGGCCGCCCCCCATCGCCGGGTGATTTGCTTCGCCGGCGACGGCAGCCTGCAGATGAACCTGCAAGAGCTGCAAAGCCTCAAGAGCCTGGGTCTGAACGTGCTGGTGGTGGTGATCGACAACGGCGGCTACCTGTCGATACGGCTCACGCACGACAACTTCTTCGGTCGCGTCGTGGGGGCCACGCCGGCCTCGGGTGTGGCCTTCCCAGACTTCGCACGACTGGCCACGGCCTTTGGCTTGCGCACGGTCGACGTGCGCAACAGTGGCGACCTGCCGGCCCTGGACGCAGCCTTGCAACAAGACGGCCCGCAATTGCTGGCCGTGACGGTGGACCCGGAGCCCGGGTTCGAGCCCCGCATCAAGTCGCGCGCCTTGCCCGAGGGGGGGTTTGCCACCCCCGAACTGGATGACATGTTCCCCTTCCTGCCTGCCGAGGAAGTGGCAGCGGTTCGCGCCGAGGCCGCTCGCCTCGTCTCTCATTGAGGGCTCTGACCCATGCAAACAACCTCATTCCCGTCCCTGGATGCTGTGGGTCAGGTGGACCTGGAGACAGTGCGAAAACAGGGGCTTCTGATTTTCGGATACGGCTCGTTCGCCCATGACCTGGCAGCGGCCGCACAGGAAAGCGGCCTGCCGGTGCTGGGCTTTGTCGTTTCAGGCTCGCCTCCTGCAGCGCGCAGTGGCCTGCCGGTCTGGCAGATCAGTCAATTACCCGAGGCCTACAAGGACAAACCCCTTTGGGTCGGGGTCTACAACCACCTCGCCCATTCCGACTACGCGCTGATTGACCAGACCTGTCGCGCGGCTGGATTTGCAGCATCATTTCCTCAGCAGTATTTTGAGGTGGTCGCCGACGCGCTGGGATGGCGTTACTGGCTCACGCCCCGGGCAGATTACGCGGCCCATGCCCACGAATTGAGCACCGCATTCGATCAATTGCACGACGAACCGAGCCGACAAGCCATGGCGCAAACCTTGGCCTTTCGGCTGGGGCAGACCTTGGCAGCGCCCTTGCCCGACGCCGAGGTAACGCACTACTTTCCGGACTTTGCCGTGGCGGCCTGCCAGGCGCGCGAGCAAGGCGCGCAGGTTTTTCTGGACGGGGGCGCCTACAACGGCGACACGCTGGAGGCCGCACTGAGCCAGTTGCCTTTCCAGCAGGTCTATGCCTTTGAGCCAGACCTCGGCAATTACGAGCACCTGGCCCAACGCACCCGGCAGCTGGGGCTCAGGGCCGTCAACTACCCTTGTGGTCTGTCAGGGCGCAACGAACAACTTCGTTTTGCCACGGGCCAGGGCGAAGCCAGCGCGGTCAAGGATGACGGCGACAGCATCATCCAGGTGGTTCGCCTGGACGACTGCCTGCAAAACACCCGTGTGGACTACCTGAAGCTGGATGTCGAGGGACAGGAAATCCCCACCTTGCAGGGGGCCCGGGATTTGATCCTGAAAAGCCGGCCTATTTTGGCCATCGCGGCCTACCATCGCTGGGATGATCTGTGGCGTATACCGGCCTTTGTCGCCGAACTGGCCTTGAACTACAGGCTCGCGTACCGCAGCCACTCCAGAAACTCATTTGACGGGGTTTTTTATGCCTATTAACACCAATCCCAACAGCATTTTCGAAGACCTTTTCATTCTGGAACTCGCCAACAACCACTGGGGGCGGCTGGACCGGGGCCTGCGCATCGTGAACGACTTTGCCCAGGTGGTGCGCTTCAACAATGTGCGTGCGGCCATCAAGCTGCAATTCCGCGAAGTGGACCATTTCATCCACAAGGACTTCCGCGGTCGCGAAGACATCCGCTACATCAAGAAGACCGAGGTCACCAAGCTCAGCAAGGCCGAATACAAGACCCTGACCCGCACCATCAAGGAGCGTGGCTGCATCCCCATGGCCACCGCCTTCGACGAGCGCTCGGTCGATCTGTGCGAAGAACTGGACCTGCCCCTGATCAAGATCGCCAGTTCGGACATCAACGACTGGTTTTTGATCGAGCGCATCGCCGAAACCAAGAAACCCGTGATCGTCTCCACCGGCGGCTCCAGCCAGAAGGACATCGACGACATGGTGACCTTCTTTGCCAACCGCAACATCCCGCTGGCCATCAACCATTGCGTGTCGCTCTACCCCAGCGAAGACGACGAACTGGAGATCAACCAGATCGACTACCTCAAAAAGCTCTACCCCAAGAACGTGATCGGGTTCTCCACGCACGAGTACACCGACTGGACCTCGTCCATGCTGCTGTCCTTTGCCAAGGGCGCGCGCACCTGGGAACGCCACATCGACATCGAGGAAGGGGGCATTCCGGTCTCGCCCTACTGCTCGCTGCCGCACCAGATCGACGCCTGGTTCAAGGCCTACCACAAGGCTGTGGCCATGTGCGGCGGTTCAGGCCAATCCAAGCGCCTGCCCAAGAAAAAGGAAACCGAGTACCTGGATGGGCTGGTGCGCGGGGTCTACGTCAAACGTGACCTGCCGGCCGGCTACGAATTCAAGCACCCGGGCAATGAAGAGGACTTCTACCTCGCCATTCCGCTGCAAAAAGGCCAGCTCTCCTGCCGCGAAACCATGAACGGCCTGAAGCTGACCCGCCCTGTCTCGCGTGACTCGGCCCTGACCATCGACGACGTGGACAGCCCCTACGCCCAGCACGAGTCCCTGCGCCAGGCCATTTACGACCGAGGCCTCTGACCCCCGGCAACGGCTGTCCCGTGAGCAAGCCCTACCCCGCCCCCGGCCTGCCCGCCATCCAGGGGCGGCTGGCCCAATTGCTGCCGCACCTGGACGCCTCGGCACTGGACGGCAAGACCCTGTTCATCACGGGGGGCACCGGCTTTTTCGGCTATTGGCTGCTCAGCCTGCTGGATCTCCTGCAGCAGCGCGGACACCGGTTTCAGGTGCGACTGCTTACGCGCGACCCGAAGCGTTTCCAGACGGTGGCCCCCTTCTTTGCAAACCAAGCCTGGATCGAAACCATCACCGGTGACGCGCGCCACTTCACGGACACGCGGCCCGCCGATTGGTTGATCCATGCTGCCACAGACACCCATGCCCAGGCCCACACCCGGCCGCTGTCCATCATGGACGATGTGCTGCTCGGCACGCGCAACACCTTGCAGCAGGCCCTGGCCCAGGGGGTGAAACGGGCGCTGTTCGTCAGCTCTGGTGCGGTCTATGGCCCGGCCGCGCGTGCCAGCAGCCACACGGCTGAGGCGACCCCGCTGCAGCGCAGCCTGGACCAGCCCGACCCCTATGGCGAAGCCAAGGCCACGGCCGAGTTGTGGTGCCAGCACTTTGGCCAGGCCCACGGCCTGTGCATTCCGGTGGCGCGCTGTTTCGCCTTTGTAGGCGCAGGCCTGGATCTCGAAGGGCACTTCGCGATCGGCAACTTCATCCGCGATGGTCTGGCCGGTCAAGGCGTGCGGGTACAAGGCGACGGCACGCCGGTGCGCAGCTACCTCTATGGGGCCGACCTGGCCGTGTGGTTGCTGCAGATGTTGCTGCACGGTGAGCACGGCCGCGCCTACAACGTCGGATCAGACCAGGCCATCACCATTGAACAACTGGCCCGCCTGATCAACCACCAGCTCAGCCCCGGCCAATCCGTCACGCTGGCGCGCCAAGCTGTCGACAACCCTCTTCGCTCCTGCTATGTGCCCGCCATCGAACGCGCCCGTCAGGAGCTCAAGCTGGATGTCTGGACCCCGCTGGCCCAGGCCATTGCGGGCACGGCCGACCCCAGCCAGCCTCTTGCCCAGGATTGACCATGCCTCAACTGTACGAATCGCAGCGCCGCCCTTATTACATCGAGACGCCGCCCTACCGCCGCTCCTCGGCCGGGATCCGGGTGATGCACATGCTCTGCCATGTGCTCAACCGCCTGGGCGAAGAGGCCTATGTCTTCACCTCCGAGGTGAACCCTGAGCTGAACACCCCCACCGTCACGGAAGACGTGGTGCGACGCCACCTGCAGGCCGGGCGTGAACCCATCGTGGTCTACCCCGAAATCGTCAGCGGCAACCCGCGCCGGGCCAAGTCAGTGGTGCGTTACGTGCTCAATGTGCCAGGCCTGATCGGGGGCGACAAAACCTTTGCCGACACCGAACTGATTTACGCCTATGGCCAGAGCCTGCTGCCCGCCAACGCACCGCCGGGCAATGTGCTGTTCTTCCCCTCGGTGGACACCGGCCTGTTCAACAACCGCGACAACCCGCTGGACACACAACGCCAGGGCATCCTGGTCTACCCCGGTCGGCACCTGAACGCACTCAAGGAGCACCCCGAGCTGGCCCACGGCACGGTGATCACCTCGACCTGGCCCGCCAGCCGCGCCGAGCTGGCGGCCCTGATGCGGCGCAGCGAGACGCTGTATTGCTTCGAGTCCACCGCCATCGCCCTGGAGGCCGTGCTGTGCGGGTGCCCCGCGGTGGTGCTTCGTTCGCCCCTTTTTGACGGCCATGCCATCAGTTCGGCAGAGCTGGGCCGCGAGGGCCTGGCCTTCAGCGATGCGCCCGATGAGGTCGCCTATGCCCGCCGCACCGTGGGCCAGATGCAGGCCACGTACCAGCGGCTGGAGGAGCAGTTCTGGGTCAAGTTGCAGCAATTCATCCGCGACAGTCAGGCCCTGCCCTTGATCGAGCCCACGCCCCAGCCCGCGCTCTACCAGCCCAGTGCCGCCGACCTGGCCTTTGCCCAGTGGCGCCAGGGCCAATCGCTCAATGAGTTCACGGCCCAGGCCCTGGCCGAACGCATGATGGTGGACTGGCAGCACAAGCCCCGCTTTCACCTGCTGGTGAGCAGCCTGCCGGGCGAGCAGGAACAGATGCAGGCCTTGCTGAGCAGCCTGGACGCCCAGCTCTACCCCGAGTGGATTCTGACGGTCCTGAGCACCGCCGATGCGCCCAGCGCCATCGCCACCAACCCGCGGCTCCAATGGCTGTGCCTGCGCGAGGCCAGTTCCGCCCCCATCGTGCTGCAAGCCCTGGCCGAGGCCTCGCCGGCCGACTGGCTGGGCCTGTTGCCAGCGGGCGTGGTCCTGGCCGAGCCGCAATCACTGCAGGTGCTGGCCGACCAGATCAATGCACAGCCGGCCTGGCGCCTGGTCTATGGCGACGACGCGGTGCAGCAGGCAGGCCACTCACCCGACCCGCACTTCAAGCCCGACTTCAACCTGGACCTGCTGCGTTCCAGCGCCTACATCGGTCGTGCGGTGTTCGTCGAAAAGCAGGCCTTGCTGAGTTGTGGTGGCCTGGGCACACAGACCGGAGCCACGGCCTACGACGTGGCCTTGCGCCTGCACGACCAGGCCGGCGCCGCCGCCATCGGCCATTTGAGCGAACTGCTGTGGCTGCTGCCAAGCGCCAGCAGCCGGCACGGCGAGGTCGCAGCCGAGCGCGTCGCCCTGGGCGAGCATCTGGTCCGTCAAGGGCTGGCCGCCGAGGTCTGGCCCGGTTTGAGCCCACACACCCATCAGGTGCGTTATGCAGCCCCCATGGAAAGCGATGTCACCGCCTTGATCGCGGTGCGCCATGACCGCCAATACCTGCAGCCCTTGCTGGCCAGTTGGCAACAACTGCGCCCAGGCGACCGCACCCCGATCCTGCTGCTGGACCTGGGCTGCGAAGACCCCGACGAGAAGGCCTACCTGGACAGCCTGGCGCACGATGCGTTCTGGCAAGGGCGCCTGCAACGGCTGGACGCATGGGGTCTGACCCCCGCCCAGGCGCTGAACCTGGGCCTGCGCCACAGCAGCGCCGAACACCTGCTGTGCGTGGATGTGCGCAGCCACCTGATCCAGGCCGACTGGCTGGAGCGTCTGCTGGGCATCGCCCAGCGCCCCGAAGTGGGTGCCGTGGCCCCCCGCCTGGTCAACCCGGCCAACTCACTGCTCATCGAGAGCTACTGGGTGGGGGGGCTGCAGGGCTTGGCCGGCCCGGTCTTCAAAGACCTGGCGCTGGATGAGCCTGGCCAGCACGAGCGCGCCCTGTGCGAGCAGAGCGCTCTGGCCGTGAATGCTTCGGTGCTGCTGATCAAGCGCTCCGCACTGGTCGGCTCACCGTGGTTGAGCGAAGACCTGCCTGAGCGGGCTGCCTGGGCTGAACTGGGCCTGCGCCTGCGCGCGCAGCAGCGCTTGCTGGTCTGGACACCGCACGCGGTGGTACTGCAACACCCGCGCGCCGCTGCCGAGGGGCCCGCCCTGAACCAAGCCCCGCCCGTCTGGCCCGCCCTGCCCTTGCGGGCCTTGGCCGAAGACCCGAATTACAACCGTCACCTCAGCCTGAGCCAGCCCGGCCTGCCAGAGACCGCGCGACAAGCGCACTGGGTGGGTTCACACGCCCGCCGTCTGCGCTGGCTGCTGGTGGGCCCCGCTGCCAGCCCCTTGTCGACGTGGCAGCGCGTGCAGGAAAGCCTGCGTGCGGCCGACGATGCCCAACTCAGCCGCTTCGAGATCGGCGCCCAGCCCGGACCGCTTGCAGAGTGGCTGATGGACGTGCTGCGCGCCGCCCCTGACCGGATCCTGTTTCATGGCATCCACCTGCCGCTGGTCCAGGCCTTGCTGGCCACCCTCGCCGAGCACCAACCGACACGGCCCTGCCTGGTGTTGCTGGACGAGCCCGACAAGCTCAAGCAGCCCGACAACTTCCTGTGCCCCCCCCACCCGGCCCTGCTGCGCAGCCGCCTGCGCCCCCTGCTGGCCCCGGCCCACACCGTGCTGCTGAACCAGGTCAGCGACGCAAGCACGCTGGAGGGCGTGCACCCCCGTTTGCACCTGCTTCAAGCCAATCCCAACCGCTTTGGTCAATTACAAACTGACGGGTGGCTGAACTGAGTCCCACTGCACCCTGATTTCAAGAACGAGCTGCACCATGACACACGCCGTCGACATCCTCATCACTTCCTACTACCAGCCGGAATTCCTGGACGAATGCCTCGAATCGGTTGCCCGGCAAACCTGGCAGGACTTCAGGGTCCATGTGGTGGATGACAGCCCGGGCAACCCGGTACAAGCCGTGATCGACAAATGGCGAGGGCTGGGCCTTGCCATCGATTTCACCCAAAACGAGAAAAACATCGGCGCCGTGCGCAGCCTGCAAAAGATCTACGCCCAGACGCAAGCCGAGTACGTGGTCTGGCTGAACCACGACGACGTGATCAAACCTCGGTTTCTGGAGCGACTGGTGTTGAACGGCATGATGCAGCACCCCGAATGCGGCTTCGGCTATAGCCTGTATGACAGGTTCCAGAATGGTCAGATCTCACCCGACATGGGGGTTTATCGACCTGACTTGCCCACCGGGCCGCATCAGTTGATCAACTCGCTGTGCATCACCAACTGGATCATCACCTCGTTTGCCGTGATCCGGCGCTCCGCCTTTGACGAGGTGGGCGGCCTGTTGCGCCACATCGCCCGCAATGAACTTGTCGGAGAACCGGCCTACGGTTACGTGGATCTGTATATCTTTGCCCGACTCGCGGCTCGCTCGGCAGCCTATGTGCTGAACGAGTCGCAGGGCGTCTACCGGATTCACAACTCGAGCAGCACCGCACAGACCGTGGGTCTGTCCAGACGGGCCGAAGAGACCGTTCGCACCTACGACTTCATCTTTGACGAGCACACCTTTTTCACGAAACCTCAGCGCTACCTCAGCAAAGCCAACTGCACGGGGCGCCTGCTCAGCGACATGGGCGTCATTCAGGCCGTGCTGACCATGCTCCAGTCCAGTGAGCTGGGTCGGGAATTGCGCCCCATTGCCAAAGAGTTGCTGCAATGCACCTACGAGGCCCTGAGCACCTTGATCTTTGATCTGGCCGATCGGGGTCGCCCTCTTGTGACACCCCATGCGCATCTGGAAGAATTGCGAGGATTGATTCAAAAGTTATAGGCTGGTTACCAGCAGTACCAAAGCAGGCCAGAAGGCAGGCGACACCGACAAGGCTTGACGATGAGCAACAAGAAGATTTACGTCACCCGCCCCTTCCTGCCCCCCCTGGAGGAATTGATTCCCCATCTGCAGGAAATCTGGACCAGCGGCCAACTCACGAATGGTGGCCCGTATCATCAACAGCTTGAGGCCGAGCTGGCCCGCTACCTGGGTGTGCCCCATGTGGCGCTCTTTGCCAACGCCACCATTGGGCTGGTCACGGCACTTCAATCGCTGCGCATCACCGGGGAAGTGATCACCACCCCCTATTCCTTCGTGGCCACGGCCCATTCCCTGCTCTGGAACGGGATCAAGCCCGTGTTCGTGGACATCGACGAAAAAACACTGAACCTCGACCCGAGCAAAATCGAGGCCGCCATCACCCCCCAGACCACGGCCATCTTGCCCGTGCACTGCTACGGCCACCCCTGCGACGTGGAAAGCATCCAGAAGATTGCTGACGACTACAACCTCAAGGTCATTTACGACGCAGCCCATGCGTTTGGCGTGAAAACCGGAACGGGCAGCGTGCTCAACCACGGCGACCTGTCTGTCCTGAGTTTTCATGCCACCAAGGTCTTCAATACCTTTGAGGGCGGCGCCATCGTCTGCCCGGATGCCAAAACCAAAGAACGCATCAACCACCTGAAAAACTTTGGCTTTGCCAATGAAACCACCGTGGTGGCCACGGGCATCAACGGCAAGATGAGCGAGTTCAACGCCGCGCTGGGTCTCTTGCAGCTGAAGTATGTCGAGCAGGCCATCGATCGCCGGCGGGTCATTGATCAGCGATACCGTCAGTTGCTGAGCCCCTGCCAGGGCATCCAGTGTGTCGACGGGGTGGCCTTGGAGACGGCCAACTATGCCTACTTCCCCATCCTGGTTGGCAGTGAATTCCCGCTCAGCCGCGATGCGCTGTATGAGCGCCTGGCCGCCCATGGCATCCACGCCAGGCGTTACTTCTACCCCTTGATCAGCGACTTCCCGATGTACAAAGGTCTGGCCTCGGCACAACCCCATCTGCTGCCCGTGGCCCGGAGAATGGCCAGCCAGATCCTGTGCCTGCCGATCTACCCGGATCTCAGCGATGACGAGGTGGACACCATCGCCGGACTCATCACACAGGCCTGAACCTCAGGCCAGCTTCCCACACGCGCTCAGGCCAGGAAATCGCGCACCCGCGCCGCAATCGAGGCCGCGACCAGGCCATGCCTTTCCAACATGAAGCGATAGTCGGCGGCGGCCACGAACTCATCCGGAAGCCCCAGTGAAAGCTGCGGCGGGCTGTGCCGCAGAGGGGCTTTGTACTGCGCCACGGCGGCACCCAGGCCCCCGATGAGCGAATGCTCTTCAACCGTGACAAGGGCCCGCGAGCCTGCCAGGGCCTTGTCCAGCGCGTCGGTGTCCAGCGGCTTGAGGGTGTGCATATTGAGCACCGCGGCCGACACCCCCTCGGCCTCCAACAGTTTGGCGGCCTCCAGCGACTCGTAGACCATGGTGCCGTGGGCCACCAAGGTCACATCGCTCCCCTCCCGCAACCAGATGGCCTTGCCAATCGTGAATTCATAGTCTTCAGAGTAGACCACCGGGTTGTTCACCGCGCCCGTGAGCCGGATGTACATCGGCCCCTGGAAGCGGGCGGCGGCCTGCACCGTTTTCACGATCTCGGCGCAATCCGCAGGACACACCACCGTCAGGTTCGGAATGGCACGCATGACGGCCGCATCTTCAATGCCGTAATGGGAGTTGCCCAGAAAGGCCATGGCCAAACCACTGCCGATTGCGACCGCCTTCACATTGAGTGCCATGTAGCCCAGGTTCATGCGCACCTGCTCGGCGGCCCTCATCGAGATGAAGGGGGCAAACGAGGTCACAAAAACGTTGTAGCCCTCTTTGGCCAGCCCCCCGGCCACCCCGACCAGGTTCTGCTCGGCAATCCCGATGTTGAGAAACTGA
Source organism: Curvibacter sp. GW821-FHT09D12 (assembly GCF_059416245.1). NCBI lineage: Bacteria > Pseudomonadati > Pseudomonadota > Betaproteobacteria > Burkholderiales > Comamonadaceae > Curvibacter > Curvibacter sp. GW821-FHT09D12. Next base: position 127,535 of record NZ_JBWKOU010000012.1, on the reverse strand, counting down.
TCCGGAAAAGAAGCCTTGAACCGGTCCAGACCCGAGGAGTTTCCGAGATCGGCCGACATCACCATCAAATCAGGGTGATCTGCCCCCAAGGACAGGATGGCTTGACCAAACACGCCGCGGGAACCGAGGCGAGACCATTGCCGTGCATTGCTGGGCGTGATTTCAAGCATGTCCAACGTCTCCCAGTTCAGCCAATGCACGCTCGTAATTGGCCTTGGTCAAGCGGTTGTGGTGCCATTCATTGTTGTTTTCCATGAAGGAAACCCCTTTGCCTTTCACTGTGTGCGCAACCAGGACCTTGGGCAGCCCGGACGGAGAAGGTGCAGCAAACGCTGCCTGCAAGGCAGGCACATCATGGCCATCGACCTCCAGGGCATGCCAGCCAAAACTGCGGAACTTGGCCGCCAGGTCCTGCAGATCCAGGATGGCGCGGCTGTCACCATCGCTTTGCAGCTTGTTGTAGTCGACCATGGCCACCAACGAATCCAGACGCAATTGGGCGGCCGACATGACCGCTTCCCAGACCGAGCCTTCGTTGCATTCGCCGTCGCCCAGCATGACGTAGGTCTTGTAAGCCAAGCCCCTCTTGCGCCCCGCCAGAGCCAAGCCGACGCCCATGGACAGGCCCTGTCCCAGGCTGCCGTTGGAGGATTCGATGCCCAGGTCCAGGTTCATCACAGGGTGGGCAATGAGGTCGCTCTCATTGGTCTGAAACGACTGGAACTGCGTCTCGGTGATGAAACCAGCCGCCAGCAATGCGCTGAAGAACCCCAGCACCCCATGCCCCTTGCTCAGGATGAAACGGTCGCGCTCGGGCCATCTGGGACGGGCCGGGTCGACACGCAACACCGATCCATACAGGGTGGCCATGATGTCCACCATCGACAGCCCACCGCCCAGATGGGCGCTCAGGTTGCAACTGTGGCTGATGTCCAGGATCTTGCGCCGCATCAGGCGGGCCATCTGCTCGATGTGCTCGGTACTCATAAGGTTTCCAGGTTCAAACCAGGCCTCCGTCTGCACGGATGACCTGACCGGTCACGTACGAAGACAGATCGGAGGCCAAAAACAAGGCCACATTGGCAATTTCGTCGGGCGATGCAGCTCGCTTCAAGGCACTGGCCGCCAGCAGCCCTTCGCGGGCGTTGGGGTCCATCTGCTCGTACATGTCTGTTTTTGTGAGGCCTGGGGCGATGGCATTCACACGCACGCCCGCAGCGCCCAACTCGGTGGCCATGCTCTGGGTCGCCCGGGCCAGCGCGGCCTTGCTGCTGCCGTAGGCCAGGGTCCCCGCGTCAGCCACAAAGGCCGCCGTCGACGCCAGGTTGATGATGGAGCCGCCGCCCTGGCGCGTCATCCAGCGAGCCAGGCCCTGACTGAACTGCAGGGGACCGAACAGATTCACCTCGAAAGTGCGGCGCATGTCGGCCATTGAGGTCATCTGGAACAGCGCACCACTGGCGGTGCCGGCGTTGTTCACCAGCACATCGATTTTCCGTTTGTCAGCCAGGATGCGGCGGGAGGCCTCACGAATGGAGGTCTCATTGGACAGGTCAAGCTCCACCCATTCAATGAAGCCGGCATCAGCCTCCGGCAACGGATCGACCGTCAAGTCGGGTCGCGCATCCAATTTTCGGGCGCAGGCATAGACGCTGCATCCATGGGCGCGAAAACACGCCACGATGGCGCGGCCAATGCCGCGATTGGCCCCTGTCACGACGGCCACCTTTCCTGTCAGCAACTGGGTGTTCATTTCAAAGAGTGGTCCACAGAACGGTAGATGGGGCCTCGTACATAGACGGGTTCAAGCAAAGACCAATCGTCGGCCGGCATCGGATTGCCGGCCGGAAACGGTGGCACAGCGCCAGACGAAAGACCGCGCAACACCCGCTCGCTCGAATAATAGGCGCGCAGACAATGGGTGACCATGCCGGTGAACAGGCGCAGATCCTGCCGACGCAGTGCATCGACCAGTTTCAGTCGTTGTTCGGTGTCCAACGACTCAAAACCCTGCCCATGCCGCTGTTCAGCCAGATCGCGCAAGGCCTGCAGAAAATCGGCAACCTGCTGCTGGATGCCAAAGCGGGTCTGATAGGCCTCGAAGTCGATCGAGGACCCAGGCGGGGCTTGAAGCGACTCGTCGCCAGGCAGCAGGGTGTCAAGCACCAGATTCAACATGGCTTTTCACCCAACCCATTGAGGTGCTGTTTGATGTGGTCGCAGAGGTACAAGGTGAGTGCCTGAGAAGTGGCCACCGGATTCACCGCGGCAGCAGTGACGAAAATGCTGCTGTCCACGATGAACAGGTTCTTGACCGCATGGGCCTGCCCAAAGGGGTTGACCACCGAGGTGGCGGGATCCTTCCCCATGCGGGCCGTACCCATGATGTGCCAGCCGGCATGTCGCACGGGTGCAAAAGAAGCACTGATCCTGGCGCCTGCGGCTGTCAGCAGTTGCTTGCTGGCCTCCACGCCGTGCTTGAGCATGCTGCGGGTGTTGTCGCTGAGGGCGTAGTGCACCTTGACCCCCGGCATGCCGCTGCTGTCGCGGTGCTCGGGGTCCAGAACGATGCGGTTGTGCACCTCGGGCAGGTCTTCGGTGATCACCGCCAGCCCGGCCGTGTGGTTGTAGGTGCGCATGAATTCGCGGTGATGGTCCGGTCCCAGCGGGATGCGGCGCATGAAGTACCCATTGACGGCCGTCTCCACGGGCGGGGCACCGCGCAGGGCCTGCAAGGTGTAACCCCGCACAAAGCCACGCTGAGGATCGGTTTCATAAAACTGCTGACTCAGCAAACAGCAACCGTGCGGGCCGATGCTGGAGCGCAGATCCTGCTCGAACACCCCCTCGACATAGGCCAGCGGGTGCAGCATCAGATGCGTGCCCACCAGCCCTTGCTCGTTGAGCAGGCCATCCGGGAACGCTGTGGACACCGAATTCAGCAGCAAGCGGGGTGTGCCCAGACCGCTGGCTGCCACGACCACCACGCGGGCCCGGCAACGGTGCATCGCCCCCTTGTCATCCAGATAGAGGGCCCCATTGGCGGCGCCGGCGCCGTCCAGGGAAATCTCCACGACACGGCAACCAGTTCGGACCTCAACCCCTTGACGCAGGGCCTGTGGCCAGTAGGTGACATCCACACTGGATTTGGCGCCCTGGGCACAGCCGGTGTTGCAAGGTCCCAGATTGACACAAGAGGCCCGATTCAGATGCCGGTGGGTATTGATCGCGCTGTAGGCCGGCCACCAGTGCCAACCCAGTTGGTTGAAGCCCCGGGCCAGCGCCCTGCCCATCTCGCCCAGCGGCACCGGCGGAAGCAGGGACTCATAGTCGGGATAGGCCGGATCGCCCACCAGGCCGGCAACCCCCATCTGCTTTTCGTTCTCAGCAAAATACGGCTGCAGTTGCTCGTAGCTCAGCGGCCAATCGTCAGCGACGCCATCGAGGGATCGCACCTTGAAATCAGAGGGGTGAAAACGCGGAAAATGGCCGGAGTACAAGATCGTGCTTCCGCCGAAGCCATTGAAATTGGCCAGCGAAATGGGCGACTGCGAATCGTCGACAGGGTAGTCGCCTGGCCGCTGCCGCACGTTGGGATTGGGGCTGAAATCGCCTTGCCGGCTCAACTCCCAGCTCGCCGTGTGCGAAGGGTAGTCTTCAGGGGCCGACGCCAATCCCTGCTCCAGGCAGACGATGCGCAAGGCCGTCCCCTGACTCAGGCGCCACGCTGCCGCCGCTCCGCAGGCACCAGAGCCGATGATCAGGACGTCAGCCTCTTGCACCACGCCGCCTCAGGCCGGTCGACCCGGCAGGTATTGCTTCAGGATGTCCGGGATGGTGATCATCATCTCGGCTTCACAGGCCACCTCTTGATCAACATAGGCCACCCCCTTGCCCTTGCAGATGCCACGCTTCCAGGACAGGACCTCCGTGTGGATCTCAAATTTCTTGCCGGGCAGAACCTCTTTGCGATAGCGCACCGTGTGGGACAGGGCATGGGTCACCTTGCCCTGCAAGCCGGGCAAGGTGGTGATCGCCACCGTCAACATCTGGGCCAAGGCCTCCAGTTGCAGGGCCCCCGGCATGTTGGGCGCGCCCGGGAAATGCACCGGGAAATACCACTCGTTGAGGCTCAGATTCTTGTAGCCACGGGCGTATTGGCCTGGAACCACCTCGTCGACATGGTCGATCATCAGGAACGGATAACGATTGGGCTGATAGGCCTGCAACTGCACGCAATCAAGACTGAATTTTTCCACGCAAAACCTCATTTCATTGAATATCGACCCAGCGGGACAAGGATGACAACAGGTCGTAGCCATCCCATTGCATCCCCATGTCCAAGGCGCGCCCGACGGGAACCACCCGGTCGATCCCTCGCAGCCGATGGCGCACGAGGAACGACCTCAACAGGGCCACGTCCAGACCAAAGTAGGTGAGTGTCTGAAAGCGCGGATCCACCCACGGGGCCACCGCATCGATTGAATCCACTGCGAGCTCGTACACCATGCCGTGGTGTCCACGGCGCGTGGTGGGTGAGGAGTCCAGGCCGCTGAGTGCCAACCGATACAGGCCATTGCCGTGCCGATGGATGCGCTGCACGGCCTCATCGTTAACGCTTCGGGTGCATGCTTCGACAAACTTGTCCATCGCGGCAATCGGCGCCAGGGTGTAGCGCGCCAGCACCTCGACCTCGAAAGCCGCCCACAAACGTGCCTGGGCCGACTCGATCTCGGTGGCCGCCCCCACCCAGACCAGCAGATGCGGTGACGAGCAGGCATTTTGATCCATGAGGTACAGGTCATTGAACAAGCGGGTGCACAGCCCCTTCAGGTCGGCCTCGGGCAAGGCGTTCAAGGCTGAGGCCCCCAAAGCGCCGAATGAATATCGGTCGGCAAAGGCCACCTCGCGTGAGCGCGCCGGGGTGGCGAAGCCACGCATGTGGGCCACCGTGGCATCGCCGCCCCAGATCACACGACCATCTGCCTGAGACATCCACCAGGCGTTGACTTCATCGTCATGGGGATAGCGCAACAGCGCCACGGCCGAACGCATCGCCTCGTGCTCGGGGCGAGCCAGCGTGGCCGCCATCGCCGCCAACAAAATATCCTGCGTCAGCGTCGGGGAAGACGGAAGGCGCAACACGCAACTGTTGCCGCTGAGCAGGCCGAAGGCCAGCGAAAACGCCGCGTTCACCGGCACATTGGACGGGCAGATGTGAAAAACAAGGCCCAGGCCAACGCGCAAACGCTCATCCTGAGCGGCCAAGGCAAGGCGGGCCAGGTTGGCCTTGCGACACCAGAAGGCAAATGTGACCAGGTCCGGCAGATCCAGGTGGCGCACGTCCTGCATCAATTGGCTCGACAGATCGGCCAGAAACGCCATGCGCGCTGGATCGAACACGGGCACAGGCAGGTCACTCAGCCTGTCAGGCTCCCCGATCAGGAAGTCGATCCTGGCACGCAACTCAGCGGGTATAGGTGTCACTGCAGCCCCTGACTTCGGCCTGCTGAATGCGGCCATGTACCTTGAAATAGCGCCCCATGCGACCGCAGGGACAGTCGTCCTCCCCGCACCACTCGCCCAGGTCTTCGCTCAACAAGGCATGCCCGGGATAGCTGCGGGGGATCACCGACAGCAACTCAATCAACCCCGGTTGGCCCGGGCCGAGCGGCGAAAAATCATGAGGGTCTCGGATGATGACCTCGGAGAACGACGAAGCATGCAGGTGGCCCGCCTCGCATTCCATGAAGATCGAGCCGGTCTGCTCCACCATGCCATAGTAGTTGTGCACCCGGTTCAGCCCGGCCACCCGGGCCAGTCGGGCCTTGAAGACCGACGCATCGACGGCCTGGGAAAGCATTTGCTTCCACCCTCCGCCATGGATCAACACCCCACGCTCCAGGGGCAGACACTGCGCTGCCCCCTCCAATGCCAGCACCAGGTGCTGCCAGATCATGAAAGTGAAGCCGAACAACAGGATCGGACCCTCCGGGTACTTGTCGAGAAAGCGCGTCACCCGCGGCAGGTTCAGTTGCATGTCGTCGTCCAGCGCAAACTCGACCTCGCGACCAAACATCGAAAACCCCAAGATCCCCGCGGTTCGTGCCGAGAACTTGAGCCGGTCCGACACGGTGGAACGGCTGTCAATCACCAGCATGGGCAAACGCTGGGGACCGATGAAGTCTGCCATGATCTTGGCCAGCACCTTGATCTGCAAGGCCGCCGTCGATTTGTCCAGGAAGATCTGGGACACCCGCCCGCCCGTGCCCGACGACGTCATGGTCTTGACAACGTCACTCCTGGGCACGCTCAGAAGCTCCATGTCCTTGAACAGCCGAACCGGCAGAAAAGGCAGATCCTCCAACGCTGGAGCCGGCGCCATGGGGGACCACAACCGATCGAGCACTTTGGCATAAGGCTCACAGTGCGCACGGTGCCAATCAAGCAATTGCTGCAGTTGCTCGCCCAGGAACTCGCGCTTTTCCGCCGAGGCCAGGCCAAAGGGGGGGATCGACGACAGGTCCATCAAACAACCGCCATCAGGCGTGGATAGTCAATCTTCCCCGAGTCCAGGCGAGGCAACTCGGCAAGCGCCTGCAATGACAAGGTCGAACGATTCACATTCAGCAGCCCCGCCAACTCCTCACGCAGCGCCTGCAAGGCCGAGGCATCCTGGGTTTGAACCGAAATGCAGAGCCGATCATCCTCACCCCAGGCAGCCGCGGCCACGCCGCGCTGCTCCAGCAACTGCTCCACCGCGGCCAGCGACACACGCACGCCATGGATCTTCAGAAAGCGGTGCAGACGGCCTTCGATGTAGAAGCACCCGTCGGCATCGAAGCGGGCCAGATCGCCCGTTCGCAAAACGCCGTGGTGGCGATCACCGCATTGGAGATCGGCCCGGGACTCGGCGTAGCCCAGACTGACGTTGGGGCCCTGGTAAATCAACTCGCCCGTCTTGCCAGCCTCCAAAACCGCCAGTCCCTGCTCATCGATCAAACCCAGGTGACCACCGGGAATGGCCCGTCCGATGCTGCCGGGCTTGAGCCCGACCTGCGCCGGCGACAGGTAGGCCATGCGCGCCGTGGCCTCGGTCTGACCATACATCACATAGAAGTCGATCCCCTTGGCCAGACATTGCTGATGAACCTGCAACACACGCTCGGGCGCCAGGCGGCCACCGGCTACGGTCATGGAGCGCATGCAGCCCAAGTCGAGCCGTTCCAACCGCAGCTTGAGCAGCATTTCATACGTGAAGGGCACCCCTTGGAAGCGGGTGACCTGCTGCTGCTTCAGCAGGGGCCAGAACGCCCCGTCGAACAGGCCCAGACGCGTCAACACCACACTGGCCCCCACGCGGAGATGGCTGTTGATCACCGACAGCCCGTAGGAGTAATTGAACGGCAGCGTGGTGATCGCCCGGTCCTGCTCATCGAGCTGAAGGTACTGTGCAATCGCATCGGCGTTCGACAGCAGATTCCGGGTGGACAGGCGGACCAATTTAGGCGTCCCGGTGGACCCCGACGTGGCCAACAGCAGCGCCAGATCAGGGTGCAGCGGCTCCGGCGTCGGCACCATGGCCTGGCGACGCCGCAACAAACCATAAACGCCAAGCGACTGCACGGCCTCGAAGTCTGGCAACTCGGCCTGACGCGAGGCGGGTAACCAGACACACTCAGGCTGGTAGCGATCGAGCAGGCTGCGCAAGGCATGCGCCGGCAGGCCTGCCCCCAGCAGCAAGGGGACGGCACCGGCGTCCAAGGCAGCCAGATAAGCCACCATGGAGCTCAGGTCGTTGTCCAGCAACAAAAAGACCAACTCACGGGCTTGCCAGTGCAACTTGAACGATTGCACGGCCTCCTGCAACTCCGAATAACTCAGCACCGCCCCCCCGTCCAGCACCAGCGCTGGCCGCTGCGGAAAGCGGGGGCAAAGCAGGTTCATGCCGAGATGTCGACGCCGTATTTCTTCAACTTGTCGATGCCCACGGTGTAAGAGCCAAACTCAATGATGTCTTCCGTGTCCATCATGATGTTGAATTCCTCTTCCAGGGCTGCGATCAAACCCATGTGCCCAACCGAATCCCAGGCCGGAATGCAGTTGTAGACAAATTTCTCATCCAGCACACTGGGCTGGACGGAGAAACACTTCTCGAACACTTGGTCGTACCGTTCTTTGTTGGACATGGTCCACCTCATTTCATTTGAAAACCACGCGATCGATGCGCATGCGCCCGGGCTCACCCCGGCTTGATCGCTTGGATGCTAGCAGAGCGGCCCAGCCCGTAAGAGACGTAATGACACCGATTTGCCTCGCAATTTGAACCCAGAAGGCGTGCTTCAAAATCGGGGCGCAGGGAGCTTGAAAGAGAACCCGTCACCGGCGTGGAAGTCACCCCATGCAGTGACGCAGGGCACGCCAGCCCAAAGGCCAAGTCAGCCACGCAGCCCGGTCAAGACTTCTGGCCACAGGGGCATTCCGCCTGGAATGCCTGTACCGGCGCTTCCGCGCGTAGCATCTTGCCCACTGACAGGGCCTTTTCTGCGAACAGCCTGCCGTTCCCCCCCTAATTTGCCCCTTTTAAGATCAAATCCATCATCGATACTGGCTTGGCCGAATGAGCCCGATTGGATACGCTGACATGCCTGACCTGACACATCCCTCTGGCCAGGCCCCTGATGGTGGGGCAGCCGTTCACGACCGGAAGAGGCGTGCGGCCCGAATTGCACTGAGGTGGCGGATCAGAGGCCCCCGATCCAGCGACTCTGACAGCACGGGCCCGACAGCCCCCAGGGCGTTGGAATCTGAAGGCAGGCCTCGTTTTCTCAGCCGTTGAAACAATAACCAACCCACTCCCGAACAACCACACCGCCACGGAGACCCGTCATGCTTCAACAAATTTCCCCGCAGATCATCTTCCACAACCCTTCGACGCAGCACATCAAACAGCACGTCAAGCACAAGGTGACTGCCAGCGGAATATGCTTTACGGATCTGCGCGAACAGATTGAAGATCTGGACACCTTGCCGTTGATCGATCGGTCCCTGATTGACTACAAAAAGTACCATCAATACATCGGGCAAAGTGGCATTCGAAATTGCATGACGATTCAAGGGGGGCGTGGTTGCCCCTACCGTTGCTTTTATTGCGACGTTCAGAAACTGACCCCCAATTTGTACCGTCGAACTTCCGAAAACATCTATGCGGAAGTAGAGCATCTGGCATCGCTTGGCGTGCGCGACATTGAATTTGTCGACGACATCTTCAACATCAACAAGAAGGAATTCATCAATTTCTTCAAGATGGTGAAAGACAACCGCTTGAACATGAACTTCTACTTCCAAAGTGGATTGCGCGGCGATGCACTGGATGCGTCTGCGGCCGACGCCATGGTGGAAGGCGGCGTCAAGAGCGTGAACATCTCCCTGGAAAGTGCGTCGCCGCGTCTCCAGAAGATGATGAAGAAGTTCCTGAACATCGACAAGTTCCTCAAGAATCTTCAATACATCGCCACGCAGTACCCGCATGTTGTTCTGGGTTTGAACGCCATGCACGGATTTCCGACCGAAACCGAGGAAGAAGCACGCTCCACCGTCGACTTCATCAAGGACATCAAGTGGCTGCACTTCATCGGCTTCCACAATGTCAGAATCTTCCCCGGCTCTTTGCTGGAAAAAGTTGCGCTTGAAAATGGCGTGACCCCGGAACAGATCAATGAATCATTGACCATCCCCTACCACCTGATGCCGACCACGATGCATTTCGACCCGGCATTCTCGATGAAATTGCGCTTGGATCTGGTGAGAAACTATGTTCTCAACAAGGATCGCCTGAAATACATCATTCAGAAGCAATTGTCGACATTCAACGAAGACGAACTGATCTTCAAGTACCAGTCGTATTTTCCAAGCCAGATCAATACGATGGACGACATCCTGCGACTGGCCAAAATCGATCGTTCTGAAATTGATTTTTCAGTTCAACCCAGCCCGAATCCCTCTCGGATTGATTACGAGACGATGCAAGGCAAGCCCGTCGAGAAAAAGCCCGACGCACTGAATGTTCTGTTCATCGATGCCACGCAGTTTTATTCAAAAGACGACAATGCCGAACTGAAGATCGTGGAAGCACCTTTGGGCATGCTGGCGCTCTTGTCATACATCAACAAGGATTTTGGCGACAAAGTCAACGGCAAAATCATCAAATCCTATGTCGACTTTGACAGCGATGAAGGCCTGAAGACCATTCTTGCCGACTTCAAGCCCGACCTCATTTGCGTCCGGACCATGTCGTACTACAAGAATTTCTTCGTTTCCGTGGTCAAGGCAGTCCGCGAATTCGACTCTGCAGTTCCCATCATCGCTGGCGGCCCGCACCCCACCATCGCGGCGGAAGACGTCTTGCTGAACAACAACATCCAGGCCGTTTGCATTGGCGAAGGCGAACTGACCTTGGCTGAACTGATCAAGCGGATGCTGGAACGCGACAAGCACTTTCCACCTGCAAGCGAACTCAAGGACGTCAAAGGCATTGCATTTCCCTGGAAGCAAACCCATTAAAATCATCAACATGCATTTGATGATTTATGGCTCAGGCAGTACCGGGCGCGAGATTGCCGACATCGCGCAACTGATCAACAGGGCAGAGAACAGATGGGACACCATTCATTTTCTGGATGACCTTCGCCAAGACCAGGCACATTATGGCCTGGGCATTCTAAAAATGGCGGATCTGGATACTTGGCCTGCGCCCTTTGAATGCATCATTGCCATTGGCGAACCACAATTTCGCATGGAGATGCATCAACGGTTGAAGCAAAAAAAATTCTCGCTCGCAACCCTCGTCGATCCCAGCGCCCGCATTTCACCCACCGCCCAAATTGGACCCGGGTGCCTTGTTGGCCCTGGTTGCTTTGTCTCCAGCAACACCGTTCTCGAAGAAAATGTAATGCTGGAAATCAACACCATCGTGGGCCACGATATTGTGATCGGCATGCATTCGGTGGTGTCGAGTTGCTCAGTTCTGGGCGGAGGCACAAGGATTGGAGAACAGTCGTTCATCGGGCTGAACAGCGCCGTCAAAGAGAGAACGTCGATTGGCAGCCGAGTGGTCATCGGAATGCAGTCGGCCGTGTTCCATGATGTACCGGATGATGTGATCGCCATGGGCAATCCCTGCAGGGTTCTGCGGAAAAATGAGTCTGGCCGCGTTTTCAAACCCTCGCCCGCGGTTGCGTGAAGTCGTCAAGCCCTGACCGTCGATCTGAGCAAGGGCGGTAAAGACAGGGATTCGCCCCACTGTTGCGAACATCAAGGGGCGTGCGCTCCCGATACATTAGTGCCAAGCCTCGGCGTTTTCCGATGGCAATGGCCACTACAGGAGTCGCCCCCATGTTCAACGCTCTTCCGACCACCAGCCAGGATTTCTACGTTTCCATTCTCTCAGCCTCCATTCAGGCTTTGAAAATGAACACCTATTTCGATAATTTCGACAAGCAACGCTATAACTCCGATGGCGTTGATCGATCTGGTGTTTTTGAAGTGGGTCAGCGAACCTTTTATTTTGATTGGTTCTACCGACACCACAATGATTTGTACCAAGCCTATTCAGCCTTGGGCAATGATGATTCCAAACTCTTGTATCTGTTCTTGATCGGTTACCGCCTGGCGGGTCACCACAGCGTGAAAATACCGGTGGATTTCCTGTTCAAGCCCCAGGAATATGCAGCCTTTCAAGCACTTGAACAAGGAACGGAAAGCCAACTCGCCTTGACCGGCATGTTTGGCAAACTGAAGCATTTCGACTTTCAGTTTGAGGGGCACCAATACAAGATTGACTGCCTGGGGCTCGAGTATTACTTGTTCAGGCGCCAGTATTTTTACGAGAAAAACGGCGTTGTGATTGCCCCCCAAACCGGGGACTACGTCATCGACGGTGGCGCCTGCACGGGCGACACAGCCCTGGTGTTCTCGAATGCGGTGGGCCCCACCGGCCGGGTTTTCGCCTTCGACCCGGTCGCCGAACATCTGGAGCTGATGGCGCACAATCGCCAGCAATTCCCGCTCGCCAACGTTGAATTGATGCCTTACGGCTTGTCCAACATCGATGTCGATTGCGCACCCATTGTGGTGAACAAGTACTCGCCGGGCTTTCGCATCGATCAGCAAAAAGTGCCCCTGCGAACCATCGACAGCCTGGTGAGGTCGGGGGATATCGCTCGCGTCGATTACATCAAGATGGACATCGAGGGCTCAGAAATGGATGCCTTGCGTGGCGCCCACGAAAGCATCATGCGCTTTCAGCCCAAGCTCGGGATTTCGCTCTATCACAAGCCCAACGATCTGTTCGAGATCGTTCTCTACCTCCAGCAGAGCTACCCCTTCTATCAACTCTACGTGGACCACTACACCATCCACCAAGAGGAAACGGTTCTGTATTGCGTGGCCCCGCAACGCGTGTCGCAGGCCTGAAATGCCTGGCTGAAAGGGAGAAAGGCCCCGTTTCGGCCTCTGTTGCCACCCTGATGGCCACAGCAATCCGATACATTTAGAGTTGTCAATGGCCCCATCCGCTGTGTTCGGTGGATGGGCAAAACCCGATCAACCGGCCCTGTCTAGCCGCAAACACCTGACCCCGCATGTTCGTCATCATCGGCTACGTCGTCTGTCTAGGCTGCATCTTCGGCGTCTACATTGCCCACGGCGGCAATATCGGCGTGATCTTGCATGCCCTGCCCTTCGAGATGATCACCATCTTTGGAGGCGCTCTGGGCGCCTTTGTGGTGAACAACCAACCCAAGGTGCTCAAGGCCACCATGAAGGCGCTGCCCGATGCCCTCAAGGGCTCGAAATACACCAAGGCGCGCTACATGGAGTTGCTGACCATGCTCTATGAAATTCTTCAGAAGGCGCGCAAAGAGGGCTTGATGGCGATTGAAAAAGATGTCGAGTCGCCTCACGACTCGCCCATTTTCAGCAAATTCCCCGTGGTGGGCCATGACCACCATGTGATCGAATTCACCACCGACTACCTGCGGATGATGGTGTCGGGCAACCTCAATGCCCACGAGATCGAAGCGCTGATGGACTCCGAAATCGACACCCACCATGCCGAAGCCCACGCCCCGGTGGCGGCACTGGCCCGCCTGGCGGGCGCCCTGCCGGCCTTCGGGATTGTGGCGGCCGTGCTGGGGGTGGTGAACACCATGGGTTCGGTGGGCCAGCCGCCCGCGGTGCTCGGGGGCATGATCGGCTCGGCGCTGGTGGGGACCTTCCTGGGCATCTTGCTGGCCTACGGCGTGATGGAGCCCCTGGGTGGCCTGCTGGAGCAGAAGATGGAAGATGCCGCCAAGGAACTGCAGTGCATCAAGACCACCTTGCTGGCCAGCATGCAAGGCTACAACCCGACCACCGCGATCGAGTTCGGGCGCAAGGTGCTGTTCTCGACCGACCGACCCAGCTTCTCTGAACTGGAATCGCACGTGCGCGGCAAGAAATAAATAGCAGGCAGACAAGCGCACCACCATGGCAGACGCCAAAAAGCTACAGCCCATCATCATCAAGCGGGTCAAGAAAGGCGGCCACGCTGCGCACGGGGGCGCCTGGAAGATCGCCTATGCCGACTTTGTGACGGCCATGATGGCGTTCTTCCTGCTGATGTGGCTGCTGGGCTCCACGGCCAAGGGCGAGCTGCAGGGCATTGCCTCGTACTTCGCCTCGCCCATGAAGGTGGCCATGGCGGGCGGCTCAGGGGCCGGCAACAGTTCCAGCATCATCCCGGGCGGGGGCACCGATCTGAGCAAGTCAGTGGGACAGGTGATGAAGGCCGACCAGGCCGCCGACGCCAAGTCGGCCGCCAAAAACCACCCGGAGGCCGTGCGCGCCGAACTGGCCAAACAAGATGCCAAGCGCATGGCCAACCTCAAGAACAAGATTGAGGCCTTGATCACGGACAGCACCAAACTCAACGAGTACAAGTCACAGATCAAGCTGGAGATCACACCCGACGGTCTGCAGATCCAGATCGTCGATGATCAAAACCGCCCCATGTTCGACAGCGGCAGCGCACTGGTCAAACCCTATATGCGCGACATCCTGCGCGAGATCGGCAATGCCCTCAACGGGGTGGAGAACCGCATCAGCCTGGCCGGCCACACGGACGCCGCGCCCTATGGCAATGGCGAACGGGGCTACAGCAACTGGGAACTCTCAGCCGATCGGGCCAACGCATCGCGCCGCGAATTGGTGGCGGCAGGCATGCCTGACGACAAACTGGCCCGGGTGGTGGGCCTGGCAGCGGTCGATCTGATGGACAGGAACAACCCCCGCGCCCCAGTCAACCGGCGCATCAGCATCACGGTGATGACCCGGGAGGCTGAAGAACGACTGCTGAGTTCAATAAAAATGCCTGCCAGCACAACAGAAACCGAGAACGGGAAAGAAACTGAGGTTTTGAGCGGAAAAAAACCTTAACATCCCGGTAGCGCTCCTAAAGACTTTTTACACAGAATTTCAAGATCGAAAGGGTCACCTGTGGCAAACACCCTTCGCTTTCTCATCGTCGACGACTTCTCGACGATGCGAAGAATCGTGCGGAACCTGCTCAAAGAAAGCGGGTACACCGAAGCTGACGAGGCCGAAGACGGCGTCGCGGCATTGAATAAATTGCGCAACAGTCGCTTCGACTTTGTGGTCACGGACATCAACATGCCGAACATGAACGGTTTCCAGTTGTTGACCGAAATCAAGTCGGACGAAAAACTCAAGCACCTGCCGGTGCTGATGGTGACGGCGGAAGCCCGCAAGGAAGACATCGTGGCAGCCGCCCAAGGCGGGGCGGCCGGATACATCGTGAAGCCTTTCACGAAAGCCACTCTCGAAGAGAAGGTGGCCAACATCCTCAAGAAAATGGGCCTGTGAGATCACCATGGATACCAGCGACTCCACCCAGTCTGCGAGCCATGGCGACGCCACCGACGTCCATCAAAAAATCGGTCACCTGACCCGGCAGCTGCACAACGCACTCAATGAGCTGGGTTACACCGAGCGCCTGCGGGGCACCATGGGTGAGCTGCCGGATGCCAAAAGCCGCCTGTCCTACATCGCCAGGCTCACCGGGGAAGCCGCCGAGAAGGTGCTCAATCGCGTGGAACTGGCCAAGAGCGAACAGGACGAGCTCGCCAGCGACACCCAGGCCGTGAAAGCCGCCCTGATCAAGGACCCGGTTCGCGCCGTGGCCAGCGGGCGCCTGCTCAACTACCTGGCGGATGTGGAAAAGCGCACCCGTGAAGCCGACAGCCACCTGACCGAAATCATGATGGCGCAAGACTTTCACGATCTGACCGGTCAGGTGATTGCCCGCGTGGTCAGCTTGGCCGCCACCATCGAAGAACAGCTGGTTCAGCTGGTGATTCAGACCGCCCCCAACCCGGTGGCCCTGCAAACACCGGCCGTGGCGCCACGCGAACACCTGGCAGGGCCGGTGGTGGACCCCGAACACACACCCGACATCGTCACCGATCAATCGCAGGTGGACGATCTGCTGGCCAGCCTGGGCTTCTGAGCCCTTCTGGGCCGGTGGGGTACGGCTGGCCGCGGCGGGTCAGCCCAGCACCATGGCACGCCCAAACGGCAGCAATACCATTTCTGCCATTCAAAATGGCCTCGGAGCGAACATCCGTTCGCCACACTGGGAACAGGCCTGAATGGCCCCTC
Source organism: Curvibacter sp. GW821-FHT09D12 (assembly GCF_059416245.1). Classification (NCBI taxonomy): domain Bacteria; kingdom Pseudomonadati; phylum Pseudomonadota; class Betaproteobacteria; order Burkholderiales; family Comamonadaceae; genus Curvibacter; species Curvibacter sp. GW821-FHT09D12. The sequence continues at coordinate 111,818 of NZ_JBWKOU010000012.1, read as the reverse complement.
TTTTCAGACTTTAGATTTCCCGCCGGCCTTTCAGAATGACGGTTACAGCCTCGTACCGTCACCATGGACAACCAAGACCGCCCCCTACCAGCCTCACAGCGCAAGCTCAGCCAAGCGCGCGGCGATGGCCAGGCCTCGCGCTCCAAGGACTTGTCTCACATGGTGGTGCTGGGAGCCGGTGCCGCTGCCCTGTGGGTCATGACCCCACCGCTGGTGCAGCACCTCAAGCAGGCGCTCGTCCAGCAACTGACTTTCAATGCCGAGACCCTGCTGCGGCCGGCCAACATGATCAACCAGTTGCAGCACATGACAGCGATCGCTGTCGGGGCGTCGCTGCTGTTCGCCGCCGTCATCGCCTGCGCAGCCATCGCCAGTGAGGTGGCCTCGGGCGGCTGGGTCATGAGCTTCAAGCCCATGATGCCCGACCTGAACCGGCTCAACCCCATCTCGGGCATCGGCAATCTTTTCTCCAAGCAGCAGGCTGTCAACGTCCTCAAGCTGATGCTGCTGTCCACCATCATGGGCTGGACGGGCTGGCACTACCTGTCGAGCAGCTTTCAAGAAATCGCTTCCTTGCTGATGCAACCCTCCGCGTCCGCCGTGATGCACCTGGTCAACTGGATCGTCAAGGGTCTGTCCTTGTTGCTGCTGACCGTGTTTGCCGCTGCGGTGATCGATGTCCCGCTGCAAAAGCACTTCTTCATGGACAAGCTGAAGATGTCGCACGACGAAGTCAAGCGCGAGAACAAGGATGCCGAGGGCAACCCGCAAGTCAAGAGCAAGCTGCGCGCCAAGCAGCGCGAACTGGCCCAGCGCCGAAGCATCGCCAACGTGCCCAAGGCCGACTTTGTGGTGATGAACCCAACCCACTTTGCCGTCGCCCTGAAGTACGACGAAGCCACCATGGCCGCGCCACAGGTGATCGCCAAGGGCGCCGACCTGCTGGCCTTCAAGATCCGCGAAGTGGCCAACAGCCACTCGGTGCCGGTGCTGCAATCGCCCATGCTGGCCCGCGCCCTGTATGCCCACGCCGAGCTGGACCAGACCATCCCCTCCAGCCTGTATGCCGCCGTGGCCCAGGTGCTGGCCTATGTGTACCGCCTCAAGGCGGCCATGCGGGGTCAGGGCCCGATGCCCCAGCAGCCCGATCCGCACGTGCCGCCTGAACTCGATCCGCTCAACAAGCCCACCCGGGCCGGAGCTGACGCATGAACGATCTGCTCAAAACACTGCAACAACGCCTGGGCCCGCACGCTCACCTGATCCAGGGCCTCTCCGCGCCGCTGCTGGTGGTGATGATCCTGTCCATGATGGTGCTGCCCATGCCGGCCTGGCTGCTGGACACCTTCTTCACCCTGAACATCGCAGTGGCGCTGATGGTGATGATGGTGGCGGCCTACATGGTGCGCCCACTCGACTTCATGGCCTTCCCCTCGGTGCTGCTGCTCACCACGCTGATGCGCCTGTCGCTCAACGTGGCCTCCACCCGGGTGGTGCTGCTCGAAGGCCACACCGGCGCCGGCGCAGCGGGCGCCGTGATCGAGGCCTTTGGCCACTTCCTGATCGGCGGCAACTTTGCGGTCGGTCTGATCGTGTTTGCCATCCTGGTCGTGATCAACTTCGTGGTGGTGACCAAGGGCGCCGAGCGGATTGCCGAAGTGTCGGCCCGCTTCACCCTGGACGCCATGCCCGGCAAGCAGATGGCGGTGGATGCCGACCTCAATGCCGGCCTGATCGACGAAGCCGAAGCACGTCGCCGCCGTCTCGAAGTGGGCGAAGAAGCCAACTTCTTCGGGGCCATGGACGGTGCCTCCAAGTTTGTGCGCGGCGATGCCATGGCAGGCATCCTGATTTTGCTCATCAACATCGTCGGAGGCTTCACGGTGGGGGTGGTGCAGCATGGATTGAGCGCCGGTCAGGCCGCTGACTCCTACATCCTGCTGGCCGTCGGCGACGCGCTGGTGGCCCAGATTCCCGGCCTGCTGATCTCGGTGGCCGCCGCCATGGTGGTCTCGCGCGTGGGCAAGGAACACGACGTCAGCAAGCAGATCATGAGCCAGATGCTGGGCTCACCCCGCGTGCTGGGCATCACCGCGGCCATCCTGGCGCTGCTGGGCATCGTGCCGGGCATGCCCCACGTGGTGTTCCTCAGCATGGGCTCTGCCATCGGCTATGGGGCCTGGCGCCTGTCGCGCCGTCTGGAACGCGAAAAGAATGTGCCGCCGCCGCCGCCGCCCGCCACCAACGACGGCGAGGCCAGCTGGGACGATCTGCAGCCCATCGACTTGCTGGGGCTGGAACTGGGCTACCGCCTGATCTCCCTGGTCGACAAGAAGCGCCAGGGCGATCTGCTGACCCGCATCAAGGGGGTGCGCCGCAAGTTCGCCCAGGAGGTGGGCTTTCTGCCCCCGGCCGTGCACGTGCGCGACAACCTTGAACTCAAGCCCAGCGCCTACCGCATCACCCTGCGTGGCGTGATGGTCGGCGAGGGCGAAGCCTTCCCCGGCATGTTCCTGGCCATCAATCCGGGCGGCATCACCACGCCCTTGATCGGCACCGCCACCACCGACCCGGCCTTTGGCCTCCCAGCACACTGGATCGACGATCGCCAGAAGGAAGCGGCGCAAATGGCAGGCTTTACCGTGGTTGATTCAGAAACCGTGGTGGCCACTCATTTGTCACACTTGATGCAAACACAGGCCGCCAGGTTGTTGAGCCGGACAGAGACCCAGCAACTGGTCGAGCATGTGAGCAAACTGGCCCCGAAACTGATTGAAGAAGTCGTCCCCAAAATGGTCACCATCGCCAACTTCCAGAAAGTGCTGCAGCTGCTGCTGGAAGAGGCTGTGCACATCCGGGACATCCGCACCATCATCGAAACCCTGGCCGAGTTCGCCGGCACCATCACCGACCCGGTCGAGCTGGCCCGCCGCGTGCGCATCGCCTTGTCGCCGGCCATCGTGCAACAGATCTACGGCCCGGCGCGTGAACTCAATGTCATCGCCATCGAGCCCGGCCTGGAACGCCTGCTGGTGCAGGCCCTGGGCAACAACAACGGCACCGCCCTCGACCCGGGTGTGGCCGACGCGCTGACCCGCAGCGCTGCCGAAATCGCCAACAAGCAAGAAGAGATGGGCTTGCCCGCCTGCCTGTTGGTCCCGGACCAGATCCGCGGCGCCATGGCTCGCCTGGTACGCCGGCTGGCGCCCCGCATGCAAGTCCTGGCGCACAGCGAAATCCCTGAAACACACACGATCCGCATTGGTCCCATCCTGAGAGGTGCCGCATCATGAACATCAAGCGCTTTCACGCCGCAACGTCCCGCGAAGCACTGGCCAAGGCACGAATGGCTTTTGGTGAGGGAACCCTGATCCTGTCCAACCGCCCCACGGCCAATGGCGTCGAGGTGATGGCCACGGGCGAAGATGCCCTGTCGGCCCTGGAGCAGCACACCGAAGGCGCCCCGTCGCAAGGCCACGGCCTGACCCAGGTGCCCGGCTCCAGCCTGAGCCGCAAGCTGGCAACCATGAACCCGCCCGAACTGGGCCCACGTGGTGTGCGCGAAGACACCGCCGAGCTGGCCATGAGCACCCTGTCCTTCCAGGACTATGTGCGCGAACGCATGCTGCGCCGCCGCCAGGAAGCCATGGCCGCCGAAGACCAGGCCCCCATGGCCCAGATGGCCCCGCGCACCCAGCGCGAGATGCCCGCCCCCGCCCCCAGGGACATCCAGCCGATCGCCTTCAAAAAGGCCCCGGCTCCTCGCCCGGCCGTCACCCGCCCGGTGTTCGAAGACGTCACGCCGGCCCGCGCCAAGGCCCCGGTGGCCCAGGCCGCCGCACCGGCCGTGAACCAGCAGGGCATCGTCAATGAACTGCAGGCCATGAAGGAGCTGATCGAAGAGCGCTTCAACACCTTGGCCTGGCTGGGCCAGGCCAAGCAGGACCCGATCCAGTCCAACCTGATGCTCAAGATGATCCGCGCCGGCTACTCGCCCGCCCTGGCCCGTGCCATCCTGGAACGCCTGCCGGCCGAGACCGGCCCGGCCGAAGCGGTGCGCTGGCTGATGGAAGTGCTGGAGCGCAACCTCAAGACCGACGCCGACAGCTACCCCCTGTATGAAGAAGGCGGCATTTTCGCCCTGGTGGGGGCCACCGGCGTGGGCAAGACCACCACCACCGCCAAGCTGGCCGCCTTGTGCGCACGCGTGCATGGCCCGGGCAGCGTGGGCCTGATCACCCTCGACACCTACCGCATCGCCGCGCACGAACAACTGCGCACCTACGGCCGCATGCTCGGCGTGGTGGCCCACCTGGCCCATGACCGCGCCGCCCTGCAAGACCTGTTGGGTCTGCTGGGCAACAAGAAGATGGTGTTGATCGACACCACCGGCCTGGCCCCGCGCGATCCCCGCAAGCGCGAGATGCTCGATGTGCTCGACCTGCCCGGTATCCAGAAGCTGCTGGTGGTCAATGCCGGCAGCCATGGCGACACCATCGACGACACCCTGTCGTGCTTCAAGACCACTGGCGTGCAACAGACCATCCTGTCCAAGGTCGATGAAGCCGTGAAACTCGGCCCGGCCCTCGACGCCCTGATCCGCCACCAGGTGGTGCTGCGCGGGGTCACCAATGGCCAGCGCGTACCCGAAGACTGGGAAGCCGCAGACGCCGGCAAGCTGGTGCGCGCCTCCATGCGCACCCCGGGCAAGTCCGCGTTCGACCCCAAGGCCGTCGACCTGAACTACTTCTTCTCCAACAGCAACATGGCCGTCTCGGAGAGTGCCCATGTTTGAAGCGGGTCTTGATCAAAGTGCCGGTCTGCGCCGGCAGATGCCCCAACCGGTGCTGCGCCTGGTCCCGGTGATCCGGCACAGCAGCGGCGAGCCCGAACTGCGCCTGTTGTGGCAACTCTGCCAGGGCTTTGTCGAACAAGGTCTGTCGGTGGCGGTGCTGGACACGGACAGCCCCGAAACCGACGAGACGCCCGGCCTGCTGCAGATCCTGAGCGACCAGTGCAGCCCCTCCGAGGTGGCCGATCTGGCGTTGCCCTGGACCATCGTGCCCGCGGCCCTGGGTTGGCGCGAACTCACCCGCACGGGCCAGCTCGATGCCCACGGGCGCGAGACCCTGGGCGAGCATTTCAGCCCCTTTGGCATGCTGCTGGCCTATGGCAGCGCGGCCAGACTGGGTCCCGCGCTGGCCAACACAGGCGTACGCCCCCTGGTGCCGGTGGCGCCCGAGCCGCGTCACATGCTCAGCGCCTACCAGGCCATGAAAGTGCTGATGGAGCAGGCATTGCTGATGCCCTCCGTGGCCATCATGGTGACGGAACCGACACAAACTGTGGTCATGCGCGCCTTGCAGGCCCGCAAAACACTGCAGAATTGCTTCACCCGTCACATGGGTTGCTACCTCGATTCAATGACAGTAAAGTCTTTCACTGACGATGAGGTGGCAGGGCGCGATATCCAGATGCTGGCCCTGCGACTGATGGAGAATGCGATTCCCCTTGGCGCAGCCCCGGCCTCCCTGCTTCACCGCCCTGCAGACGAAGAGGTTCATTTGGTTCGGAGCCATTGATGTACACGGCAAAAGGTCAGCTCAACCGGGACGCACTGCTCAAGCAGTACGTACCCCTGGTGCGCCGGCTGGCGCACCACATGATTGCGAAGCTGCCCCCCAATGTTGAGGTAGACGACCTGATCCAGGTCGGCATGATCGGCTTGACCGAGGCCCTGACACGCTACCAGGCCAGTCAGGGCGTGCAGTTCGAGACCTTTGCCACCCAGCGCATCCGCGGGGCCATGCTCGATGAACTGCGCGAAGGCGACTGGATGTCGCGCGGCTCGCGCAAGAGCCAGAAAGACATCGAGCATGCCGTGCACCGGCTGGAGCAAAAGCTGGGCCGCAGCCCGATCGAATCCGAAATCGCCGCCGAACTCGAGATGAGTCTGGCCGACTACCAGAGCCTGCTGGGCAAGGTCCGTGGCACGCAACTGGTCTACATCGAAGACATGACCGGCGGGCATGACGATGACGACAGTTTTCTCGACCGCCACGTGGCCGACGACGAGGCCAACCCACTTGAGTTGCTGCGCAACCAGCGCCTGCGCCAATCCCTGGTCAGTGCGATCGAAGGTCTGCCCGAACGCGAGCAGTACATCATGAGCATGTACTACGAGCAGGACATGAACCTCAAGGAAATCGCCGCCGTGCTCGGCATCACCGAGTCGCGTGTTTGCCAACTGCACAGCCAGTCAATCGCCCGGTTGCGCGCCAAGATGCGCAGCCACTGAGGCGACGACAACAAGCCCCCCGCAAGACGCCCACGGCGCACCGACGCGATTCAGGCCACGCCTGAACGGGTTTGCACCCGAGCGCGCACCCTCGAATTTCAGGATTTATAGGCTTTGGCCAAGCCCGCGCCACCTCGGCCCAGGGATTTGCCGTAGGTGGCACCGTCACCCGCACGGGGCAGCAAGGTGGTCACAGCCCGATCTGCGTGAACGGCCAGACGCTGCAGACTTTCCCGCAACACCGCCAGGCGAGCGCTGATGGCCTGAACACGCTGGCGCAACTCCGGGCTTGTGTCCTGCGCAGACGGCAGGGCAATCCGGGTCAACTGCAGGGTGACATCGCGCAAGGCCTGCGAACCGGCTTCCAGCTCATCGGGGTTTTGCCCGCCCAAGGCCTGGGCAATCGCGTCCAGTTGCAACTCCACACCGGAGAGCAAGGCCTCAAACGCAACCCGATTCGTCACCATGACTCCAATTCAAATTAAGTAAGCGCGTGCTTACTGGGAAGTTCCACGCTGCAGGACTTCCTGCGCGTTGGACAACAGCTTGTCTGCAATGGCGCCAGCATTCACCTTGTACGTGCCATTGTCGATCGCCGAACGCACGGCGTTGACCTTGTCCATGTCCATGTCGCTGTCGGTCGAGCCAGAACCCAACGTCTGGGCCAAGCTGGACACCGAAACCGAGGTGCCTGCTGTCGAATTGCTGGTCTTCTTGACCGGTGGGGCCGCCGACCCCTGACCTGTGACTTGCGTCCCTGTTGATGTGACTGCAACAGGGATGTCTGGCGTTTGACCAATTTTCATCGTTCTCTCCAAGACCCCTATTGATGGAGTACCGTGGCCTTTTCTTCGACCTGCGGCAGAGAAACTTTAGCCCAATTGCAAAAATTGACTCAAAAAAGAGTGCGCAACACACTCAGATCTCGACCTGAACGGTGTTTCGATCCAACACTGTGCCATTCATGATACGACCGTTCTCCATGCGCACGCGGACCAATTGCCCCACCACGCCGGCACCCAGGGCCTGGCCGTCGGCCGTGACCTGAAAACCCGGGCCCTGGGCCACCACGCGCACCTGGGTGCCTGCGGCAAAGGCCTGCGGCGGCTTGACCATGGACTGGCGCAGCGCCTGCCCAGGCAGCAACATGCGGGCCGCCACCTGGCCCACCCACTGCGCAGGATCGGAAACGATGGCCGCGTTCTCGGCAGCCCAGTCCACCTCGGCCTCCATCGCGTCGCCCTGGTTGAGCACGGCGCCCGAAGCCACATTGCCCTTGAGCACCCAACCCGGCCCGAAGGCCTTGACCTGCACCGGCAGGAACACATTCCAGCGCACGCTGCCTTCGGTGCAACGCAAACCCAGGCGGGTGCGCCCCCAAAGCCGCTGCCCCGCCGGCAGATAGGGCTCCACCTTGGCGCAGGGCGCCAGGCGCAGGCGCTCGTCCAGCGAACCCACCACCACCTCCATGCGCAAAGGCATGGCCTGGGTGGACTGGCTGCGCGCCAACTCCTGATCGATCCACTGCTGGGTCAGGCGGGTGGCCTCGCTGTCCAGGTTGGCCTGCTGGGCCACGACCGGGGCGCTCCACGTGCCCAGCAACAGGCCGGCCACGGGCAGCACACAGGCCGCCAACCGATGCAAACGGCTGCGGATGGCTTGGGGGATGCGGGCTTGGGATGGGTTCATGGCGTTCTCCGGACACGGCCTGACGGCCTTTTGACATGGGCAACTGTAGGGCGCCGCCCCGACACGGATCGATCAAACAACCGGTCTTTCCGCGGCTTCATCGGCTGATCGGCAACAGGCCGGATTTCCATAATCGACAGCAACCCGGAGAACCCACCCGCCACCCAGACCGCCAGCCCCGCGAGACCCGACATGCTCAACAAGATCACCCAACCCATCGACTTTCAGGCCAAGGCGTTGTCCCTGCGCGCCGAACGTCAGCGGACGATCGCGAGCAACATCGCCAACGCAGACACCCCTGGCTACGTGGCGCGCGACTTCAAGTTCGCCGATGCCATGCGTGACGTCAATGCCCTGTCGGACCTGACGCTGAAGATGAGCCCGTCCAGTGACGCCTCGACCAGTGCCGGCAGCTCCGCTGCCGCCGCGGGCATGAGCCAGCCCGGCCACATCCCGTTGCCGGTGCTGTCGACCACCTCGCTGCAACAAGGCTACGCGGTGGCCTCCCAGCCCGCCATGGACAACAACACGGTGGACCTGGATCGTGAACGCGCCAACTTTGTCGACAACTCGGTCCGGTACGAGGCCACGCTGCGTTTCATCAATGGTTACACCAAGACCATTCTGAGCGCCATCCAGGGCCAGTGAACGGCTGAACAGAACAGGAAGGCCCCCCATGTCGATGTTCTCGATCTTCAATGTCTCCGGCAGCGCCATCAGTGCGCAGTCGCAGCGCCTCAACGTGGTGGCCAGCAACCTGGCCAACGCCGACGCCGTGGCCGGCCCCGATGGCCAGACCTACAAGGCCAGGCAGGTGGTGTTCCAGACCGTGCCCATGGCCGACAACGGCACCACCGCAGGCGTCAAGGTCACCGCCGTCACCGAGAACAACACCCCGGGCCGCAAGGATTTCGACCCCTACCACCCGATGGCCGACGCCGAAGGCTTTGTCGCGCACTCCAACGTCAATCCGGTGGAGGAGATGGTCAACATGATCTCGGCCTCGCGCGCCTACCAAAACAACGTGGAAGTGATGAATACCGCCAAGTCATTGCTGCTCAAGACCCTGCAGATGGGCTCCTAACTACCGGCCAACAGGACTTTCACCATGACCATCTCCTTTGACGCCACCAACGGCTACTCCTACACCACCAGCACGGGGGCCAATGCCACCAGCGGCGCCTCCAGCACATCGAGCAGCACCAGCGCCAATGGCATCGGCACCACCAGTGCCGCCGACCAGCAGGACCGTTTTCTGAAACTGCTGGTGGCCCAGATGACCCACCAGGACCCGATGAACCCGGTGGACAACGCCCAGATGACCTCGCAGATCGCACAGATCAACACCGTCACCGGCATCCAGCAGCTCAACACCACCATGCAGACCATGGCCAGCCAGTTCTCCTCCATGCAGCTGATGCAGGGTGGCGGTCTGATCGGCCACGAGGTATTGACCGCCGGGAACACGATGACGATCACCGCCGGCACAGGCACAAGCGCAGGCAAGGCCACCGCCACCGGCACCTTCGATCTGCCCAGCAATGCTGCTGACGTGAAGGTGCAGATCACTGATTCCAGTGGCTCGCTGGTCGCCACCGTGCCCATGGGCACGCAGAGCGCCGGCCGCCACGACGTGACCTGGGATGCCTCGTCCTACAAGGGCACCGGGCCGCTGAAGTTCTCGGTCACGGCCAAGAACGGCAGCGCCAGCGTCACCCCCACCACCTACTCGCATGACGTGGTCAGCTCAGTGGGCACCAGCAACGGCGCCCTGGCCATCTCGCTGCAGAACGGCGGCACGGTGAGCTACGACAAGATCGTTTCGGTCTATTGATCCACGTCCCCTTCTCTCGCATCCAAGGAGCACAACATGGGCTTTCAAGCAGGACTCTCGGGACTCAACGCCTCTTCCAAGGGCCTTGACGTCATCGGCAACAACATCGCCAACGCCAACACCTACGGCATGAAGGCTTCACGCGCCGAATTCTCGGAGCTGGTGTCTTCGGCCATTGGCGTGGCCGGTGGCGACAACGCGGGCATCGGCGTCACCGTGGGCGCCGTGTCCCAGCAGTTTTCGCAGGGTACGCTGAACATCACCGGCAACAACCTCGATGCCGCCATCAATGGCAACGGCTTCTTCCAGTTGCAGGAGGCCGATGGCTCGGCCGGCTACACCCGCGCCGGCAACTTCAAGCTCGACAAGAACGGCTACATCGTCACCAACAATGGCGCCAAGGTGCTGGGCTACCAGACCAACCCCACCACCGGCAAGCCCCTGAGCACCAGCCCCACCCCGCTGACCCTGCCCACCTCGGGCTCGATCGCAGCCAAGGCCACGGCGGACGACACCACCACCTCGCCCACCACCTATGGCGCCACGGCCCAGTTCAACCTGCCGGCCAACGCCACGGTGGACACCACACTGACCGCAGCCGACCCCCTGCTGGGCCAGTACAGCACCACCTTCAATGCCTACGACTCGCTGGGCAACACGGTGCCTGTCTCTGTCTACTTCCAGAAGACCGCCACCGCCGGCACCTGGAACGTCTACACCAAGACCGACACCGGTGCGATCACCGCGGCCACGCCGGCCACCCTGAAGTTCACCGCCAGCGGTGCGCTGGACACCACCGTGGCCGGCAACGGACAGATCAGCATCAGCGGCCCGGCCACCCCCACTGACGGGGCCAATCAGGTGCAGTTCACGCTGGATCTGACCGGCACCACCCAGTTCGCATCGGCCTTTGCCACCAACAACGTGGCCCAGACGGGCTATGCCGACGGCAAGCTCACGGGCGTGAAGATCGGCGCCGACGGCACCCTCACGGCCAGCTACTCCAACGGCACCACCCAGTCGGCTGGTCAACTGGCGCTGGCCAGCTTCCGCAACAACCAGGGCCTGATGCAGGTCAATGGCGGCGACTGGAAGGAAACCTTCGCCTCCGGCCCCCCGACCCAGGGCACACCCGGCAGCGGCAACTTCGGCGCACTGCAGGCCGGTGCCCTGGAAGAGTCCAACGTCGACCTGACCCAGGAACTGGTCAACATGATGACGGCGCAGCGCTCCTACCAGGCCAACGCGCAGACCATCAAGACCGAAGACCAGATCATGAACACGCTGGTCAACCTGCGCTGATCCTGAACTCAGCGCTGCCACCCCGAACCCCTGAGAGCACCCCATGGACCGTTTGATCTACACCGCGATGACTGGCGCCAACGCGGCCACGCAGTTGACCAGCGTGCTGTCCAACAACCTGGCCAACGCCTCCACCAACGGCTTCCGGGCCGAGATGACGGCGTACCGCTCGGTGCCTCTGGAAGGGTCGGGGGCCAGCACCCGGGTGTTCGCCCTGGAGGCCACCACGGGCTACAAGAACAGCGCCGGCCCGGCCCAGCGTACCAACAACACCATGGATGCCATGACCCAGGGCAATTCATGGTTCTCGGTTCAGGGGCTCGATGGCACCGAGGCCTACACGCGCAACGGCGCCATGCAGATCTCGTCCACCGGCACCCTGGTCAACACAGCTGGCCTGCCCATCCTGTCCGATGGCGGGGCGCCCATCGACGTGCCCCCGAATGCCGAACTGTCGATCGGCAACGACGGCACCATCACCGCCAAGACGGCCGGCCAGCCCCCCAACACGTTGGGCCGGCTCAAGTTGGTCACCCCCACGGCGGACGACCCGCTGCGCCGCGGGGCCGACGGCCTGTTTCGCGCCGCCTCGGGCAACCCGCTGAACACCGATGCCACCGCCAAACTGCAGACCGGCGCCCTTGAAGGCTCCAATGTCAACTCGGTGGAAGCCATGGTGGGCCTGATCCAGGCCGCCCGCCAGTTCGAAAACAACATGAAGCTGCTGACCAGCGCAGAGAGCAACGACAAGGCCGCCAGCCAGTTGCTCAACGTGCAAGGTTGAGCCGACAGCGCCCCAGGAGAACCCTCATGATCAACTCGCTCTGGATTTCAAAGACCGGCATGGAAGCCCAGCAAACCCAGCTGGACGTGATTTCCAACAACCTGGCCAACGTCTCCACCAATGGCTTCAAGCGCGCCAATGCCGTGTTCGAGGACCTGATGTACCAGAACCTGCGCCAGGTCGGTTCCAACAGCACCGAGCAGTCGCAACTGCCCACGGGCCTGCAGGTTGGCCTGGGGGTGCGCACGGTGGCCACCGCCCGTTCCTTTGCCCAGGGCAGCATGCAGCAATCGGGCAACTCGCTGGACGTGGCCGTCAAGGGCAATGGCTTCTTCCAGGTCACCATGCCCGACGGCACCATCGGCTACACCCGCGACGGCTCGTTCCAGCTCGACTCGCAGGGGCGTCTGGTCACCTCGGCCGGCCTGCCCATTGCCAACGGCATCACCATCCCGGCCACGGCCCAGAGCGTCTCCATCAGCGCCGACGGCATCGTCACCGCCACCATCCCCGGCAACACCGCGCCCCAACCCATGGGCACCATCGCCCTGGCCAACTTCGTCAACCCGGCCGGCCTGGAGCCCAAGGGCGGCAACCTGTACGCCGAGACTGCTGCCTCGGGCCAACCCGCCACCGGCACCCCGGGCGCCAACGGGCTGGGCACCGTGATGCAGGGCTTTGTCGAAACCTCGAACGTGAACATCGTGCAGGAGCTGGTCAACATGATCCAGACCCAGCGTGCCTACGAAATGAACTCCAAGGCCGTGCAGACCTCGGACCAGATGCTGCAAAAGCTCAGCCAGATCTGAGCCTGACCCGGGACTGAGCTCTCGACTGAAGGATTGCCATGAACACCTCACTTTCCGTCTGGGTTGCCCGCCCTGTCGTGCGACTGACCTTGCTGGCCTGCGCGACCGCCCTGTGCACCGCCTGCGAAACGCTGGCCCCCGTGCCCAAGGTCGACGTGCTGCCCACCACCCCGCCCGACCTGGCCCCGATGACCCACGCTGCACCGGCTTCGGCCGGCAGCCTGTTCCGCACCTCGGCCTACCGCCCAGCCTTCGAAGACCGGCGCGCCCGCCTGGTGGGCGACGTGGTCACCATCCAGATCGTGGAAAGCGTCACGGCCAGCACCAAGGTGTCCACCGACACGGCGCGCACCACCGCCACCTCGTCAGGCATGACCGCGTTTCCGCTCCTGTCGGCGGCCACCGCGGCCAAACTCAACCTGGGCGCTACCACCGGCAACACCTTCTCGGGCAAGGGCGATGTCGAGGCCGCCAACACCTTCGCCGGCGCCATCACCACCACCGTCATCGAGGTGCTGCCCAACGGCCACCTGGTGGTCAGTGGTGAAAAGCAGATCGGCCTGAACCAGACCGTGGATGTGATGAAGTTCTCGGGCACGGTCGATCCGCGCTCGCTGCAGCCGGGCTCCATCGTGGCCTCCACCCAGGTGGCCAACGTGCGCATCCACTCCCGGGGTCGCGGCGGCGCCGACGAAGCCCAGACAATTGGCTGGTTGTCCCGATTCTTTTCGACGCTTAGCCCGTTCTGAAAGCTTCCAGAATGTGAAGCATGAACTCCATGCTCGCATTCACAAGCGCCAGGCAAGACACCCGCCCCTGGGTCCGGTGCCTGGCGACCCTGGTCCTCATGGCCCTGGCACTGACCGGCACGCCTGCGCAGGCGATCCGCATCAAGGAAGTGGCCGCCATCCAGGGCGTGCGCAGCAACTCGCTGACGGGCTATGGCCTGGTGGTGGGACTGGATGGCACGGGTGACCAGACCACCCAGATGCCCTACACCACCCAGAGCCTGTCCAACTACATGCAGCAACTGGGCATCACCCTGCCCGTCGGCTCGGCCCAGCTGCAGCTCAAGAACGTGGCCGCGGTGATCGTCACCGCCCAATTGCCAGCCTTCGCCCAGCCCGGCCAGACCATCGACATCAACGTTTCCTCGATCGGCAACGCCAAGTCCCTCAAGGGCGGCACCCTGGTCACCACCCCCTTGCGCGGCGTGGATGGCGAGATCTACGCCCTGGCTCAGGGCAACCTGGTCGTGGGTGGCGCCGGTGCCTCAGCCGGCGGCAGCAAGGTGCAGATCAACCACCTGAGCGCAGGCCGCATCCCGGCCGGTGCCCAGGTCGAGCGTTCGGTGCCCACACCGCTGCAGGAGGGCGACACCATCAGCCTGGGCCTGAACGCCTCCGACTTCCAGACCGCCCGCCACGTGGCCGCTGCCATCAACAACAAACTCGGCAATGGCATTGCCCGCGCCTTGGATGGCCGCACCGTGCAGGTCAAGGCCCCCAACGACCCGAACGCCCGGGTGAACTTCATTGCCGACCTGGAAGAGCTGCCCATCGAAGCCATGGTGCCAGCAGCCAAGGTGGTGATGAACACGCGCACCGGCTCCATCGTGCTCAACCAGGCCGTGACCCTGGGGCCCTGCGCCATTGCGCACGGCAACCTCTCGGTCACCATCAGCTCGACCCCGGTGATCAGCCAGCCCAATGCCCTGTCGGGCGGCCAGACCGTGGTGGCCCAGAAGGCCGATATCCAGATCAAGCAGGATCCGGGCATCATCATGAACCTGCCGGCCTCGCCACAACTGGCCGATGTGGTGCGCGCCCTGAACGCGCTGGGCGCCACCCCGCAGGATCTGCTGGCCATTCTTCAGGCCATCAAGGCTGCAGGCGCTCTGAACGCGGAGCTGGAGGTGATCTGACATGGCACTCTCGCCGCTGGTCAACAACCAGCTCGCCACGGACTCGAGGTCGCTCGACAACCTCAAACTCCAGGCCGGGCAAAAAGATCCCGCCGCGATCCAGGAGGCGGCCAAGCAGTTCGAATCGCTGTTCATGCGCGAGATGCTCAAGAGCATGCGCGAGGCCACCATGAAGTCGGGCATGCTCGACAGCGCCCAGGAAAACATGGGCACCGACATGCTCGACCAGCAGTTCTCGGTGCAGATGTCAGGCAAGCCCGGCGGCCTGTCCGACCTGATCGCCAAACAACTGTCGCGCCAGATGGGCGTGCCCGAAACACCGGCCTTCGAGACCCCCAGCACGCTGTCGCTGGGCAATCGACTCAGCACCGTGCTGCCCGCCAAGTCGCAGGCCACCCCCGCGGCCACATCGGCCACGCCGGTCAAGACCACCGCCAGCCAGGCCGCCTTTGTGCAGCGCCTGCAAGGCGCCGCCGCCAAGGTCGAGCAGCAAAGCGGCATCCCGGCCAGCTACATGCTGGGCCAGGCCGGCCATGAGACCGGATGGGGCAAGCACGAGATCAAGAATGCCAACGGCAGCCCCTCTTACAACCTGTTCGGCATCAAGGCCGGGCCGGGCTGGACGGGCAAGGTCGCCACGGTGACCACCACCGAGTACGTGAACGGCGAAGCCCGCAAGACCACCGCCAAGTTCCGCGCTTACGACAATTACGAGCAGTCGTTCCAGGACTACGCGAAGCTGATCAACCAGAGCCCTCGCTACGCCAATGCCCGCCAGCAGACCGGCTCGGTGGTCGCGTTTGCCAATGAACTTCAGCGCGCCGGCTACGCCACCGACCCGTCCTACGCCAGCAAGCTCAGCAAGGCCATCAACACCACGCAGCAACTGCAGCGCAACCAACCCTGGCGAGGTGTCGCATGAGTGGCGGCCTGCTCAACCTGGGCGCGCGCGCCCTGATGTCCAACCAGGTGGCCCTGCAGGTCACCGGCAACAACATCTCCAACGTCAACACCCCTGGCTATTCGCGCCAGACCGCGGTGATGAGTGCGGTGCAGGGCGACTTCACCGGCAGCGGCTACATCGGCAAAGGCGTCGAAGTCTCGACCGTGCAGCGCGTGTACGACGAGTTCCTCACCAAACAGGCCACCGCCACCGCGTCCATCAAGTCGCTGGACGCTGCACGGGCCGACAAGGTGGCCCAGATGGAGAACATCTTCCTTGGGGGCACCAATGGTCTGGGACAGTCCATCAACAACACCATCAACGCGTTCTCGGACGTGGCCAACGCGCCCACCGACCTGACCGCACGCACCGTGGCCATCACCCAGGCGCAGGAAATGACCTCGCGCTTCCAGAGCGCCAGCACCCAGCTCAGCGACCTGCAGCAAAACACCCAGCTGCAGCTCAAGGACGACCAGACCGTGATCAACTCGCTGGCCCAGCAGCTGGCCAGCCTGAACGCACAGATCTCCTTCGCTCAAAGCTCGGGCCAGCCGCCCAACGACCTGCTGGACAAGCGGGACAACCTGCTCAGCCAGCTCAACCAGAAGGTGCAGACCACCACCGTCAAGGTGAACGACGGCACCCTCAGCATCTTCCTGGCCAACCAGCCGCTGGTGCTGGGCGCCCAGGCCGCGACCGTCAACTTCTCCCAGCCGATTGAATTTCCGGGCGATGGCAACACCCTCAAGCTCACGATCACCCAGGCCGGGAACGGTCAGACCACAGAGGTTGACGAGAACGCCCTGGGGGGCGGCGAAGCCGTGGGCCTGCTGCGCTTTCACAACACCGACCTGGCCGAAGCCCGCAACCTGCTCGGGCGCATGGCGGTGGCGGTGACCACGGACATGAACGAGCAGCACTTTGCAGGTGTCGACCTGAATGGCAACACCGGCAAGGCCTTGTTCGCACCGATCAGCATGACCGCCATTGCCGGCGCCACCAACAGTGCCCCCGCAGCCGCTCTGGGGGCCTATGTGGCCAACGACCAGGCCCTGGACGTGGCCACCTACACCATCACCCTGGGGGCGCCCTCGGGCGGCAGCCCGACCATTGCGAAGGTGATGGCCAACACGGCCAACGGGCCCATCGACGTCACCAGCAGCATGGTCACCACCGCCGGGCCGCCGCCCTCCTACACCGTGGGGGGCCTGTCCATCAATGCCCTGCCCAGCAGTGCCGGTGGCGCCGCTGGCGACACCTTCTTGCTGCGCCCCTACGACACGGCCGCCAGCACCATGAGCGTGGCCCTGTCGTCGCCGGCGTCGCTGGCCATGTCGAACCCGGTCGTGGCCACACCGGCGGCGGCCAACCAGGGCACGCTGTCCGTCAAGGCCATTGCTGCCGCACCGGCATCGCCCGCCAGTTGGGCCCTGCAGACCGGCAGCCCGGCCACCTACTACGCCAACAACGCCAACCTGAACGACACGGTGCAGATCACCTTCACCAGTGCCAACCAGTACAACGTGGTGGACACCACCACCAGCACCACACTGGCCACAGGCGCCAACTACACGCCAGGCCAGGCCATCAGCTGGAATGGCTGGAACCTGACCCTCACCGGCACACCGCAGACCGGTGACAGCGTCACGGTGAAACAACCCACCACGGGCATCCAGAAAAACGACGGCGGCAATGCCAAGTCCATGCTGGGCCTGGCCTCGCGCAGCGTCACGGCCGACCAGACCCCGATGTCCGACCTGTACGCCGGCCTGATGGCCCAAGTCGGTGTGCGGGCCCAGAGTGCCCAGTACGCGGCCGATGTCTCGGGCTCGATCGCGGCCAACGCCGAAGCCGCCCGCACCTCGGTCTCGGGGGTCAACCTGGACGAAGAAGCCGCCCACCTGCTTCAATACCAGCAGGCCTACCAGGCTTCGGCCAAGATCGTGTCGACCGCCCAGAGCATCTTCGACACCTTGCTGCAGGTCATGCACTGACCCAACCCATTGAGTGGCTGAAAGGCAGACCCCATGTCCAACTTCTTCGCCCGCGTCGGATCGGCCGACGCCTATGCCTCCGCCATCAACAACATTGGTGGCCGCCAGTCGCGGCTGACCCAGTTGCAGGGCAATCTGACGTCCGGCAAGCGCGTGCTCAAACCCAGCGACGACCCCACAGCGGCCGCCCAGGCCGAGCGCGCCATCACCCGCTCGGCCCAGGTCACCATCCAGCAACGCGCGCTGTCACTGCAAAAAGACAATATGTCGCACGCAGAAACCGTGCTTGGCCAAGCCAGCGATGCGATCCAGTCCTTTCGTGAACTGCTGGTGCAGGCCGGCAATGGCGCCAACACCGCCAGCGACCTGGGCACCATCACCTCGCAGCTGACCACCCTGCGCAACCAACTGCTGACCTACGCCAACACCACCGATGCCAACGGGCAGGCCCTGTTTGGCGGCCTGGGCAGCACCAACACGCCCTTCATCGAGCCCAATGCCACGGCGGGCGTGGTGTTCGCAGGCCTGGGCGGGCAGACCAATGGCACCGACCTGACCATTCCCAACACCATCGATGGTCAGGCGGCCTTTGCCAATGTCAGCCCCACCACCGGTGCCTTCGCCATCAGTGCACAGTCGGCCAACACGGGCACGGCCACCGCCAGTGCCGGCACCATCCTGGTCCCCACCTCGCCCAATGTGCTGGCCGGCAACAACTACCAGATCAATTTCACCTCCGGGACCACCTACACCGTCACCAACCTGTCGGCCACCCCACCGACCACCTCGGGCAGCCTGACCATGTCCGGCAGCACCGTGACCTTTGGCGGCGCCGGCAACGCCGATCAACAGATGACCTTGACCGGCACCCCCGCGGCCGGTGACAGCTTCACGGTCAAGCCCAAGGCCTCGATCTTCGACGTCATGGACAGCGCCATCGCGGGCATCAAGAACGCCAGCAGCGGCACCAGTGCCCAGGCCTCGGTCAGCGGCTCACTCGCCTCGCTCGACAACGCCTACGTCTCGGTGCAGGCGGCACGGGGCCTGGCCGGCGACTACCTGAACCAGGCCGACGTGATTGACTCGAACCAGCAGACCAAGGCGGTCCAACTCGAAGGCGACCGCTCAAGAGCCGAAGATCTGGATATGCTTCAGGGGATCTCGGACTTCCAGAACCAGACCACGGGCTACCAGGCGGCTCTGAAGTCCTATGCTCAGATCCAGAGCATGTCCCTGTTTGATTTCCTGAAGTAGCACATCGAATGGTCCAATCCGTCCTGGGCAGCATCACCCTCGGCTACCGCCCTCTGTGGGGTCGCAACCGCGAACTGGCCGGTGTCCAGCTGCGCGTGGCCCCCGAGCCGGCCATGCCGGTCGACGCCCCCCACCTGCTGCGCACGCTCGACGAGCTCTGGACCGCTGACGCGCCACCCTTGCTGCTGTGTGCCGAGACCCCGGCCCTGCTGGCAGGCCTGCTGGAACACGGCGACGCCCAGTCACCTCAGATCGAGGTGCCCGGTGACTGGCTGGAGGCCGACGGCGGCTTGCAGAGCCGGGTGGTTCAAGCCCATCGACGTGGCCTGCGTGTGATCTGGCGCGGCGATGTGCGCCACATGCCGCCGCCGGCCCCAGACCGCCCGGTGCACCGCTGCCTGCTGAGCCTGCAGCCTGAGGATGCCGCCGCCGCCCTGCAGGCCGCACTGCAGCAGAAACGCCAGCCCAACGCGCCTTCCACCGCCTTTTTGCGCAGCCCGGTGCAGCCTGGGCACTACTACGAGAACATCGCCAGCGCCGCCCTGATCGACCACTGCCTGGACCAGAAACACGGCCTGGCCTTGCTGGGCTGGCCCGACGACGACGTTCTGTACGGCCACCGCGGGCGCGAACTGGCCCCGGCACGCAGCATCATCGAGCGCCTGCTGCGTGCCATCGGGCAAGACCAGTCCATGGACGTCATCGAAGACATCCTGAGCGAAGAACCCATTCTGAGTTACCGCTTCCTGACCCTGACCAATTCGGCCGCTTTAGGCCTGCGCACCGGCATCGACTCACTGCGCCGAGGGCTGATGATGATGGGCTACACCCAGCTGGAGCGCTGGCTGGTCGGCCAGTTGCCCCACGCCGGCACCGACCTCAACCTGCAACCGGTGCGCCAGGGCATGGTGCTGCGGGCCCGCCTGATGGAGCACATTCTGGACGCCGGCATCGAAGAAGACCTGCGCCGCGAGGTCTACCTGTGCGGCCTGTTCTCGCAGCTCGACGTGTTGATGAACGAGCCTCTGGGCAACATCCTGCACCGCCTGCCGCTGTCCGAACGCATCTACTCGGCCAACGTCACCCAGTCCGGCCCCTACCTGCCGGCACTCGATCTGGCCCGCGCCATCGACAGCGCCGACACGGCCACCGTGCGGGCGCTGCGCCACGCCCATGAGCTCGACACCGAAGACCTGAACCGCGCCCTGCTGCACACCTTGCTGAGCCAGCACGTGCCGGCCAACGCGGCCACCCGCAGCTGAGGCGTCAGCAAGCCGGCGGCCCGCCGCCTCAGCGGCCTTCGCCCACCACCCGGGCAAATACCTTCCAGAACGCGGCGTCCTGCGCCGTGGCAAAGTTGATGCGCATCAGCGTGCCCGGTTTGCGGCTGGCGTGGAACAACGCGCCCGGTGCCAGCAGATAGCCCTCGTCCAGCATGCGCTGCGCCAGCACATCGGTGTCCACCCCGGTGTCCACCCAGCCGAACATGCCGGCCGGTTCGGCCACAAAGGTGCAGCCGGCCTGCAGCGCCAGCTTCACCGTGCGGGCCCGGGCGGCATCCAGCCGGGTGCGGATGCGATCGGCATGGCGGCGCAGTTGCCCCTGCTCGATGCACAGGGCCAGGGCCTTTTCCAGCAGCGAGGGCGTGGTCAGCGTGGCCAGCAGCTTGGTGTCCAGCAAGCGCTCCACCAGATCGGGTGGCGCCGCCAAAAATCCCACCCGCCAGTTGGGCGCCAGGATCTTGGCAAAGCCACTGACGTAAATGCTGCGCTGCAGGCCATCGAGCACGGTCAGCCGGGTGGCATGGTCGGGTGCAATGTGGCCATAGGTGTCGTCTTCGACGATGTGAAAATCATGCTGGGTCGCCAGTTGCAGCACCCGGTGAGCACTGCCCGGGGTCAGGCAGTGACCGGTCGGGTTGTGGAACACGCTCACACTCACGAACAGCTTGGGGGCGTGCACCTCGCAGTAGCGCTGCATCACCGCCAGGTCCGGGCCATCGGCCAGGCGCGGCACGGGCAGGATGCGCATGCCCAGGGCATCGAGCCGGGCAAATTCGACCGACCAGCCCGGCTCCTCCACCATCACCGGATCACCCGCCTTGAGCAGGGTACGGCTCACGATGTCCAGGGCGTGCGTGGCCCCCACGGTGGTGATGAGCTGTTGCGGCTGCGCCCGGATGTTGAGGCCGGCCAGGCGCTGCGCCAGCACCCGGCGCAGCTCGGCGTCGCCCATCGGATCGCCGTAACGCAAGGAGCTCTCCTGCAGCGCCCGTGTGCTGGTCACCTTGCGCACCGCCGCCGGCATGAAGGTGGTCTCCAGCCAATCCGGCGGCAGCACCCCCGAGCCGGGCTGTGGCTTGTTCGAGGCCTGGTGGAACATGCCCCGGATCAGCGCCGCAGCGTTCACATGCGAGCCCGAAGGCAGGGCATGAAGGGCCTCGCCCAGCACCCCGGCAGCGGCACTGCGCTGAGGCGTCGGGCCCGGCGGCTCGGGGCTGACCAGATCGCGCACAAAGAAACCTCGTTGACGCCGCGCCTCCACCAGTCCCTGGGCCAGCAACTGGTCGTAGGCCGCCACCACGGTGTAGGCGCTCACGCCTTGCTGGCGGGCGCATTCACGCACCGAAGGCAGGCGTGCCCCGGGCGCCAGCAGACGGGCCCGGATGCGTTCGGCAAAGCGCTCGGCCAGTTGTTCGGTCAGGGATTGTTGGGCGTGACGCGTCAGCATGGGCAAAACTGTATTGAAGGTTTTGCCAATACAGATTGTGAAAATGTCGAACAAACTGTATTGGCCCTGTGTTGGTCAAAAACTATAAAGTGACCGACATGAGCTGGCAAGAATTTTCCGCATTGCTGCTGCTGGCCACGGCCAGCAGCTTCACCCCCGGGCCCAACACCACGCTGTCGACCGCCCTGGCGGCCAACTTCGGCCTGCGCCGGGCGATGCGTTTCGTGCTGGCGGTGCCGGTGGGCTGGTCGCTGCTGCTGGCGCTGTGCTCGGCCGGGGTGGGCGCCGTGATCCTGGCCTTGCCAGCTTTGCGCTGGGCCATCCTGGCGACCGGTGTCGCCTACCTGCTGTGGCTGGCCTCGCGCCTCATGAACAGCCGCCAACTGGCCCAGGCCGATGCCTCGCGCTTGCAAGTCACCTTCGGCCAGGGCGTGATGCTGCAGTTCCTCAACATCAAGGCCTGGATGCTGGCCCTGTCCATCGTGGCCGGCTTTGTGGCCGGCCAGGCGGAGCCAATGCAACGCTTTTTGCTGATCCTGCCGGTGATGCTGTGCTTTGCGTTCTTCAGCAACCTGGCTTACGCCCTGGTGGGCTCGATGCTGCGGCACTGGCTGGCCCATGGCCAGCGCCTGCTGGTGTTCAACCGCGTCATGGCCGCCGCCCTGGCGGGCACGGCGGCCTGGCTGCTCTGGAGCGCACTGTGAACAACCTCAGCACGGGATCCGACCCTCTGTTGCGCCGCGGCCTCTGGCTGGGTGCCCTGGGAGTGGCCATCTTCGCCCTGACCCTGCCCATGACCCGGCTGGCCGTGGGCAGCCCCGAGGCTCCCCTGATGTCAGGCCTGTTCGTGGCCATGGGCCGCGCCGTGGTGGCGGCGATCCTTTCGGCCGGCTACCTGCTGGCCACCCGGGCGCACTGGCCGACCGCCGCGCAGCGTCTGCCCCTGCTGCTGACCGCGCTGGGCGTGGTGTTCGGCTTTCCGTTGTTCACCTCGCTGGCCATGCGCCACGTGCAGGCCGTGCACGCCAGCGTGATCGTGGGCCTGTTGCCCCTGGCCACCGCCGCCGTGGGCGCCGTGCTGCATCGCCAACGGCCTTCGTGGCAGTTCTGGGCCTGGGCCGGCCTGGGCAGCGCCCTGGTGGTGGTGTTTGCGCTGACCCATGCGGGGGGGACGGGCCTGGGCCTGAGCCCGGCCGACGGGCTGCTGTTGCTGGCCATGGCCTGCGCCGCCGTGGGGTACGCCTATGGCGGGCGCCTGTCACGCGAGATGCCGGCCGAGCATGTGATCTGCTGGGCACTGCTGCTGGGCCTGCCGTTGACGCTGCCGCTGGCCTGGGGCAGCCGCCCCGAACAGGCCTTGCCTGCCTCGGCCTGGCTGGCCTTCGGCTACGTGGCCCTGTTTTCGATGTGGCTGGGCTTTTTTGCCTGGTACCGGGGGCTGGCCCTCGGGGGCACCGTGCGGGTCAGCCAGGTGCAACTGCTGCAACCCTTTTTGTCCATGCTGTTTGCCGTGCCCTTGCTCGGCGAGCGACTGGACCTGGGCACCGCGCTGTTCGCCGCCGCCGTGGTGCTGACCGTGTTCCTGGGACGCAAGTCGCCGGTGAACGCGCCCACAAACACCGACAATCACGTTTTGAGCTCCCTGCCAACGAAAGGAAACGCCTCATGAGCACCCCCAGCTGGACGCTGTCCACACGCGCCCAAAAGATGAATCCCTCGGCCATCCGTGAAATCCTGAAGGTCACG
Source organism: Curvibacter sp. GW821-FHT09D12 (assembly GCF_059416245.1). NCBI lineage: Bacteria > Pseudomonadati > Pseudomonadota > Betaproteobacteria > Burkholderiales > Comamonadaceae > Curvibacter > Curvibacter sp. GW821-FHT09D12. The sequence continues at coordinate 88,511 of NZ_JBWKOU010000012.1, read as the reverse complement.
GAAAAGCCCGGCATCATCAGCTTTGCGGGTGGGCTGCCGTCGCCCAAGACCTTCCCGATCGAGGCCTTCGCGGCCGCCAGCGCCAAGGTCTTGCGCGAAGATGGCGCCGCCGCGCTGCAATACGCCTCCAGCGAAGGCCTGCCGGTGCTGCGCCAGTTCATCGCCGACCACCTGCCCTGGAACGTCGATCCCGACCAGGTGCTGATCACCACCGGCAGCCAGCAAGGTCTGGACCTGGTGGCCAAGATCCTGATCGACACCGGCAGCCGCATCCTGGTGGAAACCCCCACTTACCTGGGCGCCCTGCAGGCCTTCACGCCCATGGAACCCCGGGTGGCCAACGTGGCCTGCGACGAGCAAGGCCCGGATCCGGAAGACCTGGCCCGCCAGGCCATCGGTGACGGCAGCGCGGCCGACCGCGCCCGCTTCGTCTACCTGCTGCCCAACTTCCAGAACCCCACCGGCCGCACCATGACCGAGGAGCGCCGTGCCGCGCTGGCCGCCAAGGCCGCCGAGATCGGTCTGCCCATCGTCGAGGACAACCCCTACGGCGACCTGTGGTTCGACGCCCCGCCGGCCCTGCCCCTGGCCGCGCGCAACCCCGAGAACACCATTTACCTGGGCTCGTTCTCCAAGGTGCTGGCGCCAGGCCTGCGCCTGGGCTACATCGTGGCGCCCAAGGCCATCTACCCCAAGCTGCTGCAAGCCAAACAAGCGGCCGACCTGCACACCCCCACCTTCAACCAGCGCATGGTGGCCGAGGTGATCAAGGACGGCTTCCTGGACACCCACGTGCCCAAGATCCGCGCCCTCTACAAGGCCCAGTGCGAGGCCATGCTGGCCGCCCTGGACCGCGAGTTCGCTGGCCTGGGTGTGCAGTGGAACCGCCCCGTGGGTGGCATGTTCCTGTGGCTGCGCCTGCCTGAGGGGCTGGACAGCGTGAAGCTGCTGCCCCTGGCGGTGGAGAACAACGTGGCCTTCGTGCCCGGTGCCCCCTTCTATGCCGACCACGGAGACCCGCGCACCCTGCGCCTGTCCTTCGTGACCGCCAGCGTCGAGCAGATCAACATCGGCGTCGCTGCCCTCGCCAAGACCCTGCGCCAGGCGCTGGGCTGACGCGACCACCTGGCCTCGGGGATGAAGCCCCTGCCCCGAGGCAGGCGCCCTCTCACCCCAAGAATCCCCGAGTGCCCCATGAGTCAACGCCCTTTCCAACAAGTCGACGTCTTCACCCAAACGGCCGGTTACGGCAACCCCCTGGCCGTGGTACTGGATGCCAGCGGCCTGGACGATGAAGCCATGCAGCGTTTTGCGCGCTGGACCAATCTGTCCGAAACCACCTTCCTGCTGCCCCCCACCGAAGCGGGCCGCGCCCAGGGGGCCGACTACCAGGTGCGCATCTTCACCCCCGGCGGTGAGCTGCCCTTTGCCGGCCACCCCACGCTGGGCAGTTGCCACGCCTGGCTGCGTGCCGGCGGGCAACCGCGCTCGGCCGCCCACGTGGTGCAGGAATGCCGCGTCGGCCTCGTGCGCATCCGGCGCGAAGGCAGCGGCGCCGGGCAGCGCCTGGCCTTTGCCGCCCCCACGCTGCGGCGCAGCGACCCCAGCCCCACCGTGCTGTCCCAGGTGGCCAAAGCCCTGGGCCTGAAGCCCCAGCAGGTGCTGGCGGCCCAGGTGCTGGACAACGGCCCGGTCTGGATGGGCCTGCTGCTGGACCACCCGCAGACGGTGCTGGGCCTGCAGCCCGATCACCTGGAACTCAAGGCCCTGGGCCAGAAGGTCGGCGTGGTGGCCATCGACCACCCCGAGGTGCGCACCGGCCTGATCGCACGCTCCAACCGCGAGGCCCGGGCCTTCGGCGCCACCCCGCGCAGCAGCAGCGCCCCCGCCGGAGATCCCACCGCCCCGACGCTGGAGGTGCGCGCCTTTGCCGCGCCCATCGGCATCCTGGAAGACCCCGTCACCGGCAGCCTGAACGCCAGCCTGGCCCAATGGCTGATCGCCGACGGCCATGCCCCCCGCCACTACGTGGCCGCCCAGGGCACCTGCCTGGACCGCGCAGGCCGGGTGCACATCGACTGCGACGACCAGCAACAGGTCTGGGTCGGCGGCGCCAGCGTCACCTGCATCGAAGGGACGGTGGACCTGTGAGCACCGCACTGCCCCAGGCCAGCCTGCCCAACCTGGCTGACATCGAAGCCGCCGCCGAGGTGGTCTACCGCGCCTTCCCGGCCACCCCTCAATATCAGTGGGGCCTGCTGAGCGAGCGCCTGGGCACTACCTGCTGGCTCAAGCACGAGAACCACACCCCGGTGGGCGCGTTCAAGATCCGCGGCGGCCTGACCTACTTCGACCAACTCGCCCGGCGCGGCGAATTGCCGCGCGAGGTGATCAGCGCCACCCGGGGCAACCATGGCCAAAGCATCGGCTGGGCCGCCAGGTCGCATGGCGTGCCCTGCACCATCGTCGTGCCGCACGGCAACTCCACCGAAAAGAACGCCGCCATGCGCTGCCTGGGGGTGAACCTGATCGAGCACGGCGACGACTTCCAGGCCGCCCGCGAGCACGCCATCGCCCTGGCCCAGACCCGTGGGGCCCACATGGTGCCCAGCTTCCACCCCGATCTGCTGCGCGGTGTCAGCACCTACTGGTGGGAGTTCCTGCGCGCCGTGCCCGAACTCGACGTGGTCTACGTGCCCATCGGCCAAGGCTCGGGCGCCTGCTCGGCCATTGCCGCCAAACAGGCCCTGGGCCACCGCGCACGCATCGTCGGCGTGGTCAGTGCCCATGCCACCACCTACGCCGACTCCATCGCGGCCGGCCGCGTGGTCGAAGCCCCGGTCAGCACCGTGCTGGCCGACGGCATGGCCTGCCGCGTCGCCGATGCCGCCGCCCTGGCCGTGCTGGGCCCCGGCCTGGACCACCTGGTGCAGGTCACGGATGCCGAAGTGGCCCAGGCCATGCGGGCGCTGTTCACCGACACCCACAACGTGGCCGAAGGTGCCGGCGCCGCCGCCCTGGCCGCCGCGCTGCAAGAGCGCAGCGCCCTGCGCGGCCAGACCGTGGGCCTGGCCCTGTCGGGGGGCAATGTCGATGCGGGCGTGATGGCAGGGGTGTTGGCGGGCGCCTGAGGCACCCAAGCCACCCAGTGCCGTCACCCATGTGACGGTTTTCCGACGAATCGGTCGCCGCGGCGACTGTGCGGTCTGTGGGCGCTTGACAGAATCCGCCCATGGGAACCCTTTACCTTGTGCGCCATGGCCAGGCCTCGTTTGGCGCCGATGATTACGACCGACTCAGTGAGCTCGGTCACCGCCAGAGCGAACGCCTGGGCGAGTACTTCAAAGGCAAGGGTCTGGAGTTCCAGGCCGTCATCACCGGCACCTTGCGCCGCCACCAGGAAACCTTTGCCGGCATCGCCCGGGGCCTGGACTGGCAGGCCCAGCCCGTTCTGTGGCCCGGCCTCAACGAGTACGACAGCGAGGCGGTGATCCAGGCCATCCACCCCATGCCCCTGCCCAAGCCGGACACCCCCGAACTGTATCGGCACCACTTTCGCCTGCTGCGTGACGGCCTGACGCAATGGATGGCTGGGGTGGTCAGCCCCCGCGGCATGCCCAGTTACAACGATTTCGTGCACGGTGTGAGCAGCGCCCTGGACCACGTGCGCCAGAACTGCGAGGGCAACGTCCTGCTGGTCTCCAGCGGTGGGCCCATCTCGACTGCGGTGGGCCACATCCTGGGCACCACCCCTGAAGCCACGATCGAACTCAACCTGCGCATCCGCAACAGTTCGGTGACCGAATTCCACTTCAACCCCAAGCGGCATTCGTTGGTCACCTACAACACCCTGCCCCATCTGGACCACCCCGACTACGCCAGTTGGATCACCCACGCTTGAGCATGGGCTTCGGGTTTCCAGGGGGGATGCCGGTGCTCGGCGGCGGGTTTTCACGGTTGTATGGCTGCGATCAGCCTGTCGATACTGAGGACATGCTGAGCGCGCCCACCCAACTCCACCCTCCGCCCTCCGGGCAGCCTCCCCTGGCGTCACCGCCCGGGGCCTGCGGCGTGGTGTTTCAGGGAAGCAGCAAGGCAGCCTTGCAGCAAGGCCACTGGCAGTTGATGGAGCAGTTGCAGCAGCTGGGCCTGGCCAGCCTGGTGGATGTTCAATTGTTGGCGGGCGATGCCACCACGGCACCCGCGATGCAGGTGGCACTGCAGCCGACCCTGATCGAGCACTGGGCGCCGGGCCATGACACCCGGGCCCTGTCCAGAACCCTGGCCCTGGACCCCCGGCACGCGGACGATCTGGCGCGCGAGATCGTGGTGGCGCTGCTGCTCAGCCCGGTGGCGTTCACGTTTCCCAGCCATGCCGAATGGGCGGCCGCCGTGCGGGTGCGCCAGGGCATTGTGCAGGCGGCACGCGACACCCGGCTCCACCCCGACCCGACCGGGCCGCGCCATCCGCCCGAAGATTGGCAGCTGCAACCGGGCCACCCCCCACTGCTGCGCCCCGAGCGCCCCCTGACGGCGGCCTTGCAGGCCCTGCTGCAACCCGCCCAGGGCCCGGGGTTTGCACTCTCGCCCTACCGCGCCTCGGAGTATGTGCTGCTGCTGGGTCTGGCCGAGGAAACGCGCCGCCACCACCCGGCGTTGTACAGCCGCTTGCAGGCCCGCTTCCAGCACCGACCCGTGCGCGATTGCGAATTCCATCAGGCTCTGATGCGCCAGATCGGCAGCCCTGAAGCCCCCTTGCCCTCGGGCTTTGCGGTGCCGGGCGACCGCGTCTGGCTGCGCCCACCGCCCAGCCCCGGGATGCTGGATACCCGGCGGCCCATCGGCGGACGCTGGGCCATCTACCTGGGCCAGGGCCAGTACCGCGAATTCGAAACACCGCCGGACCTCAGCCGCCAGCCCCCCTGGCACAGCCCGGAGCACACCGCTGCCTGGCTGCCCATGCGCGAATTTCCGCGCCTGCTGTGCCCGGGCAGCAGCGACATCCTGCTCTGACCCCACCTCGGACACCGCCCCCTTCGGGCTGGCACGGCAACTGCATGGCCGCCGGCATGGCCCAGCCCCCTGATCAGAACCCGCCCTCCGCCCGGATGCCGACCACCGACTGGCGCGCCCAGGAGCTGCTGCTGATGCACGAAGTGATGCGCCTGGTCGGCCGCAGCCTCAGCCCCGAGACCGTGTTGCGCGAGATGCTGCACTTGATGAGCGAACTGCTGGGCCTGAACCGGGGCCGCATCGTGCTGCGCGAGCCCGAGTCGGCCCAGGCCCGCATCCAGCATGCCTATGGCCTCACACGTGCCGAAGCCCAGCGCGGCCGATATGCGGTGGGCGAAGGCATCACCGGGCGCGTGCTGGCCACCGGGCAACCCGCCCTCGTGCAGGACATCGACAACGAGCCTTTGTTTCTGTTCCGCTCGGTACGCCGGGCCGAGCTGCCGCCCGAAACCGTCGCCTTCATCGCCCTGCCGATCACGGCCAAGGGCCAGACCCTGGGCGTGCTGGCCTGCCACCGCATCCGCAGCCGGCAGCGCCACCTGAACGACGACCTGGCGCTGCTGCGCGTGCTGGCCACCCTGGCCGGGCAACTGCTGCAGTTGCAGCAACTGGTGAGCGAGCAGACGAGCCAGCTTGAAGCCCGCAACACCCAGCTGGCACACGCCCTGCAAACCCATGCGGCACGCTATGGGCTGATCGGCAGTTCGCCCGCCCTGCTGCAGGCCCTGAGCGAGCTTGAGCAGGTCTCTCAGGCCAGCGTGAGCGTGCTGCTGCTGGGTGAATCGGGCACCGGCAAGGAGCTGTTCGCTCGCGCGGTGCACCTGGCCAGCGGGCGACGTGACCACCCTTTCATCAAGGTGAACTGTGCCGCCATCCCCGAGACGCTGTTCGAGTCCGAGCTGTTCGGGCACGAGAAGGGGGCCTTCACCGGCGCCGTGGCGGCCCGCCCGGGCTGGTTCGAGCAGGCCGACGGCGGCACCCTGTTTCTCGACGAGATCGGCGAGCTGCCCCTGGGCCTGCAATCCAAGCTGCTGCGCACGCTGCAAGAGGGCACGCTGGTGCGCCTGGGTGGGCGCCGCGAACAACGGGTGGACGTGCGCCTGGTCGCCGCCACCCACCGCGACCTGTCGGCCGATGTGCAGGCAGGCCGCTTCCGCCAGGACCTGTATTACCGGCTCAACGTGATCCCGATCCGCCTGCCTTCGCTGCGCGAGCGGCGCGAGGACATCCAGGCCCTGGCCCTGCATTTCGTGAGCCGGGCCAATCAGGCCCACCAGCGCAATGTGAACCTCACGCCCGAGGCGCTGCAAGCCCTGACGCACCAGGATTGGCCCGGCAACATCCGCGAGCTGGGCAATTTCATCGAGCGCCTGGTCCTGTTGAGCGAGCACAGTGCCGTGACCCAGCCCCATTTGCTGCGCCTGCTGCGCCAAAGCCAGAACAGTGGCCAGGCCGGCGCCCCGCCGATGCGGGTCAGGCCGCCGGGCCCTGCGGGCTGGCCCGAGGCCGCCGCCGCCGCCGATGAGGCCTCACCCGCCCCGCTGGTGCGCGATTACCAGAGCGTGCACGCCCACCCGGTGGCCCAGTTGCAACAAGCCCTGCAACAACACCACGGCAACCAGTCCCGCGCGGCCCAGAGCCTGGGCCTGACCCTGCGCCAGTTTGCCTACCGTCTGCGCAAGGCCGGCCTGCGCTGAACAGGTCGACAAATTGTCGACATTAGGTCGACACAAGCGGCCTGGCCGATTCGCAATCGCCGTCCAATTTGCTCTCATATCCAGAGCAAACAATTCAATCAGGATATTGGTTTCAAGCGTTCTGATCGTGTCAAACCGGTCTTGGCACGTGGGTTGCAATGAAGCAGGCAGGCCGGGGCCGATGGCCCTGCCCCCACCCCATCAAGGACCCACCCCATGACCGACGCTTCCGCCCTCGCCACCCCCACCACCGTCAAGGCCTACCTGCGCCCCATCGACAGCGAGGGCCTGGCCGCCTTCGCCGCCAAGGGCCGGGCCAACCCCGCCAGCCGCGGCACCAACAAAGTCCACACGGTGATGGAGGGCCAGTACCGCTCGCTCAGCACCGTGGGCACGCACACCCCGGTGGTGGTGGACGAGCCCCTGCACCTGTTCGGCCAGGACACCGCCCCCGCGCCGGGTGAGATCGTGCTGTCGGGTCTGGGCGGCTGTCTGGCGGTGGGGATCACCGCCGTGGCCACCTGGAAGCAAATCAAGCTGAGCAAGCTGGAAGTGTTTCTGGAGGGCGACATCGGCAACCCGGCCGCCTGGGGCGCCGGTGGCGCGCTTGAGAAGACACCGCCTGAAATGGGCTTCCAGGCCATTCGCGTGAAGGTGGTGATCGAGGGCGACGCCCCACGCGAGGTGCTGGACGACATCGTGCAGCACGCCAACTTCTACTCGCCGGTGGCCAACACCTTGCGCAACCCGATCCCGTTCACCATCAGCCTGGCTGACTGACGGTTTGAACCGGCCCGCTCCGCAGCCCCTGCAGCCACCTCAAGGACTTGAGCATGAACCCCGCTGACCTGCCCCCCGAAATTCGAGCCGGCGACCTGCTGGCGGCCACCCGCGCCGTGGCCCAGGGCCCCCTGCGCGAGCAGGTGCAGGCCATTGATCGAGAGGGCCTGTACCCGCGCGACGTGCTGCGGGCCCTGGCCGGCGCTGGCGCCATGAGTGCCCACCTGGACAGCGAGCACGGGCCGGGCGACTACGCGCTGGCCATCCAGGCCATGGCCGAGGTGTCCCGGGTGTGCGGCGCCACCGGCTTCATGATGTGGTGCCAGGCGGTGGCCGGCCTGTACCTTCAACAGTCGGGCCAGCCCGCGCTGGGTGGCGAGGTGCTGGCCGCCCATGTGCGCGGTGAACGCCTGGGCGGCACCGCCCTGTCCAACCCGATGAAGAGCTTTGCGCAAATCGAAAGCCTGTTGCTCAAGGCGACCCCGGTGGCCGGCGGCTACCGGGTCAGTGGCACCCTGCCCTGGGTCAGCAACCTGGGGCCGGACCACTACTGCGGCGCCATTGCCGCCGTATCGCCCCAGGACGGCGCCGCCCCGGCGCACGAGATCATGTTCCTGTTGCGCTGCGACGCGCCCGGGGTGGAGCTGCGCGAATGCCCCTCGTTCTCAGGCATGGAGGGCACGGCCACCTATGCCCTGCGCGTGAAAGACCTGTTCGTGGGTGAGGCCGAACTCATGGCCGATCCGGCACGCCCCTTCATTGCCCGCATCCGGGCCGCCTTCGTGATGCTGCAATGCGGCATGGCCGTGGGCATCACCCAGGGTGCCATCGACTCGATGTGGGCGGTGGAACCTCAGTTGGGCCACGTCAACCAGTACCTGGAAGACCGGCCCGACGCCTTGCAGGCCGAGCTCGACGAGCTGAGCGCGCGCGTCATGCAGCTGGCCCGCACCCCCTACAGCACCGACAAAGACTTCTTCATCGACGTGCTGGACGCCCGCGCCCACGGCGCAGAACTGTGCCTGCGTGCGGCCCAGTCGGCCCTGATGCACCAGGGCGCACGGGGCTACCTGATGAGCTCGGAGGTGCAACGCCGGGTGCGTGAATCGCACTTCGTGGCCATCGTCACGCCCGCCATCAAGCACTTGCGCAAGGAAATCGCCCGCCTGAGTGCCGAGGAGCTGCCCGCATGAACACCCCAAGCCGCCAGCCCGATACCCGCCCCAGCCCCGTGGGCCTGGCGGTCGACGCCCTGGCCCCGGCCTGGCAAACCTACATCTGCCACGCCTGCGGCTACCTGTACGACGAAGCCCTGGGCGACCCGGACAGCGGCCTGGCCCCGGGCACCCGCTTTGCCGACATCCCAGAGGACTGGGCCTGCCCCCTGTGCGGCGTGACCAAGAGCGACTTCTCGCCCTACACGCCCCCCGGCCTGGGCACCGATCGACAGCCCTTGCCCAACACCTCGGCGCCCCTGGTGCGTGTGCGCCGGGGCGATGCGGGCGTTGTCATCGTGGGCGCTGGCAAGGCCGGCTGGCAACTGGCGGAAAGCCTGCGCCAGCACGATGCCGGGCTGCCCATCACCCTGGTCAGTGCCTGCAGTGGCGACCGCTACGACAAGCCGCTGCTCTCGGTGGCACTGGCACGCCACCTGGCCCCCGAGAGCCTGGTCAAGGAAAGCGGGGCCGAAGCGGCCCGGCGACTGAACCTGCGCCTGCTCCCGCACACCCACGCGGTGCGCGTCTGCATCGAGACGCGACAACTGCGCACCACCCGGGGCAACCTGCCCTACCGTCAACTCGTGCTGGCCCATGGGGCCGAGGCCGCGCTGCCGGCGGGGCTGTCGCCCGGTCTGTGCTGGCGCATCAACCACCTGGCGGCCTACCAGCGCCTGCGCCAGGCCCTGGGCGACGGCCCGCGCGACGTGCTGGTGCTGGGCGCCGGGCTGATCGGTTGCGAACTGGCCAACGACCTGGCCCTGGGCGGCCACCGGGTGCGCCTGCTCGACGCGGCCCGCGAACCCCTGGCCCGCTGGCAGAGCCAGGCAGCCGGGGCCCAATTGCTGGCCGCCTGGAAGGGCCTGCCCATCACCTTCGAGGGTGCCCAGACCGTGGCCCAGGTGACCCGCTCGGCCACCAGCGGGCGCTACCAGGTGCACACCGCTGGCGGCCAGCACCACGAGGTGGACCAGGTGGTGGTGGCCGCAGGCCTGCAAACGCCCGGCCGGCTGGCACGCAGCGCCGGCTTGCATTGGCGCGACGGGATTGCAGTGGACCCGGCCACGCTGGCCACCAGCCAGCCCGGCATCCACGCCCTGGGCGACTGCATCACGGTCGACGGGGCGGCCAGCCGCTACATCGAACCGATCGCCCGCCAGGTCAGCACCTTGACGGCGGCCCTGCTGGGCCGGACGTCCGTGGGCTACGAAGCCCGGCCCGCGGTGGTGCGGGTCAAGACCAGCTCACAGCCGCTGACCCTGCACTGAACGCCCACCCGCTCGGGATTCGATCCAGATCAAGGAAAGGCCATGTGACATCGCCCGGTCACCCCGCTGTCAATTCACTTTCATGCGGGCCGGTCACGCTGCGGTCATTCCTTTTTCATGACCTAGGAGTTTGCCGTGCGTGATTTCCTGCAGAAAGTCGACACCCTGCGCTGGAACGACCACCGTTATTACCACCAGTGCCGCATCAACCAGACGCTGCACCTGATCAGCGCGATCAGCTTTCTGTGCGCCTACGGCCTGCTGTTCGTCGACCCGGCGGCGGCCGCGATGGTGGGTTGGCTGGTCGGCATGGTGACGCGCCAATCGGGGCACATCTTCTTCGAGCCCCGCGGTTACGACACCGTGAACCAGGCCAGCGATGCCCACAAGGAAGCCATCAAGGTCGGCTACAACATGCGCCGCAAGGCCATCCTGATCGGGGTGTGGCTGGCGCTGCCGGTGCTGCTGGCCCTGCGGCCTGACCTGTTCGGGCTGATCCACCCGGGCGCTGGCCTGGCCGGCCATGCCCACGACGTGGGCCTGTTGTGGCTGGCCCTGGGGGTGACGGGGCTGCTGCTGCGCACGCTGCACCTGTTCGTGCTGCGCAGCCCGGCCTGGGGCCTGGCCTGGGCCTTCAAGATCATCACCGATCCGATCCACAACGTGCAGATCTACTGGCGCTCGCCCCTGGCCCTGCTGCGCGGCGAGCGGCTGGACCCGATGCAGTCATCGCGCCACTGAGCAGGCCTTCAGAACGTGTTGACGTTCTCAGGTCGGGGCGCCCAATGCACAGGCTGCTGCGGCGCTTCAGCCTGGCTGCGCGCCCGCAACTGGCCACAGCCCCCCTCCACATCCTGCCCGGCCGACTGGCGCAGCTTGGTCAACACACCGCGCCGATGCAGGTGGCGGGCAATCTCGGCGGCACGCTCCCAACTGGGGCGTTGAAAGGGCAGATCGGGCACGCTGTTGTAGGGGATCATGTTGAGCACGCCGTACTTGCCTTGCAGCAGGCGCACGATGCCATCGAGTTCCTCCTGGCTGTCGTTGACGCCGTCAATCAGTGTCCACTGGTACTGGATCGGGTAGCCGGTGGCGCGGGCATAGCGCTCACCCTGGTCCACCAGTTCATCGGGGCTGATGCGCGGGGCGCGCGGCAACAGTTGCTCGCGCAGCTCGGCGCGCGTGGTGTGCAAGGACAAGGCCAGCGCCGGCTTGACCCGCCCCTGGGGCAGGCGCTCGAACACCCGCGGGTCGCCCACGGTGGAGAACACCAGGTTCTTGTGGCCGATGTTGCCCACCGTGCCCAGCAGGTCGATGGCTTCGAGCACGTTGTCCAGGTTATGGGCGGGCTCGCCCATGCCCATGAACACCACTTTCTTGACCGGCCGCAGCGTGCGCGCCAGGGCGACCTGGGCCACGATCTCGGCGCTGCCCACCTGGCGCAGCAGGCCCTCGCGTCCGGTCATGCAGAACACGCAACCCACCGCACAGCCCACCTGGGTGGACACGCACAGGCCGTCGCGCGGCAACAGCACGCTCTCCACGGTCTGACCATCGGCCAGCGCCACCAGCAGGCGGGCCGAGCCGTCTTCGCCCGGGTGTTGCGAACGCAGCGTGGCCAGGCCGGCCAGCTCGGCGCTCAAGGCTGGCAGCAACTCACGCACCGTCGTCGGCATGAAGTCTTCCAGCCGCCGCCGGCCGCTGTCCTGCGGCTTGGCCTGGGCCCACAGGCGCAGCACCCGCTGCTCGTGGGCGGGGCCGGCGCCATGGGCGCGCAGTTGCTGGCGGATGGATTCGATGCGCATGGAGAAAACCGGGGCCTCAGAGGAAAACGGCCCCGAGCTTAACGCCTGCGCCCGCCCCGCGGGGCGCCTCAGTAGGTCTTGTAGGGCAGGAATTTGCCCGACAGCACCACGTTCACGCGGTCGCCCTTGGGGTCGGCCTGGCGCTGGATGTCCATGCTGAAGTCGATGGCGCTCATGATGCCGTCGCCGAACTCCTCATGGATCAGCTCCTTGATGGTGCTGCCGTAGACGCTCACGATCTCATACCAGCGGTAGATCAGCGGATCGGTGGGCACGGGGGTGGGCAGCGAGCCCTTGTAAGGCACCACGCACAGCCATTTCTGCTCGTCGGCGGTCAAGCCGAAGATCTTGCCCAGCACCTTGGCCTGCTCGGGTGTGGCGGTCATCTGGCCCAGGCACAGGGCGGTGGTCCACTCTTTGGACTGGCCCAGCTTCTTGGCCACGGCCTCCCACTTGATGCCTTTTTGCACCTTGGTGGTGATGATTTTTTCAGTGATGTCGTTGCGGTTCATGTTGGCTCCTTTGAAGAACACGGGGAAACAGTTTGGAAGTCCCGGGCCGAGCGCTGCCCCGCCGCGACCGGCAGGCCGCGGCTTGAAGCACCCGGTTCGGGGTGGAAGCTCAGTGCGCCCGGGCGCGGCTGACGAGGAAATCGACCACGTGGTTGCGCAGTTCGTAGTAGCCATCGAGGTGGTGCAGGCTGGCCCGGCTGCGCTCACGCGGCAAGGGGTTGACCACCACCTCGGCCAGCCCACCGGGGCGGTAGCCCTGGGGGGTGTCGTTGCCGTTGCTCATGAGCAGGATGCGGTCGGCCAGCAGAATGGCCTCGTCCACATCGTGGGTGATCATGAACACGGTCTGCTGGGTCTGCCGCACGATGCCCATCAACTCGTCCTGGATGGTGCCGCGGGTCAGTGCATCCAGCGCCCCGAAGGGCTCGTCGAGCAGCAACATCTTGGGGCTGATGCTGAAGGCCCGGGCAATGCCCACGCGCTGCTTCATGCCCCCCGACAGGGCCGAGGGTTTCTTGTCGATGGCCGCGCTCAGGCCCACCATCTCGACGAACTTCTCGAGGTGCACGTTGACCTTGGCGGCATTCCACTCGGGCCAGCGCGACTTGACCGCGAAGGCGATGTTCTGGCGCACGGTGAGCCAGGGCATCAGGGCATGGCTCTGGAACACCACGCCCCGCTCCAGGCTGGGGCCGGCGATCTCGCGCCCGTCCATGTAGGCATAGCCCGAGCTGGCCTGGTCCAGGCCGGCCAGCACGTTCAGGATGGTGGTCTTGCCACAACCCGAATGGCCGATGATGCAGACGAACTCTCCCCGCGCCAGCGAGAAGGACACGTCCGAGAACACCGGGCGGGCCGGATCGTAGGCCTTGCTCAATGCTTCGACTTTCAGAAATCCGTCCACCTTGGGGTTCCTTTCTGCTGCTTGGGGCCCGGCAAGCCCCGCCTGCGCGACACGGCTGCCGAGATCACTCCACATAGGTCACCGCCTTCTGCAGCCGGCCAAAGGCCAGGTCCAGCAGCATGCCCACGACACCGATGACGAGCACGGCGAAGATGACGCTGGTGAGCGACAGGTTGTTCCACTCGTTCCAGACGAAGTAGCCGATGCCGGTGCCGCCCACCAGCATCTCGGCCGCCACGATCACCAGCCAGGCGATGCCCATGCTGATGCGCATGCCGGTGAGGATGGTGGGGGCCGCAGCCGGCAGGATCACCAGCAGGGCCCGGCGCAGCGGGTTGACCTCCAGGGTGGCCGACACGTTGAGCCATTCCCGCTTGACCGAAGCCACGCCGAAGGCGGTGTTGACCAGCATGGGCCAGATGGAGCAGATGAAGATCACGAAGATGCCCGAGATCGACGAGTCCTTGATGGTGTAGAGCGCCAGCGGCATCCAGGCCAGCGGGCTGATGGGCTTGAGCACCTGGATGAAGGGGTCAAAGGCCCGGCGCAGCAGGGGCGACATGCCGATCACGAAGCCCAGCGGGATGGCCACCAGGCAAGCCAGGCCAAAACCCAGGCCGACCCGCGCCAGCGAGTAGGCCAGTTGGATGCCGATGCCCTTGTCGTTGGGACCCTTGTCGTAGAACGGGTCACGCAGGTGCTGCCAGGCCGCGGTGGCGGTCTGCAACGGGGTCGGAAAGCCCCCCGACTTGGCGCTGCCGCCGGCTTCGGCCGGGGCTGCGGCCGCCGGGTCCTTGCCCATCATCTTGAGGTACTCGATCTGTTCGGCGCTCAAGGCCTTGGTCGGTGCCGCCGCCGGCGCATCGGGCAGGGTGGCGGTGCGCCACACCGCCAGCAGGACCAGCAGCATCAGCACCGACAGCACGCCGGCGCGGAAGCCCAGGGATTTGAAGGGGCTCATGGCTCAGGTCCCCTTGCTGATGGCAAAGCTCTTGGCATAGGCCTCGGCCTTGGCCGCGTCGAACTCTTTGCCCATGATGTTGAACTTGGGGTAGGCGCCGCCTTCGGGCACCTTCTGATCCAGGGCCTTCATCTGCTTTTTGGCATCGGTCAGCAGGAACACCTTCTCGGCGATCTGCTTGTAGTTGACCGCCCCCTTGATGTAGCCCCAGCGCTGCATCTGGGTCAGCATCCAGACGGCCATGCTCTGCCAGGGCATGGGGTCGAAGTCGGCCCGGTCGGGCACGTTGCGGATGTTGCCCAGGCCGTCGGCAAATTTGCCGGTCAGCACCTGCTGCAGCACCACCTCGGGTTGGTTCAGGTAGGCCTGCGGGGCAATCACCTTGGCAATCAGTTCGCGGTTCTTGGGGTCGCGGGCCATGGCCGCCGAAGTCAGCACTGCACGGTACAGGGCGGCGAAGGTGTTCGGGTTCTTCTGGATGAACTCGGCACTGGTGCCGAAGGCACAGCAGGGGTGGCCGTTCCACAGGTCCTTGGTCAGCAGGTGGATGAAGCCGGCCTCTTCGTACACGGCGCGCTGGTTGAAGGGGTCGGGGCCCAGAAAGCCATCGATGTTGCCGGCCCGCAGGTTGGCCACCATCTCGGCCGGCGGCACCACGCGCAGCTGCACGTCCGTGTCGGGGTTGAGGCCGGCCTCGGCCAAGTAGTAGCGCAGCAGGAAGTTGTGCATGCTGAACTCGAAGGGAATGGCGAACTTGAAGCCCTTCCAGTTCTTCGGGTCGCGGTTGTCCTTGTGCTTCAGGGCCAGGGTGATGGCCTGGCCATTGATGTTCTGGATGGTGGCCACGTTCATGGGGGTGGCGTTCGAGCCCAGGCCCAGCGACATGGCCAGCGGCATCGGGCTGAGGAAGTGGGTGGCGTCGTATTCCTTGTTGATGATCTTGTCGCGGATCAGCGCCCAGCCCGCGGTCTTGGTGACCTCCACATTCAGACCCTGCTGTTTGTAGAAGCCCAGGGGGTGGGCCATGATCAGCGGGGTGGCGCAGGTGATCGGGATGAAGCCGATCTTCAGGTCTTTCTTTTCGAGGTTGGTGCCGCCCTTGCCGGCCTCCTGGGCCATGGCCTGCAGGCTGGCCACAGGCAGCACGCTGCTGATGGCGGCCATGGCCGTGCCCTTGCCCACCGCGCGCAGGAAGCGGCGCCGCAAGGCATCCTGCGGAAACAAGGCCTTGACCAGGGTGGCTTCGATGAACTCGTTGCTGTAGGCCTCGAACTCGCTGCTCAGGCTGCGCTGGCGCAGTGTGGCGGCGGCCGCTTCGGCAGTGACTTCTGCTTGATGGTCGGCCACCGTGTGCTCACGCCCGCAGCTGCACTTGAGCATCAGGGGGCGGTCGGCATCGTAGGGCGAAAAGAACTCGGACATGGCACACCTCGTTGATCAGGATGTGATGCGCTACGCAAAGCGCGGGCCAAGTTGCCGCCCAAGTGGCGCGTTGACGGGGATCCACTGCATTTCGTGCCCGGCATGTCGACACCCTGTAGGGCCAGCCCTACAAATCGATTGCAGCCGACGGCTTTTCAGGCTCCAGAAGCGCTGCGCGCCAGCAAGGCCAGCTCGACATCGTTGCGGGCCCCGGTCTTTTCGAGGATGCGGGCCCGGTAGGTGCTCACGGTGTTGGGCGCCAGCTTGAGCTGTGCACCAATTTCGCTCACCGAATGCCCGCTGGTGAGCAGGCGGAACACCTGGTGCTCGCGGTGTGACAGGGCATCGATGGCGGCCATGACCGCGGCCGGCGTGCTGGGCGCCAGGGTGGTGCGTGACAGGGCTCCGGCCAGGGCTTCGGCCGTGGCCTCGCTGAGGTAGCGGCCACCGGCGGCCACCTTGCGCACCGCGACCACCATGTCGTCGGGGTCAGCACTCTTGTTGAGGTAGCCGGCCGCCCCCAGCTTGATGCAGCGCACGGCGTACTGCTTTTCGGGGTAGGTGCTGAGCATCAGCACCGGCAAGGCGGGCCATTGGCGGCGCAATTGCTGCAGCACCTCCAGCCCGTCGAGCCCGGGCATGGCGATGTCCAGCAGCACCAGGTCCAGCCCGGCCGGGCCCTGCAGGGCCTCGATCTGGGTCAGGGCCTCGGGGCCGGTGGCGGCCTCGGCCAGCACCGTGATCTCGGGCTGACCATTGGCCGGATCGCCGAGCACCTGCTTGAGCCCCTGGCGCACGATCAGGTGGTCATCGGCCAGCAACAAGCGGATCGGGGCGGGGGCGGTCGCAGCCAGGTTCATGGCGTCTCCAGCGGAATCTGCAAGTGAAAACACGAGCCTTCGCCCGGTGCGCTCTGGATCAACAGCAGGCCGCCCAGGTGGCGCGCCCGCTCGCGCATGCCCATGACGCCGTAGGCAGTGGGTGACTCCAGGGCCTGCGGGCTGGCGCCCACGCCGTTGTCCTGCACGCGCAGGTGCAGTTGGGCATCGCGCTGCTCGATCAGGATGTCGATCGCGCTGGCATGGGCATGGCGGCCCACGTTGCTCAGCATCTCCTGGAAGATGCGGAACACCGCCATCGCGGCCGGCTCAGGCAGGCTCAGCGTTTCGGGCACGCTCATGCACCACTCCAGCGCCAGCTCGGCCGACTGGGCGAACTCGTGGGCCTGCCATTCCAGCGCCGCCCACAGGCCCTGGTGGTCCAGGATGCTGGGGCGCAGGTCGGTGATGATGCGACCCACGTTGTCGACGGCGTTCTCGATCAGGCGGCTCATGTTCTGGCATTTGCAGCGCATCTGGCCGCGCATGTCCTGCGCCGCCTCGGGCTCGCGGGCCGCCTGCTCACCCAGGCGCTTTTGCAGCCAGTTGACGTCCATCTTCAGGGCCACCAGCAGGCTGCCCAGTTCGTCGTGCACCTCGCGGGCGATTCGGGTGCGCTCGTCCTCCCGCACGCGCTCGGAGTAGGCCGAGAGTTCGCGCAGGCGCACCAGGGCCTCGCTGAGCGCCAGGGTGCGCTGTTGCACGCGCTGCTCCAGCACATCGTTGCTGCGCTGCAGGGCGTCGTGGGCACGCTGCAAGGCCTGGGCCGCACGGCGCCGCTCGGTGATGTCGACAAAGGTGATGACCGCACCGCGCACCTCGGTCCCGTCAAGGATGGGCTGGCTGGAGTACTCGACCGGGAAACTGCTGCCGTCGCGTCGCCAGAACACCTCGGAGTCGATGCGGCAGGGCAAGCCCTGGCGGAAGGCGTTGAAGATCGGGCAGTCGCGGTCCGGGTAGGGCCGGCCATCGGCATGGCTGTGGTGGGTCAGCGCATGCATGTTGCGCCCCAGCAGTTCGGCGGGCTCGTAGCCGATCAGGCTGGCCCCGGGCCGGTTGATGAAGACACAATCGCCCTGCAGGTCAATGCCGAACATGCCCTCGTCGGTCGAATCGAGCAGCAGGCTCAGGCGCTGCTGCCACAAGGCATCGGTACCGGGGGGGATGTTGAAGCGGGCGACCATGCCCCGGCATCAAGCAACGCCTGTGCCAGTTTGGTGCATGGCCGCTTGACCTCTTGCCTGCTCAGAGGCCCAGCTCGCTCAGGCCCGGGTGATCGTCAGGCCGGCGGCCCAGTGGCCAGTGGAACAGGCGTTGGTCCGCCCGGATCGGCATGTCGTTGATGCTGGCAAAGCGCCGCTGCATCAGGCCCTGGGGGTTGAACTCCCAGTTTTCATTGCCGTAGCTGCGGTACCACTGGCCGGAATCGTCATGCCACTCGTAGGCAAAGCGCACGGCTAGGCGCTCGCCGGTGAACGCCCACAGCTCCTTGATCAGGCGGTAGTCCAACTCGCGAGCCCACTTGCGCTCCAGGAGCTGGCGGGCCTGCTCACGCCCGACCGGAAACTCGGCCCGGTTGCGCCACACCGTGTCCTCGGTGTAGACCTGGGCCACGCGGGCCGGGTCGCGGGAGTTCCAGGCATCTTCGGCCAGGCGGACTTTTTGCACCGCCGTCTCGGCGGTGAAGGGGGGCAGCGGGGGCTTGGTTTCCATGAAAGGGCTCCGTCAAAGGAAGGTTGGGGCAGAAAATCCTGCATGTAGACAGATCTGTCTACCCGCAACTCTAATCCATGTAGACAGACCTGTCTACAATCATCGACATGACAGAAGATTCTTTTTCAGCGCCCTTCGTGCTCGACCCCAGCTTGCCGGCCCGCGAGCGCATTCTGCTGGCCGCCCATGAGCTGTTCTACCGCGACGGCCTGCGCGCCACCGGGGTGGACCGGGTGATTGCGGCGGCGGGGGTCACCAAGGTCACGTTCTACCGGCACTTTCCGGCCAAGGACGAACTGATCCGCGCCTTTCTGGCCTATCGCCACGAACGCTGGATGGGCTGGTTCCAGGCCGCCCTGGCGAGACACCGGGAGGCTCAGAGCCCGGCAGAACGCCTTCGCCACCCCCTGCACCCCCTGGCAGCGGCCCTGGGCGAATGGCTGCGCGAGCCAGGCTTCCGGGGTTGTGCCTTCATCAATGCGGTGGCGGAACTGGGTGGGGGGCTGGGCGATGCGCTGGCCATCTCGGCCGCCCACAAGCAGGACATGGTGGGCGCGATAGAAACCTTGCTGGTCGGGCGCCCCGACGCCCACGCCCTGGCCGAGGCGGCCGGCCTGGCGGCGGATGGGGCCATCGTGCGCGCCCAGACCGGCGGTGTGGCCGTGGAACAGGCGCTGGCGGGGCTGGAGCGCTTGCTGACAGCCCTCACCCCAAGCTGAAGCGCAGGCCGGTCGCTCAGCGCTGGGGCATGTCCTTGGCGCCGTAACCCAGGCTGACCGTGGCGTCGTCGGGGATGGGGGGCATGGTGGCCTCCCAGGCCGTCCAGGCGGCACGCAGTTCGGCCAGGCGTTCGGGCTGGCGGCTGGCATGGTTGGCGCGTTCGCGCTCATCGGCCGGGATGTTGAACAGGTAGTCGTGCCCATCCACGCGCAGGTACTTCCAGTCGCCCAGGCGGGCGGCCCGCTGGCCGCGGTGGTTCATGCGCCAGAACATGGGCCGCTCGAAGGCCGGGGCCTCATCGCGCAACACGGGCAACAGAGAAACCCCATCGAGCGGGTAATCCGGGTGCGCCGCCACGCCAGCCGCAGCCAGCATGGTGGCCGACCAGTCCATGGTCAGGCAATGCTGGTCGCTGACGCGCCCCGGGGCGATGGCTGCGGGCCAGTGGGCGATCCAGGGCACACGGATGCCACCCTCGGTGAGGTCCATCTTGCCGCCCACCAAGGGCCAGTTGTCCGAGAAGCGCTCGCCGCCGTTGTCGCTGGTGAAGACCACCAGGGTGTTGTCCGCCAACCCCTGCGCGCGCAGCGCGGCCATCACGCGGCCGATGCCCTCGTCCATGTGGTGGATCATGCGGCGGTAGGTATGGATGTTGCCGCCATGCAGGTGGAACAGGTTGTCCTTGACCTCTTGCGCCAGGGCCTCGTCGTCGCGGGTCTCCCAGGGCCAGTGCGGCGCCGTGTAATGCAGGCTCAGGAAAAACGGCTGACCGGCCTGGGCTGCCGGGGCCATGCGGTTCACCCAGTCCACCGCCCGGTCAGACAGCAGATCGGTCAGGTAACCCTCTTGCTGGTGCTCCTCTTCGCCGAACCACAGATCGTGGGTGCCGCGCGAATCGCAGTGGGTGAAATAGTCGACGCCGCCCGACATGGGCCCGAAGAACTCGTCGTAACCCGAACGCAAAGGGCCGAATGCGGGTGGATAGCCCAGATGCCACTTGCCGATCAGCGCGGTGTTGTAGCCGCTGGCCTTGAGCAGAGAGGGCAGCGTGGGGTGCTCGGTGGGCAGGCCCAGGGTGGTGCTGCCGCGGCTCTTGCTGTTGATGGGCTCTTCGGCGGCGCCGCGCAGCCGGTACTGGTAGCGCGCCGTGATCATGGCAAAGCGCGTGGGCGAGCACACCGGCGAGTTCGAGTAGCCCTGGGTGAAGCGCAGGCCCTGCTCGGCCAGGCTGTCGAGCACCGGCGAGACGGGCTCACGGCCGCCATAGCAGCCGAGGTCGGCGTAGCCGAGGTCGTCGGCCACGATGAAGATGATGTTGGTGCGTTGGGAGCTCATTCGACGGTCATTCCGGTGGATTGGATGATGCGGGCATAGCGCGCCGACTGGCGCATCAGGCGATCGCGCAAGGCGTCACCGCTGTCTTTCTCGGCTTGCAGATCCAGCTGTTGCATGCGGGCTTTCGTCTCGGGGCGGCCCATGGCCTCGACCCAGCCCGCCTGCAGCGCCTGCAAGGCATCTGCCGGCGTGGCGGCCGGCACCAGGGTCAGGTAAAGCACCTCCTGCTCCAGGCCCGGCAAGCCGAGCTCGGCCACAGTGGGCACCTCGGGGGCAAGGGCAGAGCGTTGGCGACTGGTGACGGCCAGCGGTGTGATTTTGCCCGCTTTCACATAAGGCAGCATGCCTGGAGTGGCCAGCACGCCCGCATCCACCTCGCCGGCAAGCACAGCAGTCACCGCAGGCGAATTGCCCTTGTAGGGGATGTGCTGGATCTTCATGCCGGTGGCTTCGCTCATCACCGAAACCGCCAAGTGCCCCGGGCTACCGCTGCCGCCCGAGCTGAAGTTGAGCGTGCGCTTCTTTCCCTGCGCCACCAGTTCGGCCAGGCTCTTGATGCCGGTGCCCGGGTGCACCCCGATCAACAGGCCCGATGAGGCCAGGGTGAGCAAGGGCTTGAAATCAGCCAGTTTGACCGGCATGGACTTGTAGATGTGCGGGTTGACGGTGAACAGGCTGTCAATGCAAACCAGCACCGTGTGCCCATCAGCAGGGCTTTTGGCCACCACGTCGGCGCCCAGATTGCCGCCCGCCCCAGGCCGGTTGTCCACGATCACGGGCTGGCCAAAGCGCTGCTGCAGCACATCTGCCGCACCCCGCGCCAGGATGTCGGAAGGACCACCTGCCGGAAAGTTGTTGACCAGTTTGATGGCACGGTTTGGAAAAGCTTGCGCTTGGGCGCCTCCCCAGGCCAGCCCGCTCAGGGCCAGATACTGGCGGCGATTCAGAACGGATCGAGACAAGGTGCAAGGTGAGGGCGACATGACAGAACTGGGCTGGAACAACTTCACGGGGTGTGAAACCACATGCAGAGACTGTAGGGTGCAGCCCATCAGTTGTTGAAATCAATCCATGCCCCGGAAAACCCTGAGGTCCATAAATCCAGCGTCACGCCGCTCTCGAAGACCTCTTTCAAAAACAATTAAGCTATTGATTTATATAAGATTTCGGTATATTTTCAAATTTTCTGATTTTTAACCGAAATGCGCGAACTCAATGCTTCTCAGGCACGCCAGTACATCGACGCGCTGGCCGTTTTCGAGGCGCATGAAGAAGCACGGTCACAAGCAGACCAGTTGCGCGGCGGGATGTACTGGCACAAAGGCCCAGCCAGGGCGCCCGAGTCGAGCTATCTGGTTCGCACGCAGACCGGCGGAGGCGAGAAAAGCCTGGGTCCACGCAATGCAGAGACGGAGCAGATCTATCGGCAGTTTCAGGACCGAAAGGCGGCATCCACCGCGCGCCTGAGCGCCCTGAAGACCAAGTTGACCGAACAGCAACGGCTAAACCGGGCCTTGCGTGTGGGGCGGGTAGACCCCCTGGTGGTGGCGGTGCTGGACCGACTGGCCCACACCCATTTGCACGACTTTTTCAGGGTGGTGGGTACCCATGCGCTGTATGCCTATGAAGCCGCGGCGGGTGTGATGGTGGACAGCGACGCCGTGGCCACGCGCGACATCGATTTGCTGTGGGATGTGCGGCGACGCCTGCGGTTTGCCACCGCCCTGGCCCGGGTAGACAGCTCCATGCTGGGCGTGCTGCAAAAGGTGGACCCCAGCTTCCAAATCCGGAGCCTGCAGCGCTACACCGCCGTGAACCAAGATGGCTTCGAGGTGGACATCCTGCGTCGCATGCAGGCCGGAGACGACCCCCACCCACTGCGATTGAGCGACGACGAGGACGATTTCTGGGTCACACAGGCTCGACGCGCTCAGGTGCTGATGGACAGCCCGCCTTTTTCAGCCGTCATCGTGGCCAGCAACGGGCGGATGGCCCGCATGAACACCATGCACCCGGCCACCTTCATCCAGTTCAAGCGCTGGATGAGCGAACTGCCCGAACGAGACCCCCTCAAACGCCGCCGGGATGCCTTGCAGGCCACCGTGACAGCCACACTGCTGCAGCACTACCTGCCCCACCTCGCTACGCTGAACGCACCATGATCCATCCCCCCTCCCGCCTGCGCCAGCCCCAGGCCATCGACGACATGTTGCTGTTTCGCCTGAGCCGCTTGTTGGCGGTCGGGGGCGCGGCGGTGGTGCGACTGTGCGAAGGGCGCTATGGCATCACCCGGCGCGAATGGTCGGTCTTGTCGCTGCTGTGGCAGCAGCAGGGCCTGGGCCCGTCCGAACTGGCGGACCGGGTACAACTCGACCGGGCGCGCACCTCCAAGGCGCTGGGGCAGTTGCTGGGCAAGCAACTGGTGCGGCGCGAGCCCCGCCCCGGCGACCACCGCCGCGCCCTGCTCTGGCTGACGCCTGCAGGCGAGGCCCTGGTGACGGAACTGATGCCCCAGGTGCGCCTGCTCAACACCCAGTTGCTGCAGGTGCTGAGCACGCCCGAGGTCGATGCCCTGGATCAGGCCTTGGCCCGCCTGCAGCAGCAAGCCCTGGCGCTGAACCAGGCCCAGGAACCCGACAGCCCCAAGGCCGCCCGGCACCTGGGCCGGCGACGTCCCCCGGGCTGACGCCCACCCCTGACTTCGCAAAATGCGAACAGGGCTTGCGGCAACAGAAATGGACAGGCGGGCGCGGACAGCGGCAAACTGCCCGCCATGACAAGCCCCTCTGAATTCCTCCCGGCCACCGGCCCGCTCGCCGGCTTGAAGGTGCTGGAGCTGGGCCAGTTGATCGCCGGCCCGTTTGCGGCCAAGACACTGGCCGACTTCGGCGCCGACGTGGTGAAGATCGAACCCCTGGGCAGCGGCGATCCGCTGCGCAAATGGCGTCTGCTCAAGGACGGCACCTCGGTGTGGTGGCAGGTGCAGTCGCGCAACAAGCGCTCGCTGGCCCTTGATCTGAAAGCGGCCGAGGCCCAGGCCATCGTGCGCCAACTGGCCACCGAGGCCGATGTGCTGATCGAGAACTTCCGCCCCGGCGCCATGGAAGGCTGGGGCCTGGGGCCGGACGAGTTGCTGGCCTTGAACCCGCGTCTGGTGATGCTGCGCATCAGCGGCTACGGCCAGACCGGCCCCTACCGTGACAAGCCCGGCTTCGGCGTGGTGGCCGAGGCCATGAGCGGGCTGCGCCACCTCACCGCCGAACCCGGCCGCGTGCCGGTGCGCGTGGGGGTGTCGATCGGCGACACGCTGGCCTCGCTGCATGGCGTGATCGGCATCCTGATGGCCTTGCAGGAACGCCACCGCAGCGGACAGGGCCAGGTGATCGACGTGGCCCTGTATGAGGCGGTGTTCAACTGCATGGAAAGCCTGCTGCCCGAGTACAGCGCCTTTGGTGCGGTGCGGGGCCCGGCCGGCAGCGCCCTGCCGGGCATCGCCCCCAGCAATGCCTACCGTTGCGCCGACGGGGGCTACGCCCTGATCGCGGGCAATGGCGACAGCATCTTCAAGCGCCTGATGCACGAGATGGGGCGTGACGACCTGGGCCAGGACGCGGCCCTGGGCGACAACGCCGGCCGAGTGGCCCGGGTGGCCGAGATCGACGCGGCCATCGGCACCTGGACGGCGAAGCTGACGGTGGACGAGGTGCTGGCCGCACTCGACCGGGCCTCGGTGCCGGCGGGCCGCATCTACACGGTGGCCGACATCGCCGCCGACCCGCATTACCAGGCCCGCGGCATAATCGAACAGGTGCAGATGGACGACGGCAGCACACTGGCCGTGCCCGGCATCATCCCCAAACTGTCGCGCACCCCCGGCGGACACCGCCGCAACGCACCGCTGGGCATCGGGCAGGACACCGACGCCGTGCTGCGCGACATCGGCCTGAGCGCCGATCAGATCCAGGCCCTGAAAGACCGGGGCATCGTCGCCGGAGAACCCACATGACACGCCCCATGACACGCATCCACTTCAACGAGGTCGCCACGCGCGACGGCTTCCAGATCGAGCCCGAATTCATCCCCACCGACACCAAGGTGGCCCTGGTGGACGCGCTCAGCGAGTGCGGCTACGCCAAGATCGAGGTGACCTCGTTCACCTCGCCCAAGGCGATCCCGATGCTGCGCGACGCCGAAGAGGTGATGGGCCGCATCCGCCGTGTGCCAGGGGTGGAGTACACCGTGCTGGTGCCCAACTTGCGCGGGGCCGAACGTGCCCTGGAATCGCGGGCCGACGAGCTGAACCTGGTGATGTCGACCTCGGAGACGCACAACCTGGCCAACCTGCGCATGCCGCGCGAGCACAGCCTGGCCGCGCTGACCGAGGTGGTGTGGCGGGTGGACGGGCGCACGCCGATCAATGTCTCGTTGTCGACCTGCTTCGGCTGCCCCATGGAGGGCGAGGTGCCGCTGGCCGAGGTGCTGCGTTTTGCCGACCGCTTTGCCGAGCTGGGGGTGCGGGGCCTGACGATCTGCGACACCACCGGCATGGCCCAACCGGCCCAGGTGAAGGCGGTGTGCGAGGCCCTGCAGGCGCGCTTTGCGGATCTGCAGCTGACGCTTCACTTTCACAACACCCGCGGCATGGGCCTGGCCAATGTGCTGGCCGCCGTGCAAAGCGGCATCACCCGCTTTGATGGCTCGCTGGGCGGCCTGGGCGGCTGCCCCTATGCCCCGGGTGCCAGCGGCAACATCAGCAGCGAAGACGCCATCCACATGCTGGACGCCATGGGCTACGACACCGGCATCGACCTGCCACGCCTGCTGGCCGTGGCGCGCCAGATGCCCACCATCGTGGGCCACGAGGTGCCGGGCCAGGTGGCCAAGGCCGGCCGCATCACCGACCTGCACCCTGCCCCGATATGAGTGGCCCCCACGCTCCCTCACTTCGTGTGGTCGCTGCCCCCCGAGGGGGCCCCTGCCGCCTTGGGGCGGCCCGGCGGCGGCAGACGCACCAACTTGACTTCAACCTGTGACTGAAGAGGACAGCATGATCGACCACCTGGACCACCTGGTACTGACCACCCACGACGAGGCCGCCTGCGTCGACTTCTACACCAGGGTGCTGGGCATGCAACTGGAGAGCTTCATCGGCGGCACCCCACCGGTCGAACGCAAGGCCTTCAAGTTTGGCCTGCAGAAGATCAACCTGCATGTGCGGGGCCGCGAATTCGAGCCAAAGGCCCACCTGCCGGTGCCCGGGGCGCTGGACCTGTGTTTCATCGCCACCATGCCGCTGAGCCAGGTGATCGAGCGGCTGGAAGCTGCCCGCTGGCCCATCATCGAAGGCCCGGTGATGCGCACCGGTGCCACGCAGAAGATCCGCTCGGTCTATGTGCGCGACCCGGACCTGAACCTGATCGAGATTTCCGAACTGGCCTGAAGAGCCAGGCCTCGACCCCCCAATTACAACGGAGACAACACCATGCAACGACGTCAGCTTCTGGGGCAGCTCGCCTCACTCGCGGCTGTATCGGGCTTGGGCCGAGAGGCCTGGGCCCAGGGCAAATTCCCGCAACGCCCCATCACCCTGGTGGTGCCCACCGCCCCCGGCGGCACCACCGACTTCACGGCGAGGCTGATCACCGAACCCCTGGGTCGGGCGCTGGGCCAACCCGTGATCGTGGACAACAAGCCCGGCGCCTCGGGCAACATCGGCAACCAGATCGTGGCACGGGCCAAACCCGATGGTTACACCCTGCTGGTGTCGTACAGCGGCTACCACGTGGGCAACCCCCACCTGTTCAAGCAGGCGGGCTGGGACCCGATCAAGGATTTCACCCCCGTGGCGATGATGACCCGCGCACCCCAGGTGATCGCCATCAACCCCAAGCTGCCGGTGAACAACCTCAAGGAACTGATCGCCTACGCCAAGGCCAACCCGGGCAAGCTGAACTTTGCGTCCTCGGGCAACGGCTCGATCCAGCACATTGCGGGCGAGTTGTTCAAGCAGCTCACCGGCACCTTCATCACCCACATTCCCTACCGGGGCTCGGGCCCCGCGGTACAAGACCTGATGGCCGGCCAGGTGGACATCTTCATCACCACCCCCGCCGGCGTGGTGAGCCAGATCCAGGGGGGCCGCCTGAAGGGTGTGGGCGTGACCAGCAAGAAGCGCCTGAGCTCGCTGCCCGATGTGCCCACCACCATCGAGGGCGGGCTGCCGGGCTATGAGCTGGACTCCTGGTTTGCGCTGTACGCCCCCGCCAACACGCCGTCCGACGTGGTGCAGACCTTGAACACCGAGATCAACCGCATCCTGGCCAGCGGCGACACCCGCAAGAAGGCCGAAGAATCCGGCACCGATGTCGAACAGATGAGCCCCCGTCAATTGGCCGAGTTCACCCAATCCGAACTCAAGCGCTGGGGCCAGATCATCCAGACCGCCCACATCACGCTCGAATGAGCCCGCCCCGGCCCCCTGCCGGGCCATGGCTTAAAGTCCAGGCCAGTGGCCCGCCCCGGGCCGCCCCAGCCGGAGCACCTCCATGGTTTTCGAGATCCGTCAGGACGACCTCAGCGGCCCCGAGATCCAGGCCTTGCTGCGCGAGCACCTGGCCGGCATGCAGGCCGACACCCCACCCGAGAGCGTGCACGCGCTGCCGCTGGCGGCGCTGCGCCAACCCGGCATCACGCTGTGGTCGGTCTGGCGCGGTGACCGCCTGTGCGGTTGCGGCGCGCTCAAGACGCTGGATGCCCGGCATGGCGAGCTCAAGTCGATGCGCACCCACGGCGCGTTCTTGCGCCAGGGCGTGGGTCAGGCCGTACTCGACCACATCCTGGCGCAGGGTCGGGCACGTGGCCTGCTGCGCCTGAGCCTGGAGACCGGCACCGCACCCTCGTTCGCGCCGGCCCATGCGCTGTACCGGCGCAACGGCTTTCTGCCCTGCGGGCCATTTGCAGACTACCGCTCCGACCCGCACAGCCTGTTCATGAGCCGGCACCTGTGAGGTACGGGTGCCAAAGCGGCGCTCAGGCGATGGTGATCGTCATGTTGGCGCTGTAGCCAGCACTGATGTCACCGCTCAACGTGAGCATCTCGGTGCTGGTGCCGTCACTGAACACGTTGTCGGCCGAGAAACTGGTGATCGACGTGTTCTGCCCCTTGGTGTAGAGCGCGCTGTTGTACACCGCCGTGGTGATGGTCTGCGGAAAGGCCAACTGGGTGGTGGCCGTGGCCGAAACCGCCAGGTTGTCGTTGAGGTACACCTGCACGTGGATGTGGGTGATGCGGCCCGCATACCAACCGGGGTAGATCGTGGTGAAAGTAACCTGTCCGTTGCTGTCGGTCACCTGGATGCCGCGCAGATAGGTCAGGCCACTCTGACCTGCGTTGGTGCTGGTGCTGTAGCCCGAATACAGCCCATCCTTGTCGCAATGCCAGATGTAGATGCCCGCACCGCTGATGGGTGCACAGCTGCTGCCTGCGCTCAACACCGTGAGGGTGAGCGTCAACGGGATGCCGGTCTTGCTTTCGCGGATGTCGCTGCGCGCGATGGCCGAATTGGTCAGGATGGCGTACAGCGGGTAAGGACCATCGGTTTCGGTAGCGGTCAGCGTGCAACTGCCGGCCGCCGAGCGGGTGACCGTCACGGTGTAGGTCTGGGTGCTGACGCCATCGGCCGCCGTCACCAGCACCGTGATGGTATTGCTGCCCACCGAGAGTGCCACGCTGCTGGAGGCCGCGCCACTGCTGGTCGTGCTGCCGTTGACCTTGAGCGTGCCCGCCCCCGCCAGCGTGGCGCTGACCGTGAGGCTGCTCACGCTGTTGGCCACGGTGGCCGTGTACGCCGTGGTGGCACTGGCAAAGGCAGGCGACAGGCTGCCCGCAGACAGGGTGAGCGCGCTGAGCGTCGCATCGGACGACAAAGTGGCCGCCGCACGGGTCACCACCACCGTGTAGGTCTTGGTGGTGCTGCCATCGCTGGCGGTGACCACCACCGTCACGGTGTTGGTGCCCACGCTGAGACTGATCGCGGCCGAAGCGCTGCCGCTGGCCACCGTGCTGCCGTTGACCTGAACGGTGGCGCCGCTGTCGGTGGCCGTAGGGCTGACGGTGAAGCTGCTGACCGCGTTGCCAACGCTGGCGGCGTACACCGCGGTGGCACTGGCAAAGGCCGGTGACAGGCTACCGGCGGACAGGCTCAGGCCGGCCAGCGCGGCCACCGAGGAGGTGGTGCTGCTCGTGCTGCTGCCTCCGCCGCCACAGGAACTCAAGGCCAGGGCACCGAGTGTGCCCACCAGGGCAAAGGCGTGGCGACGGCCCAAGGGGTTGGAATGGGACGAATGAAGGGACATGGGCACCTCGGAAGAGAACGGCTGAGGCATTGTGTCCCGCCCCTGCGACCGGAGTACCCCGCGAATGTCACCACTTGGTGAAGCAGCTCCCTGGGCTGGGTACCGCTCAGCTCAGCGACTGGATCAGGTCGATGTAGAGCTGCTTGGCCTCGTCCTGGGTTTTGCCCTTGAGCTTTTCCCAGGCGTCCCACTTGAAGCGGCCCACCTGATCGGTGAAGCCGGGCTTCTTCTCGGTGTTGTCCCCCTGGGTGGCCTGCTTGTACAGGGCGTAGATCTTCAGCAAGGTGGGATTGTCAGGGCGCTCGCTGAGGTTCTTGGAGTTGGCCACAGCGGCTTCAAACAAGGTGTTCAGGTCGGACATGTCTCGGATTTCCTGGTTAAGGGGGTCTTCATGGGCTTGGCCCGGTCAGCACCCATCTTAAGCGGCGCACGCCCACGCCGACGGGCTGGACAGCCCATCCGCGTCCACAGTGTCGCCAACTGTTCAATCTGCGCCCGCCACCCGGCCTGCGGCAAAGTCGGCGATCAGGCGCAGCCCCAGGTAAAGCCGCGGCTGGATGGAGTCGAGCAGCACGTATTCGGCCTTGTCGGAGTGCGCGCCAAAGCCCTGCAAGCCCAGGCGTTCCAACACGGGCGCCCGGGTGTCGAGTGCGGCAAAAGCGGCATCGGTGCCGCCGCCCTCCGGTCGGTCGTCGATCTGCAAGGCATGGCCAATCTCGCGGTAAAGCTGCTGGGCATGGGCCCCCACGCGGCGCGCGGCATCGGTGGGCTCCAGGGGCGGACGACGGTTCTCCAGCGTGACGCTGACCTCCGAGCCCGGCAACAGGCGGCGCTGGGTGCGCAACTGCAACTCTTTGTCCAGGGCCTGCAAATCACCCACGCGCAGCAGGCGCACATCGGCCTGGGCACTGGCCTCGGGCGGGATCATGTTGCGCACTACGCCGGCCTTGGCGATCGTCCAGTTGACCTTCAGGCCACGCTCGGGCACCGACAGATCCCGCAATTGCAGCAGCTGGTGCGACAGCTCATACAGCGCGTTGACGCCCGCCTCAGGGGCGCCGCCCGCGTGCGAGGCCCGCCCCACCACTTTGAGCGAGGCCATGGCAATGCCGCTGGTGGCCAGCGACAGTTTGTCGCCTCCGACACGGGTGGCTTCGTACGAGAGCACCAGATCGTGCTCGCGCCCCAGGCGCGCCAGGGTCTTGCGCGAGGCGGGCGAGCTGATCTCCTCGTCGCCGTTGATGAGCACGGTCAACTGGCCGTAATCGTTCACGCCCAGGCGCTTGAGCAGGGCCACGGTGTGCAACACGGTGGCCACGCCCTGCTTGTCGTCGGCAATGCCCAGGCCATAGGCGCGGTTGCCTTCCACACGGTACGGTTGCTGGGCCAGCATGCCCCGGGGATAGACCGTGTCCATGTGGGCAATCAGCAGGATGCGGCGCTGCCCGGCCCCCTTGAACACCGCATGCACCATTCGGCCTGGCCGGGGGGGCGTGTCCTCCATGCGGTACAGGTCGGCCGGTGCGGCGTCGATGAAGTTCACCTCGCCCCCCAGTTCGCGCAAGCGGCCGGCGATCAGCTCGGAGATCTGGTCCAGGCCTTCGCGGTCGCTGCTGCCGCTTTCGATACCGACCAAGGCGCGCAAGGTCTCCAGCAGGGCGGGCTGCTCCTGGCCGGCAGCCGCCCACAGCGGGGCCTGGGCGGCAGGTGGCATCGCGGTATCGGCTTGCGCCGAAGGGCTCAGCCATTGGGCGGCCAGCAGGCTCAGGGCCAGCAAGGCTGCCCGGCGGGTGGCATGAAGGCCACCAGGGTTCATCAGGTTCATGGCGGATCAGGGCGGTGAAGGTGAAAGGCGGGCGCTCGGCTCAGGCCAGACCATCGACAGCCTGGAACAAGGCCTGGCGGGCCTGGCTGATGATCTGGCCTTTCCAGGCGTCGGTGTCGGTGTAGAAGGCTGCCAGCACCTGCTGGCGGATGGCCTCGGCCAGGGGCGCCGGGGCCTCGGGGTGCCCGTTCAGCCAATGCTCGGCACGCAGGGCGTGCAGCACCTGCAACACCGGTTGGGTGCCGTACTCCAGGGCGATGCCGGTGATCTCGGCCTGCGGGCATTCCTGGTAGGCACTCTCCCACATCAGGCCGGTGAGCAAGGGCGAGCTGGAGGAGCCGTCGTAGATCGAGGTGACCGGCGTGGCGCCGGCGCCGCCCCACCAGGCGCGGGCCCGGGCCACGGCGGCCGGGTCGTTGCGGCCGGCAAAGATGCGCTCGCCCACGCCGCTGGGCCCCAGGCCGGTGTGCAAGTCGATCCAGCCCAGGCGGCCAGCCTGACGGCCGTGCTGGCGCAGCACGTTGCGCAGGGTCTGGTGGCTCCAGGTGGGGGCCTGGCCGCCGAAGAACAGGCCCTGGGGAAACTCGTGCTGACCTCGCGCCACCGCGGCCTGGAAGGCGGCCTCGCCGCGCCGGGCCATGAAGTCGGCAATGGCCGCCTGATTGGCGGCATCGGGTGGCCACACCTCGGGCAGCAGCAAGGGGGCCAGTTCGCGGTAGGCCTCGTTGAGCGGCAGAGGCTGGCTGAAGTCTTGAAAATTGCGGTTCAGGTCGACGTTTTCATGCGTGACCCGACGCAGGTGCGAAAAACCGTAGGGGTTGAGTGCGTGCACATACAGCACGGCCACGCCGGCCGCGTGGGCCCGCTCACGCCATTCGGCATCGTGCAATGCGAACACCTGGACACCTGAGCCACAAAAGCCTTCCAGCCCGTGGCAGCCGCTGCTGACGATCAACAGGGCCTGGGCGTCCGCCGGGCCGTCACGCACCACGTCCATGGCCAGGGCTTCGCCATCGCGGCCCGGCAAGGGGTGAGGGTGTGACTCGATCGGCAGGCCGGCCTGGGCCGCAGCCTCCAGAAACCGCACGCGCGCCTCGGCGTAACGGCTGGCAAAGGCCTGGGGCACCGCCAGCATGGTCAAACCCCTTCAGGCTGCTGGGCAAACCACTTCTGGACCAGCCGCACCCACAGCGAGCCACCCAAGGGGATCAGGTCGTCATTGAAATCGTAGCTGGGGTTGTGCAGCATGCAGGGGCCGCCACCATGGCCCATCTCACGGTGCGTGCCGTCGCCGTTGGCAATGAAGAAGTAGGCGCCTGGCTTGGCCTGCAGCATGTAGGCGAAATCTTCCGCCCCCATGGTGGGCTCTTGCGGCAACACCTTGTCGGCACCGACCAGGTCGACCATGACGCTGCGGGCGAACTCGGCCTCGGCGGGATGGTTGATGGTGGGCGGGTAGTTGCGCACGAATTCGAAATGGCACTCGGCCCCGAAGGCCGCCGCCACGCCCTGCGAGATCTCGGACATGCGGCGCTCGATGAGATCCAGCACCTCGGTGGTGAAGGTGCGCACCGTGCCCTGCATCTCGCAGCTGTCGGGCACCACATTGGTGGCCTCACCCGCGTGGAGCATGGTGACCGAGATCACGCCCGCGTCGACCGGCTTCTTGTTGCGGGTGATGATGGTCTGGAAGCCCTGCACCATCTGGCAGGCAATCGGCACCGGGTCGATGCCGGTGTGCGGCAGCGCGGCATGGCCACCCTTGCCTCGCACGGTGATCTTGAATTCGCTGGTCGAGGCCATCACCGGGCCGGGACTGACCGCCATGGTGCCCACCGGCATGCCGGGCCAGTTGTGCATGCCGAACACGGCCTGCATGGGAAACTGCTCGAACAGGCCGTCGTTGACCATCTCGCGGGCGCCGCCACCGCCCTCTTCGGCCGGCTGGAAGATCAGGTAGACCGTGCCATCGAAATCACGGTGGCGGGCCAGGTGCTGGGCCGCCGCCAGCAGCATGGCCACGTGGCCATCGTGACCGCAGGCGTGCATCTTGCCGGCGTGCCGGCTGGCATGGGCAAAGGTGTTGAACTCCTGCATGGGCAGCGCGTCCATGTCGGCCCGAAGGCCGATGGCGCGCGGGCTGTCACCGCCCTTGACGATGCCGACGACACCGGTCTTGCCCAGGCCGCGGTGCACCGGGATGCCCCATTCGGTGAGCTTGGCCGCGATCAGGTCGGCGGTGCGCAGCTCTTCAAAACACAACTCGGGGTGAGCATGGATGTCGCGGCGCACAGCCGCGATGCCGGCCGCCTGGGCCACGATGGAATCAAGGATTTGCATGGTGATGTAGTGGGCGCTGAATGAATCAGTCTAGCAATGGGCAGGGCTTTGCCGCAAGTTCTGCGCCATCTGCGCACATCATCCACAATGCCAACCATGATTTCCGATCGAGCCCTTGCATTGGCACAGACCCTGGTCCGGATGGACACGGTGAGCCGAAACTCCAACCTGGAACTGATCCACTTCGTGCGCGACGAGCTGTTGCGCCTGGGTGTGGCCAGCCGCCTGACCTGGAACGCCGACAAGACCAAGGCCAATCTGTTTGCCACCCTGGGTGAGGGCAAGCCGGCCGGGGTGATTCTGTCGGGCCACACCGACACGGTGCCCTGGGACGGCCAGGCCTGGAGAACAGACCCGCTGTCGGCCATGGTGCGCGATGGCCGCCTGTATGGGCGGGGCTCGGCCGACATGAAGGCCTTCATCGGCATCGCCCTGGCCCAGGCCCAGCACTTTCTGGACAGCCCGGCCCCGTTCGCCATCCATCTGGCGCTGAGTTTTGATGAAGAAGTGGGTTGCCTGGGGGTGAAGGAGTTGATCGCCGACCTGCGTGACGCGCAGATCCAGCCCCTGGCCTGCATCGTGGGCGAACCCACGCTGATGGTGCCGGCCATTGCCCACAAGGGCGTGTACCGCTACCGCTGCTGTGTGCGCGGCAAGGAGGCGCACTCGTCGCTGACGCCTCAATCCGTCAACGCCATCGAGATGGCGGCCCGACTGGTGGGCAATCTGCGTGACATGGCCGAGGGCTTCGAGCGCGACGAGCCCCGCTACGCGGGCTTTGACGTGCCCTACACCACCGCCAGCGTGGGTCAGTTCCACGGCGGCATTGCCGACAACGTGGTGCCGCGCGACGCCGAGTTCCGCTACGAGTTCCGCAACCTGCCCACTGTGGACGCGCTGGCCCTGCAATCGCAGGTGGTGGCAGCGGCCCGTGCCTTGGAGCCCGGCATGCAAAAGGTGAGCCCTGAGACGGGCTTCAGCTTCGAGCCGATCTGCGAGGTGCCGGCCTTCCTGGGCTCGGCCGACGACGCCGTGACCCGCCTGGCGCAGCGCCTGGCCGGCACAGCAGGCACCACACTGGTGGCCTTCGGCACCGAAGCGGGGCTGTTCAAGCAGGCCGGCATCCCCACCGTGGTGTGCGGGCCCGGCAGCATCGAGCAGGCTCACCAGCCCGATGAGTACGTGAGCCTGGAGCAACTGGGCCGTTGCGAACAGTTTCTGCAAGGCCTGGGCGGGGTGCGCGAAATAGCCTGAGTCAGGTTCGAAGCGTGCCGTCGCCCACCAGCGTGGAGAGCTCGACAAAGTGGCTGGCCACGTGGCTGGCCGACCCCAATTCGATCGGAAAGCCTGCAATCTCTCGCCGTCCGAGGGACTCCAACCCCTCGATCAGCCCCTCGCGGCTCAGGCGGCCCCGGCGCTGAGCCTCTTGCAGACCGGCCACCAGCACCGAGGCGGCCAGATACCCTTCGATGGCGGAATAGGTCAGCGCCACACGCCCCCCCGCCCTGTGGGCCGCCGCCCTGAACTGCACGGCCAGCGGATGGACGTTGACGTAGGGTGAGGGCATGACCTGAGAGATCATCAACCCGGCGCCGTCTCGCCCCAGGGTGTCGATCATGTCCTGGGTTCCCACAAAGGACACCGCCGCAAACAAGCCGGCAAAGCCCGCCTTGCGCACCGCCCGCACAAAGGCGGTGGCGGCCTGGTAAGTGCACACCAGCACGATGGCTTCCGGCCGCAAGGGGGCCAGGGCCCGCACCGCGGCGCTGACGTCCAGCGAGTTGCGCTCGATGCTGGCCTGGCCGAGCAGCCCCAGGCCCTGCGCCGCCAGCGCACGGGTCAGGCCGTCCAGGCCGGCATCGCCGTACGAATCCCCCTGGCGCAGCAACGCCACTCGGCGCACCCCTCGGGCGCGCAGGCTGGACACGATCAGCGCCAACTCCTCGCGGTACGAGGCCCGGATGACGAAGACAGGGCGGTGCAAAGGTTCGCGCACGGCTTGCGCGCCGGTGCGGGGAGCCACAAAGGGCACGCGGGCGCCCAGGGCCAGGGGCATGGCGGCCAGGCTGGTGGGCGTCCCGACATACCCGAACAAGGCAAAAACATCATCCTGGATAAAACGACGTGTGTTGTCGGCGCAACGGTCGGCCTCATAACCGTCGTCCTGGATGCGCAATTCGATGGCGCGCCGGGCGATGCCGCCGGCGGCATTGAACTGGTCAAAAGCCAGTTGGGCCCCTTGGACGTAGTTGCGCCCCAAGTGGGCCGTGGGGCCGGTCAGGGGCACCGACTGACCGAGCACCAGCGGGACCTCGCCCGGGCCACGCGCCCAGGCCGGGCCGGCCAGGCTGGCCGCGCAGGCCGAACAGGTCAGTTGCACCAGGCGACGCCTGGACGGATGCCGCGGTGAATCAGCCGGAGAGAGCGACGGTGGTGCGAGCATGGGCTTTCGACCATAACGCCTGTCACGCTGTATGACAATGCGTTGAAACACAGCGGGCCGATGCGGCCCACCGACCCACAACGCCCCATGAACCAGCCCATTGACGACACCCAGGTGCTTGGCGCCTGCCCCCACGACTGCCCCGACACCTGCTCGCTGCTGACCACCGTGAAGGATGGCGTTGCCACGCGCGTGCAAGGCAACCCGGACCATCCGCTGACCGGTGGCGTGCTGTGCGCCAAAGTGTCCAAGTACCCCGAGCGCACCTACCACCCGGATCGCCTGCTGCACCCGATGAAGCGGGTGGGGCCCAAGGGCTCGGGCCAGTTCGTGCAAGTGGGTTGGGATGAGGCCCTGAGCGACATTGCACAACGCCTGACCGCCATCGCAGGCCGCAACCCTGAGGCCGTGCTGCCCTACAGCTACGCCGGCACCATGGGGCTGGTGCAAGGCGACGGCATGGCGGCACGCTTCTTCCATCGGCTGGGCGCCAGCCGGCTGGACCAGACCATCTGCTCGTCGGCAGGCACCGCGGGCCTGGTCCACACCCTGGGCGGCAAGGTGGGCATGAAGGTGCAGTTTTTCGCCGAGGCCCGGCTGATCGTGATCTGGGGCAGCAACTCGATCGGCAGCAACCTGCACTTCTGGCGCATCGCGCAAGAGGCCAAGCGACAGGGCGCCCGCCTGGTATGCATCGACCCGCGCCGCAGCGAGACCGCCGAGAAATGCCATGAGCACATCGCTCTGCGCCCCGGCACCGATGCCGCGCTGGCCCTGGCGCTGATGCAGCAACTGATCGTGCACGACTGGCTGGACCATGACTACATCGAGCGCCACACGCTGGGCTGGGCCGAGTTGCGCGAACGTGCCCTGCAGTGGCCGCCTGAGCGCGCCGCCGAGGTGTGCGGCGTGCCGGTGGAACAGATCACGCGACTGGCACACGACTATGCCCATACCCGGCCGGCGGCCATCCGACTCAACTACGGGGTGCAACGCGTGCGCGGCGGCGCCAATGCGGTGCGCGCCATTGCCTGCCTGCCCGCGCTGACGGGCGCCTGGCGCGAGCGCGGCGGTGGCGTGTTGCTGTCGAGCTCGGGGCAATTCCCGGTGCAGCGCCAGACCTTGCAGCGCCCGGACCTGCTGGGTGAACGCAGACCGCGCCTGATCAACATGTCCACCATCGGCGATGCGCTCAACCAGCCCGCCTCGCCCGCTTTTGGCCCGGCCATCGAGGCCTTGGTGGTCTACAACAGCAACCCCGTGGCCGTGGCCCCGGATTCGGCCCGGGTGGCGGCCGGCTTCGCCCGCGAGGATTTGTTCACCGTGGTGCTGGAGCATTTCCAGACCGACACCGCCGACTACGCCGACTACCTGCTGCCGGCCACCACCCAGCTGGAGCACTGGGACATTCACCTGGCCTATGGCCACACCGACGTGCTGCTGAACCGCCCGGCCATTGCCCCCTTGGGCGAGGCCCTGCCCAACAGCGAGATCTTCCGCCGCCTGGCACAGCGCATGGGCTACACCGAGCCCTGCTTTGCCGAAGACGACGAAACCCTGTGCCGACAGGCTTTTGGCGACCGGATCGACCACGCGCAGTTGCAGCACCAGGGCTTTGCCAGCCTGCCGCTGGCCGATGCGCCCTTTGCCGAAGGGGGCTTTCCCACCCCGTCGGGGCGCTGTGAGTTCCTCAGCCCCGCCCTGGTGGCACAGGGGCTGGACGGCCTGCCCGACCACCTGCCCAATCACGAGCTGCCCAACCCGGCCGGGCCCTGGCCGCTGGCCATGATCTCGCCGCCAGCACGCAACTTTCTGAACTCGACCTTCGTGAACGTGACCAGCCTGCGCCACATCGAGACCGAGCCGGTGCTGGAGATCCACCCCGACGACGCCAGCCCGCGCAGCATCCGCACCGGCGATGTGGTGCGCGTGTTCAACGCCCGCGGCAACTACCACTGCAAGGCCGAGGTCAGCGAACGGGCCCGCCCGGGCGTGGTCAACGGCCTGGGCATCTGGTGGCGCAAATTCGGCCTGAACGGCACCAACGTGAATGAACTCACCAGCCAGGCCCTGACCGATCTGGGGCGCGGCCCCACCTTCTACGATTGCGCCGTGCAGGTCAGCCGGCTGGCCTGATCGCCGTGGCAGGGTTGGAGCCATGGCGACAGCAGGGTTGATTGAATTTTTTAATGAGATTCATTCTCATTTGAGTGCATAATCCACCCATCAGCCAGTCTACAGAGCCGACCATCGGTCCCGCAGACCCAGCCAGCCCCTTTTCATCGACTTGCCGCCATGAACCAGTTCACCGCCCTGTCCACTCCGTTTCAGACCGCACCGGCCCCGTCGCGTGGCCCTTCGGCCTCGGCCGGCTCGGCGCCCCGGGTGGTGCCCAGCCAGGAACTGCTGGCCGGCCAGAAGACGGTCGAGATCTTGCACAACGGCCTGCTGTACCGCCTGCAGGCCACCCGTCTGGGCAAGCTGATCCTGACCAAATAAAGTTTCATCGTGGGGCGACCCTTGCACGGCCACAGCCGTGTCTCCAAGGTCGTTTTGGCCAGCCATCGGGTGCCGCACTGCGGCCCACCTGACCAGCCAAGCCTTTTTTAACCCACGATCTTCCCCGCAGCCGAGCGCGCGAACAGCTCGGCCAGGGCCTCCACCAGCACCGTCACACGTGGCGGCACAAAGCGATTGCTGGGCAGCACCGCATACAGCGGTGCCGGCGCGCCCAGCCAGGTGGGCAGCACACGCTGCAAGCGCCCGTCGGCCAAGGCTGCTGCCAGCTGCAGGGCCGACTGATAGACCACCCCCTGCCCCTGCAAAGCCCAGTCCAGCGCCACCGAGGCATCGTTGCAGCGCAAGGCGCCCCGCACCGGTACGGTGATGGGCGCCGCAGCCCCATCGGCGTCATCCACGGGGCTGAACGCCCAGTCACACAACAGGCGCCCCCGCACTTCATAGGTGAGGCACTCGTGCTGCGTCAGGTCTTGGGGCTGCTGCGGCCAACCCCGGCGCCGCAGGTAGGCCGGGCTGGCGCAGGCGATGCGGTGCGACGGCGCCAGCAAGCGGGCCGCCAGCCCCGAATCGGGCAAGGGCCCATAGCGCACCGCCACATCGATGGCTTCACGCACCAGATCGACATGGGTGTCGGTGACACGCAGGTCGATCTCCAGCCCCGGGTGTTGCGCGGCAAATCCGGGCAACCAGTCGAGCAACAGGCCCCGCGCCAGGGCCGATGAGGTGGTGAGGCGCAGGCTACCGGTGAGCGATGCAGCGCCTCCCCGCACCAGCGCCTGCCCTTCGGCCACCAGCTCCAGCGCACGGCGGGCATGGTCGATCATCACCCGGCCCTCCTGGGTCGGCTGCACGCTGCGCGTGCTGCGCTCGAACAGGCGCACGCCCAGGCTGGTCTCGAGTCGTTTGATGGCCGCGCTGACCGCAGCCGTGCTGAGGCCGCAGCGGCGCCCCGCCGGTGTGAAGCCCCCGGTCTCTGCGGTCGCAACCAACACCTTGAGGTCAGCCAGATTGTCAAATTTCATGAAACAGTCATTTCGCCGCCAAGGGCAATTTCCCTGATCATAAATTGAGCAACGCCCCCTAAACTGGCCCGACCCAGCCCCTGGAGGCCGGGATCCCCCCCGCAAGACATCAACGAGGAGAAGCCGGATGAATTTCCCCCGACGCCTGCCCCGCCTGCGCACCACGGTGCTCACGGGCTGCCTGTTCCTGAGTTTCCACTGGGTCGCGCACGCCGCCTCGGTGGCCCCCGTGGCCGCCGAGAACGGCATGGTGGTGGCTGCCCAGCACCTGGCCACGAAAGTGGGGGTGGATGTGCTCAAGCGAGGCGGCAACGCCGTGGATGCGGCCGTGGCCGTGGGTTACGCGCTGGCCGTGGTGTACCCGGCCGCCGGCAACCTGGGCGGCGGTGGCTTCATGACGCTGCAACTGGCGGACGGACGCAAGACCTTCCTGGACTTCCGCGAGAAGGCCCCACTGGCCGCCACGCCGAACATGTACCTCGACAAGGACGGCAACGTCATCAAAGGCCTGAGCACGCATGGCCACCTGGCCGTGGGTGTGCCCGGCAGCGTGTCGGGCCTGGAATGGGCGCGCGAGAAGTACGGCACGCTCAAGCGCCAGGAACTGCTGGCCCCGTCGATCGCCCTGGCCGAACAGGGCTTTGTGCTGGATCAGGGTGACATCGACATGTTGCACACCGCGACCGCCGACTTCCGCAAGGATCCGGCCTCGGGGGCCATCTTCCTCAAGTCGGGCGAGCCCTACCAGGTGGGTGACAAGCTGGTGCAGAAAGACCTGGCCCGCACCCTGAAGGCGATCAGCGACAAGGGCCCCGAGGGCTTTTACAAAGGCCCGGTGGCCCAGGCCCTGACCCAGTCCAGCCAGGCCGGTGGCGGGCTGATCACCCAGGCCGACCTGGACCAGTACCAAACCCGCGAGATGCCGCCGGTCGAATGCGACTACCGCGGCTACCACGTGGTGTCGGCACCGCCGCCGAGCTCGGGCGGGGTGATCATCTGCGAGATCCTGAACATCCTCGAGGGCTACCCGCTGAAAGACCTGGGGTTCCGCTCGGCCCAGTCGGTGCACTACCAGATCGAAGCCATGCGTCACGCCTATGTGGATCGCAACAGCTACCTGGGCGACCCCGACTTTGTGAAGAACCCCATCGCCCGCCTGACCGACAAGGCCTATGCGGCGCAGGTTCGCGCAGTGATCGACCCGAACAAGGCCGGCGTGTCCAAGGACATCAAGCCCGGTGTGGCGCCGCATGAGGGCAGCAACACCACCCACTACTCGATTGCCGACCGCTGGGGCAATGCCGTGTCGGTCACCTACACCTTGAACGACTGGTTCGGTGCCAAGGTCACGGTGCCTGGCACCGGCGTGCTGCTGAACAACGAGATGGATGACTTCACGGTGAAGATCGGCGTGCCCAACATCTACGGCCTGGTGCAGGGCGAGGCCAATGCCATCGCCCCGGGCAAGCGCCCGCTGTCGTCGATGAGCCCGACCATCGTCAGCAAGGACAACCAGCCCGTGATGGTGGTCGGCACGCCCGGCGGCAGCCGCATCATCACCGCCGTGCTGCACACGCTGCTGAACGTGATCGACTACGGCATGAACGTGCAAGAAGCCGTGGATGCGCCGCGCTTCCACCAGCAATGGCTGCCCGATGTGACCAACATGGAGAACTTCGCCATCTCGCCCGACACCCGCAAGCTGCTGGAAGCTGCCGGCCACAAGCTGGGCGCACCTCAACCCGCCAACCACCTGGCCGCCGTGCTGATCGGCGCGCCCTCGCTGGGCGGCAAGCCGGTGGGCAAGAACCGCTTCTATGGCGCCAATGACCCGCGCCGCAACAGCGGTCTGGCCATGGGTTTCTGAGCGGCGAGAAAGCACCACACCAAAGAGAAGGGGCCGTGAAAACGGCCCCATTTTGCTTTCCGGATTCAGTCAGGTTCAGCGACCGGCCAAGGTTGGCTGATCGCGCCAGCCCCCGCCCAAAGCCTGGTGCAGGGCCACGGTGTCGCCCAGGTAGACCGCCTGCGCCGCCAGGTGGGCCAGGCGAGCTTGCAGCCAGGCCTGCCGTGTGCTGAGCCACTGGGGCTGGGCCACGTAGCCTTGGTCAAACTGCTGACGGGTCAGACCCAGCAGGTTTTGCGCGGCGGCCTCGGCATCGCGGGCCACGCTCAGGGCCTGGCCATCGTGCTGCAGGGCGACCAGGGTGTCGGCCACGTTCTGGAAAGCGGTCAACACCACCCCCTGGTACTGGGCCTGAGCCGCCTCGGCCCCGGCCTCGGCCGCGCGCTTGCGGGCCGACAGGGTGCCGGCAGAGAACAAGGGCGCACTCACACCACCCAGCAGCCCCCAAGCCTTGTTGCCGGCCGACAGCAGCCCGCCCACCGCACCACCGGCATACGCCAGGTTGGCGCTGAGCGAGAACTGCGGCAGCATATTGGCGGTGGCCACACCGATCTGGGCATAGGCCGCATGGAACTGGGCCTCGGCGGCCTGAACATCAGGGCGCCGGCTCACCAGTTGAGAGGGCAAGGCCTGGGGCAACTCGGCCGGCAAGCGGACGGGGGCTTGCTGCACCGCGCCCAGGTCCGCGGCCGGGAAGTCGCCGCACAGCACGGCCAGCAGGTTGCGCGTCTGCTCCAGTTGCTTGTGCAGGGGCGGCAACTGGGCCGCCGTCTGGGCGTAAGCCGATTCCTGCTGGGCCAGATCCAGGCCGCTGGCGTAGCCCTGGGCCTTCAGGCCGCGGGTGTGCTGCAGCTGCTGCTGCGCCAGCTGCAAGGCTTCTTCCAGCACGGCGATCTGCTCGACCAGCAACTGCTCCTGGATCACGGCCGAGGCCACGTTGCTGGCCAGCGTGACACGCAGGGCCTCCAGCTGCAGGCGCTGGCTGTCGGCTGTGGCCTGCAAGGATTCGACCTGACGCTGGTTGCCACCGAAGACGTCGGGCACAAAGCCCACGCTGACCTGGGCCGTGTGCAAGGTGAACAGGCTGGCCCCCGAGGCCAGGGGCGAAGACAACACGCGCCCCGAGTTTTGGCGGTTGGCGCTGTAGCCCGCCTGCACCTGCGGGAAGAACAGGCCGCGCTGGGCCGTGACCAGCTCCTGCGCCTGGCGCAAGTTGGCCAGCCCGGCATCGATGCCGGGGTTGTGCTGGAGGGCGCGTTGCACCAGCCGGTCCAACCGGGGCGAGCCGTAGGCCGACCACCAATCGGGACGAAGCTCGGCCGTGGCGGCGGGGGCCGCTGGATCAGCCTGGCGCGTGAAGGCGCTGACCTGGGGCGCCTGGGGCGCGTGGTAGTCGGGGCCGACGGCGCACGCGGACAGCAGGCCGGCGCTGAGCAGGCCCAGTGCCAGGGTGCGCAGCGGGCCACCGATGTGGCGCGATGAATCAAGCATGGGCATCCTCCTCGTGGGCCAGCGCATCGCCACCCAGGCCTTTGCGGCGTTTCTTGAGTTTCAGGTGGCGCAGCACGGTGAGCCGCATGGCGGGCACCACCAGCAGCAGGAACACCGGCCCCAGCAACATGCCGCCCACCACCACCGTGGCCAGCGGGCGCTGCACCTGGCTGCCGATGCCGTGGCTGAGCGCAGCCGGAAACAAGCCGATGCAGGCCGACAGGGCCGTCATCAACAGAGGCCGCATGCGGTGGATGTAGGCGTCATAGATGGCGTCTTCAGGGCTCTGCCCGGCCAGGCGCAGCTCCTTGAAGTAGCTCAGGATCAGGATGCCGTCCATCACGGAGACCCCGAGCAGTGAGACAAAGCCGATCACCGCCGAGATGCTGATCACCTGGTCGGACACGTACAGGGCCAGGATGCCGCAGGCCACGGTGAAGGGCACGGCCGCCAAGGCCAGCAGGCTGTAGGCAAAGCTGCTGAACAGCGCATACAGCAGCACCAGGATCAGCGCCATCGCCATCGGGATCAGGACGCCCATGCGGGCCTTGGCCTGCTGCAGCGACTCGAACTCGCCCGCGTACTGGATGCGGTAGCCCTCGGGCAGCTTGACCTCGGCGGCCACGCGCTGTTGCAGCTCGGACACCGTGCTGCCCAGGTCGCGCTCGCGCACGCTGAACTTGATCGGGATGTAGCGCTCGTTGCGCTCGTGGTAGATGTAGGTGGCCCCGGTGTCCAGCGTGATGTCGGCGATGTCGCGCAGGGGCACGAAGGCGTTGCCCCCACCGGTGGTGGTGTAGCCGATGCGCAGATCACGCACACTTTGAAGGTCGTGCCGCTGGGCCGACAGGTAGCGCACGCTCAGGCCGTACTGGCGTTCGCCCTCCAGCACCGTGGTGGCCACGGTGCCGCCCATGGCCGCCTGGATGGCGGTGTTGACGTCACCCGTGTTCAGCCCGTAGCGGGCCGCCTTCTGGCGGTCGATCTGGATGTTGAGGTTGGGCTGGCCCAGGGTGTTGAAGATGCCGATGTCGGCGGTGCCCGGAACCTTGCTCATCACGGCGACCACGTCGACGGCCAGCTTCTCCAGCGTGACCAGATCGGGCCCCATGATCTTCACCGAGTTGGCGCCCTTGACGCCCGACAGGCCCTCCTGCACGTTGTCCTGGATGTACTGCGAGAAGTTGAAGCCCACCCCCGGGAACTCGAGGGCGAACTTCTCCTGCAACTCGGCCACCAACTGCTCCTTGCTGACGCCAGCGGGCCATTCGTCAAAGGGTTTGAGCGGGGCGAACAACTCGACGTTGTTGAAGCCCGAGGCGTCCGAACCGTCGTCAGGCCTGCCGTGCTGCGACACCACGGTGATCACCTCGGGATAGCTCTTGATGATCTCGCGCATGCGGTTGGCCTTGGCGGTACCGGCCTCCAGCGAGATGGTGGGCGGCATGGAGGCCCGGATCCACAGGTTGCCCTCTTCCAGGGCCGGCAGGAACTCGCTGCCCAGTCGCGAGGCCAGCACCCCGACCGCGATCAGGAACACCACACCGCCCACGCACACGGTCTTGGCATGCTGCAGTGACCAGCGCAGGGCCGGCTCGTAGGCCTTGCGCACCCACTCGACGATGCGGGTTTCGTGCTCCTGGATGCGGCGCGGCAGCAGGTAGGCGGCCAGCACCGGCGTGACGGTGAAAGTGGCAAGCAGCGCGCCGGCCAGGGCATAGCCATAAGTGCGGGCCATGGGGCCGAAAATCTGACCCTCCACCCCAGTCATGAGGAACAGCGGCGAGAAAGCGGCAATGGTGATGACCGTGGAGAACAGCACCGAGTTGTCGACCTGCAGCGAGCTCATGAAGATCATGCGCAGGCGCTGGGTCCAGCCCAGGGCCGGGTCGGTGACCATGCCGTGCGGGCCGCGGGTCATGGCGCGCAGGGCATTGATGCGTTCACGCGGGCTCTTCTGGAAGTTGCGGAAGATGTTTTCGACCAGGATCACCGCCGAGTCGACGATGATGCCGAAATCAACCGCCCCCAGAGACAGCAGGTTGGCCGACTCCCCCGTGAGCACCAGCATCATGATGCTGAAGAACAACGCAAACGGGATGTTGACGCTCACGATCACTGCACTGCGCAGGTCGCCCAGAAAGATCCACTGAATGACGAACACCAGCAGGCAACCGAAGATCAGGTTGTGGATGACGGTGTGGGTGGTGACGTTGACCAGGGTGGATCGGTCGTAATAAGGCACCAGTTGAACGCCCTGCGGCAGGCTGCCATCGACATTGAGCTTGTCCACCGCCTCCTTGACGCGGGCAATGACCTCCTTGGTCTGCTGCAGGCGGTTCATCACCACCACGCCGGTGACCACGTCGTTCTCGGCATCGCGCCCCGCTTCGCCCAGGCGCGGCACGCTGCCAACGCTGACCGAGGCCACATCCTTGACCAGGACGGGCAAGCCGTTTTGCTGGGTGATGACGATGTTGCCGGCATCGGCCACATCCCGCACCAGCCCCAGGCCGCGCACGTTGACCGATTGCTCGCCCACGCTGAGGTTGCGCCCGCCCACGTTGCTGTTGGCATTGCCCACGGCGCTGAGCACCTGCTGCAGGGTGAGGCCATAGCTTTCGAGTTTGGCGGGGTTGATTTCGACGTGGTACTCCTTGGTGGTGCCGCCCCAG
This sequence comes from Curvibacter sp. GW821-FHT09D12, assembly GCF_059416245.1. Classification (NCBI taxonomy): domain Bacteria; kingdom Pseudomonadati; phylum Pseudomonadota; class Betaproteobacteria; order Burkholderiales; family Comamonadaceae; genus Curvibacter; species Curvibacter sp. GW821-FHT09D12. The sequence goes on along the minus strand of NZ_JBWKOU010000012.1, from coordinate 43,709 downwards.
GTAACGACCTGGGCCACCCCGGGCACGGTGAGCAGACGGCGCTGGATGATCCAGTCCTGGATGCCACGCAGATCAGTCAGGCTGTAGGTGGACGGGCCCTTGACCTGGTAGCGCAGGATTTCACCCACCAGGCTGGATGCCTGGATTTGCGGCTGCACGCCGCCAGGCAAGTTGACGTTCTGCTGCAGGTTGAGCGCGGTCTGGGTGAGCGCAGGCACGTACTCGACACCGTACTTGAAGGTGACGCGCACAAAGGCCAGACCATAGAACGAGGTGGAGCGGATGTTGTCCACCCCCATGGTGGTGGCCAGGCCGATCTCCATGGGGCGGGTGTAGTAGCGCTCCATCTCTTCGGCCGACAGACCGGGGGCCTGGGCCGTGATTTCAAGAATCACCGGGGCCGGGTTGGGGTAGGCTTCGACATTGAGTTTGATGAAGGCCAGCACGCCGGCGGCCATGAAGGCCAGCAGCCCCAGCAGCACCACCGGGCGGCGTGTCAGGACGAACGCCAGTAAAGAACGGAACACGGCAGGGCCTCTTTCAGTTCGTGGTGATGAGGTAGAGGTTGCTCAAGAACAAGCCCTTGTCGCGCGCGATCTTCTCGCCCGGGTTCAAGCCCCGGGTGATCTGCACGAGGCCGTCTTGCACCAGGCCGGTCTGCACCACGCGGCGTTTGAAGCGCACGCCATCGGCAGTCACCCAGGCTGACAGGCTGCCGTCGCCCTCGCGGGCCAGCGCGTTTTGCGGCACGGCGGGTGACTCCATCGGGGCCCCGACGCGGATCACAAAGTTGGCCAGCATCTGAGCCTTGAGCAGATGCTGCGGATCGGCCACGTCGGCGCGCACGGGGAGGCGGTGGGTGGCGGGATCGGCCACATCGCCGATGTAGCTGACCTTGCCGTTGAAGCGTTTGTCCGGGTAGGCCGAGACACGCACGGTGACGTTCTGACCTTTCTGGTAGGCCGAGATTTCCGATTCAGGCACGCTGGCCACCATCCACAGCTGCTGCAGGTTGGCCACGGCCACCGGGGCGGTGTTGTTGCCCGGCTGCACCAGTTGGCCCGGCGCGCCAGCGCGCGCGGTGACCCGGCCCGAAAGCGGGCTGCGCACAGGCATCTCGGTGTCGACCTTGCGGGTAGCCTCGATGGTGTCGATGTCTTGCACGCTGAGGCCAAACAGCTCAAGGGTCTTGCGGGCAGCGCGATGGGCCGCGTCGGCCGTCTGCTGGTCGGCCTGGTTCTGCTGCAGTTCCTTTTGCGGAATGCTCTGCGCCTCGGCCAGGGCCTGGGCGCGGCGCAGGGTCTCGTTGGCCACCCGCAGGTTGCCACTGGCCGAGATCAGGGCCGAGGCGACCTGGGCCAGATCGGGGATCTGCACGGTGTAGAGCACCTGGCCCTTGCTCACGTCATCGCCCGCTTTCACGCCGATCTGCCCGATGCGCCCCTGGTAGGGCGAGAACACCTGCACCGCGTTGTCCTGGTTGAGGTCGATGATGCCAATGGCCTCGCGCTGCTGTTCGAAGCGTTGGGTCTTCACCTCGCCCACCTGGAGTTCGGCCACCTGCTCGGGGGCCATCTGCAGCTCATCCACGCCGGTGCGGGTGGCCAGCACCGGGCCGCTCTCGCTCGCAGTCTTGGCCGGGGCCGGGGCCCTGAGCAGATAGACCGCCCCGCCCGCGGCGGCCAACAGCACCAGCCCCACGATCAGACCCATGACCGGGCTGATGCGCCCTTCGTGGCGTGTGGAGCGCCCACGTTTGTCTTGCTTTGCCATCACTGAACCTCTTCTCAACCGGGCAATGACCGAGGGTGGTCTTTGCATTTCGTGGCGGACTGTAAAGAGAACCACCTGACCAAAGACTGACCTGAGACCTGCGCAGAACTACGTACACCTGCCACGCCCCCGACACGCGTCCGGGGCAAAATGAGCCACCCAAAAGACAAACAGACGCCCGCCAATGCAAGCCTTGCAGAACATCAACCTCGCTTCCCTCGCCGACTCGGTGTTGAGCCTGAGCGCCGCCTTTGTGATGGGGGGCCTGATCGGTCTGGAGCGACAGTTCCGGCAACGCACCGCGGGTTTGCGCACCAATGTGCTGGTGGCAGTGGGGGCGGCGATCTTTGTCGACATGGCCAATCGCCTGGGCGGCAGCGATGGTGCCGTGCGGGTGGTGGCCTATGTGGTCTCGGGCATCGGCTTTCTGGGGGCTGGTGTGATCATGCGCGAAGAGGGCAGCGTGCGCGGTTTGAACACCGCCGCCACCTTGTGGGCTTCGGCCGCCGTGGGGGCCTGCGCAGGGGCCGATCTGGTGGTGGAGTCGTTTGTCGGCACGCTGTTCGTGCTGGCCGCCAACACGCTGCTGCGACCGGTGGTGAATCGCATCAACCGCCAACCCATGGGCACGGCCTCGGTGGAGGTGAGCTGCACGGTCTATGTGATTGCACCGCGTGAGCACCAAAAGCTCGCCATGTCGCAACTGCACACACTGCTGGAACAACTGCACCACCCCGTGCGCGACCTGGCGGTGCATGCCTTTGGCGAACACGAGGTGGAAATCGAAGCCACCTTGTCGGCGACCTCGGTCGACGGCAGTGAACTGGATGGGCTGGTGGCGCGCCTGAAAAATGAGAGCTATGTGCAACAGGCCTTCTGGAGCCCGAGCACCACGGAGTAAGACCGGTCGCGGAGGTGAGCCGATCCAGGGTCATCCCCATGGCGAGGGCCGGCGATGTCAGCAAGAGTTGCCTCAAGTCAAGTCTTTATCGCCCGGCGGGGCCTAAAGTGGGCATGAAGAGAGGCCGGGTGTGCCGGTCTCCGACGGAGACCGTTTTGCTGGCAGCGTATATCACCCACACCGACTGTTCCCGTCATGAGATGGGGCCCCACCACCCGGAATGCCCGGAGCGGCTTGCCGCCATCCATGACCACCTGCTCATCAAGGGCCTGCTGGACTACATGCTGCCCTATGACGCCCCCTTGGCCACCGAGGAGCAGTTGGGGCGGGCTCATTCCTCGCTGTATGTGAGCGAGATCCTGGCCGCATCGCCCGCTGAGGGCTACCACCCGGTGGACCCGGACACCAGCATGAACCCGTTCACCGCAACAGCCGCTTTGCGGGCCGCCGGTGCGGCCGTGCAGGCCACAGACTTGGTGCTGGGTGGCGAGGTGAGTGCTGCCTTTTGCAGCGTGCGCCCGCCCGGTCACCATGCCGAATACCGCACCGCCATGGGCTTTTGCTTTTTCAACAACGTGGCGGTGGGTCTGCGCCATGCGTTGGATGTGCACGGGCTGCAGCGGGTGGCCTTGATCGACTTTGATGTGCACCACGGCAACGGCAGCGAGGACATCCTGCGCGACGACGAACGCGTGCTGATGTGCTCGATCTATGAAAAAGGCCTGTACCCCTTCCCGGACGGAGACGACAAGCGCCCCGGCATGGTGAACGTGGGTCTGCCTTCGCGCTCGGGCAGCGAGGCGTTCCGCGATGCAGTGACGCAGCGCTGGCTGCCTGCGTTGGAAGCGTTCCAGCCGCAGTTGATTTACATCTCGGCCGGCTTTGACGGTCACCGCGACGACGACATGGGCAATCTGGCTCTGCTGGAATCGGACTACGAATGGGTGACGCAGCAATTGATGGCCGTGGCGCGGCGCCACTGTCAGGGCCGTGTCATCTCCTGCCTTGAAGGTGGCTATGTGCTCAGCCCCCTGGCACGCAGTGTCGGGGCCCACGTGAAGGTGCTGATCGGCGCCGATTGAAGACCATGGACAAACACTACCTCACCCCCCTGTTCTCTCCTGAATCCATCGTGGTCTTCGCCAACCCGGCGGAGGCCGGCGACGCCACGTCGGCACTCAACCAGGCCTTGCTGGAAGCCCTGAAGGCCCAGCGTTTTTCGGGCACGCTGCAGTTCGTCGACATCCACACCACGGGCACGCTGGCCGATCTGGCCCAGACCGTGGCCGACTTGGCCATCATCGCGCTGCCAGCACAGGACATGAATGCCGCCCTCGAATTGGCGGCGCGCCTGAGTTGCAAAGCGGCTTTGCTGATTTCAACCGGCATCAGCGCCGACAAGGCGGCCGAGTTGAAGAAGATTGCCCGCCGCGAGGGCATCCATCTGCTGGGCCCGAATTGCCTGGGCTTTCAACGCCCCTCGCTGCAACTCAATGCGAGCGCCAGCGGTGGCCTGGCCCGCGCCGGGTCGCTGGCGCTGATCTCGCAGTCGGGGGCCCTGACGGCCTCGATGCTGGATTGGGCGAGCAACAACGCGGTGGGCTTTTCGACCGTGGTGTCACTCGGTCCCAATACCGTGCTCGACATGGCCGATGTGTTGGACTTTCTGGCCAATGATGCAAAGACACACAGCATCATCGTCTACCTGGAAGGGATTTCGAACGCACGCCGTTTCATGAGTGCCCTGCGCTCGGCGGCCAATGCCAAGCCGGTGGTGGTGCTGAAGGCAGGCCGCAAGCCCGCGGGCAATGAGGCGGCGCAAACCCACAGCGGCGCCATTGTGGGCAGCGACGACGTTTTCGACGCGGCCCTGCGTCGTGCCGGTGCGGTGCGGGTGCGCTCCTTTGTGCAGTTGTTCTCGGCAGCCAAGTGCCTGGCCTCGCGCTACCGCCCTGTGGGCAAGCGCCTGGCGATCGTGACCAACGGAGGTGGGCCCGGTGTGCTGGCTGCCGACTGGGTGAACGAAATCAACCTGCAACTGGCCAAGCTGTCGCACGACACAGTTCAGGCGCTGAAGCCCCAGCTGCCGGCCCTGGCCTCGCTGACCGACCTGATCGATCTGTCGGAAGAAGCCGGCCCCGCCCATTACGCAGCAGCCATCGAGGCGGCGCACAAGGACCGTGAGGTGGATGGCGTGCTGGTGATCTGCTCGCCCAAGGTCGGCATGGACACCAGTGCCATTGCTCAAGCCGTGGCGGCCATCAAGCCCAAGGTGGGCAAACCGATGCTGGCTTGCTGGATGGGGGATCGTTCGGTGGTGCCGGCGCGCGCCATCCTGAATGACGCCGCCATCCCGAGCTTTCGCACGCCCGAGGCCGCCGTCGGCGCCTTTGGCAATCTGGCCGCCTTCTATCAGAACCAGCAGTTGCTGCAGCAGACGCCCCCCCCGCTGTCCACCCTCGCCAAGCCCGACATCGAAGGTGCTCGCCTGGTCATTGAAAGCGTGCTGGCCGAGCGCCGAAAGGTGCTGACCGAGATGGAGTCGAAGACGCTGCTGTCGGCGTTTCACATCCCCGTGACCGAGACCCTGCTGGCTCGCAGCGCGACTGAGGCCATGATGATCGCCACCCAGCTGGGCTTTCCGGTGGCCTTGAAAATCGATTCACCCGACATCAGCCACAAATCCGATGTGCAGGGTGTGGTGCTCAACATCATGAGCGGGTCGGCCGCCCGCGATGCCTACAGCGACATGATCGAGCGCGTGACGCGCCTGTTGCCCCAGGCCCGCATCAACGGCGTGACGGTGCAAAGAATGGCGCGCAACCGACGCGGCCGGGAAATCTGCGTCGGCCTGGTGACGGATGCCCCCTTTGGCCCGGTGATCACTTTTGGTGCCGGCGGGACGATGATCGAGTTGATCGACGACCGCGCCATGGAACTGCCGCCGCTGAACCTGTTTCTGGCTCGCCGCATGATCGACCGCTCACGGGTCGCCGAAACCCTGGGTGAGTGGCGCGGCGCCACGGCCGCAGACCGGGATGCGCTTGAGCAGGTGCTGTTGCGCGTGTCGGAAATGGTGTGCGAGCTCCCTCAGTTGCGTGAGATGGACATCAACCCCATCATCGTCGACGAAAGCGGTGCGGTGGCGGTGGATGCGCGCATCGTGATCGACAGTGCACCGCAGGCCTCCAGCGGACGTCTGAGCAATTACCACCACCTGTCCATCCTGCCGTACCCGGCTCGTTACGAGCAGGTGCTGCCTTTGCGCGGCGGTGGCGAGTACACAGTCCGGCCGATTCACCCTGACGACGCGCAGATGCTGCAAGACCTCATGCATCACCTGTCGCAGGAAAGCCGCTATTTCCGCTTTGTGTCTTCGATCGCTGAGTTACCACCCCAGATGCTGGCCCGCTTCACCCTCATCGACTACGACCGGGAGATGGCGCTGGTGGCGGTGGTGAAGGAGCGCACAGCCAACACCGAGGGCGAGATCACAGAGACCGAGCGCATCGTGGGGGTGTCGCGCTACATCACCAACCCGGACCAGACCAGTTGCGAGTTTTCACTGGTGGTGGCGGATGACTTCAATGGCAAGGGTCTGGGGTCACGACTGATGGAATGCATCATGGACGTCGCCCGTGAAAAAGGGCTCAGCGAGATGGATGGACTGGTGCTGGCGAACAATCAACCCATGCTCAAGCTGATGCGCGGACTGGGGTTCAGCGTCAAGGCCTTCCCGGAAGACCCGGAGTTCAAGTTGGTGACGCACCCGCTCTGAGCACCGGGCGACCGCGGCCATCGGTAGAAGCGGGCCGACGGGCTGCGTCGGCCCTCGCATGCGACAGACAGGGACCGTCACGGACGTTTCATGAGGGCTCGCTACCCTGGAGGCTGGCGGCGTGCCTGAGCCCGCACGTCCCTGCCGCCGCAAGACCGATCCATCTGCCTCGGGTCGGATCCTTTGCGGTGAGCATGATGGCCATATGCCTGCACTGGAGCCCCACGTGTCCTTGACCCTGCCCGACATCTCCGCCTTGCTGCTTCGGCGAGGCCACGCCCAATACGGTGACGAAGCCGTGTCGCAGTTGCAGCACGCCCTGCAATGTGCCGCCCTGGCCGAACAGGCCGGCGAAAGCCCTGAGGTGGTCGTCGCAGCCCTGCTGCACGATCTAGGGCACTTGATCGTGGCAGAGCGCGAGGGCCTCGACGAGCCAGACAACAGCCGCGATGAGCTGCACCAGTTTGTCGTGTTGCCCTTTTTGCGGGGAACGTTCCCTGAGGCCGTGCTGGCCCCGATTCGACTGCATGTGGATGCCAAGCGCTTTCTGTGCGCCACAGAGACAGGCTATGCAGAGGGGCTGTCGGCAGCGTCCCAGGCCAGCCTTGCCTTGCAAGGTGGCGCTTTCAGCAGCGACGAGGCCATCAGGTTCATGACTCAAGAACACGCCGCCGTCGCTGTTCGACTGCGCCGTTATGACGACCTGGCCAAAGTTCAGGGCTGGTGTGGTCCCGACCTGACGCATTTCGAACCCTGCATGGCCAGCGTTGCAAACCCCCAAGGCAGCGTGTGAATGCATGCCCCGGCCACTGATTGACACCCCGGGCTCAGCGCGATTCTGGTGCATCCCAGTCATCAGATGACTGGGCGCATCTGACCGGGGCAGCGAGAACTGTCAGAAAACAAAAAAGCCCACCGAAGTGGGCTTTTTGCAAACAGCCAAGAAGCTGCTTTGGATTGGTTGCGCGAGAAGGATTTGAACCTCCGACCTTTGGGTTATGAGCCCAACGAGCTACCAGACTGCTCCATCGCGCGGCAAGATGGAATTATAACTTATTCTGCAGCTGCTTGAGCGGCTTCGGCTGAATTATTTGCTTCAGCGCGTTCAACCAACTCAACCAGGGCCATCGGAGCGTTGTCGCCCACGCGGTAGCCCATCTTCAGGATGCGGGTGTAACCACCAGGACGAGCGCTGTTGCGCTTGCCCAGATCGTTGAACAGCTTGGTGACGCTGTCGCGGTCGCGCAGACGGTCAAAAGCCAGACGACGGTTGGCAACGGTGTCCACCTTGGCCAAGGTGATCATGGGTTCGATCACGCGGCGCAGTTCCTTGGCCTTGGGAACGGTGGTCTTGATGACTTCGTGCGCAATGAGCGAGTTCATCATGTTCTGCAGCATCGCCAGGCGGTGCGAGCTGGTGCGATTCAGTTTACGAAGGCCGTGTCCGTGACGCATAGTGCTTTCCTTTCTTTATTGATGACAACCAGCCGGATCAGGTACTGGTTGATGCACTTTTCATCCGCCATCGTGACGGATGAAGCAGGTTCGCCAAAAAAGCGAAGCCTGCGATTATAACTTAACGCTTGTCGAGACCAGCAGGCGGCCAGCTTTCCAGCTTCATGCCCAGAGTCAGGCCACGAGAGGCCAGAACTTCCTTGATCTCATTGAGCGACTTGCGACCCAGGTTAGGGGTCTTGAGCAGCTCGTTTTCGGTACGCTGAATCAGGTCGCCGATGTAGTAGATGTTCTCGGCCTTCAAGCAGTTGGCCGAACGCACGGTCAGCTCCAGCTCGTCCACAGGACGCAGCAGGATCGGATCGAACGAAGCACCACCGCGCGGAGCCGGCTGATCGAACGCAGCCAGTTCGCCGCCTTCCAGCTGAGCAAACACGGCCAGTTGTTCCACCAGGATCTTGGCCGAAGCGCGCACTGCGTCTTCAGCCGTGATGGCACCGTTGGTTTCGATTTCGACGACCAGTTTGTCCAGGTCGGTACGTTGCTCCACACGAGCGCTTTCGACGGTGTAGCTCACGCGGCGAACCGGCGAGAACGATGCGTCGAGAACAATGCGGCCAATCGACTTGCTGGGCTCATCGGCGAAACGACGAATGTTGCCAGGCACATAGCCACGGCCTTTTTCGACCTTGATCTGCATGTCGAGCTTGCCACCCGCCGACAACGTGGCAATCACGTGCTCGGGGTTGATGATCTCAACATCATGCGGGGTCTGGATGTCGCCAGCAGTGACAACACCTTCACCGTCTTTGCGCAGGCTCAGGGTAACTTCGTCGCGGTTGTGCAGCTTGAACACCACGCCCTTCAGGTTCAGGAGGATGTTGACCACATCTTCTTGAACGCCGTCAATGGAGGAGTACTCGTGCAGAACACCTGCAATCGTGACTTCAGTCGCTGCGTACCCCACCATGGAGGACAGGAGCACTCGCCGGATTGCGTTGCCCAGCGTATGGCCATAGCCACGCTCGAACGGTTCCAGGGCGACCTTGGCGCGGTTGTTGCCAAGCTGTTCCACGGTGATTGCTTTGGGTTTCAGCAAGTTGGTTTGCATTCAGACTTCCTCTCAATACCCCCGGCTCGTTACACCGGTAAGGCTGGTGAAGCACCTATACCGCGGTGCCCCGCGGTATAGGAACGATTTCAATTGAACGGACGATTAACGCGAATACAGTTCAACGATCAGCGATTCGTTGATGTCTGCACCGAATTCATCACGATCCGGGGACTTCTTGAAGGTACCTTCCGCCTTGTCCGCATTGACTTCAACCCAGGCCGGAATGCCGACTTGTTGAGCCAGTTGCAAAGCTTCGACCACACGGCCTTGCTTCTTGGACTTTTCGCGAACAGCCACCACGTCACCGGCCTTGACCAGATACGACGGGATGTTGACCGATTGACCATTCACGGTAATGGCCTTGTGCGAAACCAGCTGACGGGCTTCTGCGCGGGTCGAACCGAAACCCATGCGGTACACCACGTTGTCCAGACGGGACTCAAGGATGAACAGCAGGTTGGCGCCGGTGTTGCCACGGCGACGATCGGCTTCTTCGAAGTAGCGGCGGAATTGCTTTTCCAGCACGCCGTACATGCGCTTGACCTTCTGCTTTTCACGCAGTTGCAGACCGAAGTCAGAAGTACGGGCACCCGAGGTGCGGCCGTGCTGACCAGGCTTGGAGTCGAACTTGGCCTTGTCCGCGATCGAGCGACGGGCGCTCTTCAGGAACAGGTCGGTGCCTTCACGGCGGGAGAGTTTGGCCTTGGGGCCGAGGTAACGTGCCACTTGAGCTTCCTTTTATGTCATCTTCCACACGTTTGAACGTGCGGGAGCCATCGGCGCGATGCCGATGGCGGTGGGCTTAAAAAATCAGATACGACGACGCTTTTGCGGGCGGCAGCCGTTGTGCGGCACCGGCGTCACATCAGAGATGGACGTGATGCGGATGCCCAGGGCACCCAGTGCACGAACGGAAGACTCGCGACCTGGGCCAGGGCCCTTGATCTCAACGTCGAGGTTCTTGATACCTTGCTCAATGGCAGCACGACCAGCCACTTCCGACGCGACCTGGGCCGCAAAGGGCGTGGACTTGCGGGAGCCCTTGAAGCCTTGACCACCCGACGAAGCCCAGGACAATGCATTGCCTTGGCGGTCGGTGATGGTGATGATCGTGTTGTTGAACGAGGCGTGAACGTGGGCAATACCGTCAGAAACGTTCTTGCGGACCTTCTTGCGCACTCGTTGTGCTGCGTTATTGGCGGGTGCTTTTGCCATATTGATCTCTCAATTATTTCTTCAGAGCGGCTGCTGCCTTGCGCGGACCCTTGCGAGTACGAGCATTGGTGCGGGTACGCTGACCACGCATCGGCAGGCCACGACGGTGACGGAAGCCACGGTAGCAACCAATGTCCATCAAGCGCTTGATGTTCATGGTGGTTTCGCGACGCAGATCACCTTCAATGGTGAACTGCTCGATTTGTTCGCGAATCTTTTCCAGATCGCCGTCCGTCAGATCCTTGATCTTCTTGGTGTAAGCGATACCAGTTGCTTCGCAAATCTTGCGAGCGCGGGTGCGACCAATGCCAAAAATGGCGGTCAGACCGATTTCCGCATGCTTGTGCGGCGGAATGTTAATCCCAGCAATACGTGCCATGTGCGTCCTCTATAACTTGTAAATCAGCCTTGGCGCTGCTTGTGACGTGCATCCGTGCAGATCACGCGCACCACACCCTTGCGGCGGATGATTTTGCAGTTGCGGCAAATTTTCTTGACCGAAGCCGAAACTCTCATTTCATTCTCCTAAAACTCTTCAAACCGCAACCATCACTTGGCGCGGAAAACAATACGTGCCCGAGACAGATCGTAGGGCGTCAATTCAACAGTGACCTTGTCGCCGGGAAGAATGCGGATGTAATGCATCCGCATCTTGCCGGAAATATGTCCTAGTACGATATGGCCGTTGTCAAGCTTCACGCGGAATGTCGCGTTCGGCAGGTTTTCAACCACTTCACCCTGCATCTGGATGACATCGTCCTTAGCCATGTCAAATCAACCGCCTATGGATGTCTTGAAGTTGGCTTTCTTGAGCAGTGACTCATACTGCTGCGACATCATGTAGTTTTGAACCTGGGCCATGAAGTCCATGGTCACCACTACGATGATCAGCAGCGAGGTACCACCGAAGTAGAACGGAACGTTGTACTTCAGGATCAGGAACTCTGGCAGCAAGCACACGAATGTGATGTATGCCGCACCAGCCAGGGTCAAACGCACGAGAATCTTGTCGATATAACGCGCTGTTTGCTCACCAGGTCGGATTCCCGGAACAAAAGCCCCACTCTTCTTCAAGTTATCTGCTGTCTCACGGCTGTTGAAAACCAGCGCCGTATAGAAGAAGCAGAAAAATACGATCGCGGCGGCATAGAACATCACATAAATGGGCTGACCTGGGGTCAACGCACCTGCAATATCTTTCAACCAACGCATCGAATCACCAGTGCTGAACCAGCCCACCACCGTTGCCGGAAGCAGAATGATCGACGAAGCAAAGATCGGCGGCACCACACCGGCCATGTTCAGCTTCAAAGGCAGATGAGAGGATTGACCACCATAAACCTTGTTGCCTACCTGACGCCGCGCATAGTTGACAAGGATCTTCCGCTGACCACGTTCGACGAAAACGACGAAGTAGGTCACCAGGATCACCACGACCACGATGAACAGCGCAACCACGATGCTCATCGCACCGGTGCTGACCAGTTCAAGCAAGCCACCGATAGATTTCGGAAGACCTGCCGCGATCCCGGCAAAAATCAGGATCGAGATACCATTGCCCAGACCGCGCTCAGTGATCTGCTCACCCAGCCACATCAGAAACATGGTGCCGGCAGTCAGGCTCACCATCGCGGTCAGGCGGAAGCCAAAACCAGGAGAGATAACCAGACCTGCAGTGCCTTCCAGTGCCACGGCAATGCCGAGCGACTGGAAAAGCGCCAGCCCCAACGTCCCATAACGGGTGTATTGGGTGATCTTGCGACGCCCTGCCTCACCTTCCTTCTTGAGCTGCTCCATGGCAGGAAGGACGTAAGACAGAAGTTGCATGATGATCGACGCCGAGATGTACGGCATGATGCCCAGTGCGAACACCGTGAACCTCGACAGTGCTCCACCGGAGAACATGTTGAAAAGGTTCAGAATCCCACCCTGCTGCCCTTGGAAGAGCTGCTGGAGTTGTGCCGGGTCAATGCCCGGAACTGGGATATGGGCGCCAATGCGATACACCACGAGCGCGAGCAACAGAAACACCAGGCGTCGGCGAAGATCGCCGAACTTCCCAGTCTTTGCCATTTGTGCTGCGCTAGTTGCCACGATGGACGTCTTTCAGACGGATCAGGCGAAGCTGCCGCCGGCAGCTTCGATCACAGCCTTGGCACCAGCAGTGGCGCCAATACCGTTGAGCTTCACAGCCTTGGTGAGTTCACCAGTCTTGATGACCTTGACCACCTTGGCCAATTCGCCAACCAGACCAGCGACCTTCAGAGCGGCAACATCAACTTCGGCTTGACCCAATGCTTCCAGATCAGACAAAGTGATCTCAGCATTGAACTTCAGCAGATGCGACTTGAAACCGCGCTTCGGCAGGCGACGTTGCAGAGGCATTTGACCGCCTTCGAAACCCACCTTGTGGTAGCCGCCGGAACGCGACTTTTGACCTTTGTGACCACGGCCAGCGGTCTTGCCCAGACCGGAGCCAATGCCACGGCCAACGCGACGCTTGGCGTGCTTGGCGCCAGCAGCGGGCTTGATGCTATTGAGTTCCATGTTCTTTCTCTCAGAGCACTTTGACCAGATAGCTGATCTTGTTGATCATGCCGCGCACTTCGGGGCTGTCCTTGAGCTCGCTGACACTGTTCAGCTTGCGCAGGCCCAGACCACGAACGGTCGCACGGTGCGATTCCTTGGTGCCGATCGGGCTGCGAACCAGCTGGATCTTCACGGTATTTTGGGTCGTCATGAAATGACTCCTTCTTAGGCGAAGATCTCTTCGACAGACTTGCCGCGCTTGGCAGCAATGTCCGACGGAGTGGTCGAGTTCTTCAGCGCGTCAAACGTGGCGCGAACCATGTTGTAAGGGTTCGACGAACCATGGCTTTTGGCCACAATATCGGTGATACCCATCACTTCAAACACAGCACGCATCGGGCCGCCAGCAATGATGCCGGTACCCTTGGGAGCCGGAGCCATCATCACAACAGCCGCGCCGTGGTGACCGGTCACGTTGTGGTGGATGGTGCCGTTCCTCAGGGAAACCTTGGTCATGTTGCGACGGGCTTCTTCCATCGCCTTTTGCACGGCAGCAGGCACTTCCTTGGACTTGCCCTTGCCCATGCCAACGCGACCATCGCCATCGCCGACCACGGTCAAGGCAGCGAAACCGAGAATACGGCCGCCCTTGACCACCTTGGTCACGCGATTCACGGCGATCATCTTCTCGCGCATGCCGTCGTCGCGACCTTCGTCTTGAACTTTGGGTTGAAACTTAGCCATTTTTTATTCCCGTCCGCTTAGAACTGCAGGCCTGCTTCACGGGCAGCGTCGGCCAGAGCCTTGACGCGACCGTGGTAAGCGAAACCAGCGCGATCGAATGCAACCTTCTCCACGCCAGCAGCCTTTGCCTTTTCAGCAATGCGCTTGCCGATGATGGCGGCAGCGGCGGCATTGCCACCCTTGCCGGAAGCACCCAGCGAGCTGCGCACTTCGGCTTCGGCAGTCGAAGCGCTGGCCAGCACCTTGGTGCCGCAGCCAGAGATCACTTGAGCATAGATGTGCAGGTTGGTGCGGTTCACGCTCAAACGCGCCACGCCTTGATTGGCAATGCGGATGCGGGTTTGACGTGCACGACGCAGACGCTGCTCTTTTTTGGTCAACATGCTGCAGCTCCTTACTTCTTCTTGGTCTCTTTGATCGTGATCTTCTCGTCCGCATAACGGATGCCCTTGCCCTTGTAAGGCTCGGGGGGACGAACAGCACGGATCTCAGCAGCGATCTGACCCACGCGCTGACGGTCAGCACCCTTGATCAGAATTTCAGTCGCGGTCGGAGTGGCCACGGTGATGCCTTGCGGCATTTCGATGTTGACGGGGTGCGAGTAGCCCACCGCCAGGTTCAGCTTGGTGCCCTGAGCGGCGGCCTTGTAGCCCACGCCGATCAGAGTCAGCTTCTTTTCAAAGCCTTTGCTAACACCCACCACCATGTTGTTGACCAACTGGCGCAGCGTGCCGGACATGGCATTGGCTTCGCGAGAGTCATTCACGGGGGCAAACGTCAGCTTGCCTTCTTCGTTAGAGATCTTGACCAGGGCGTTTTGCGCCAGGGACAGAGTACCGCCGGTACCCTTCACGCTGATCTGGTCTTCCTTGATCGACACATCCACACCTTGGGGGATGGCGACCGGTGCTTTGCCTACGCGGGACATTTCAGTTTCTCCTCAATGTCACGGTTTAAGCCACATAGCACAGCACTTCGCCACCGACACCGGTAGCACGTGCTTTGCGATCGGTCATCACGCCCTTGGGAGTGGTGACGATGGCCACGCCGAGGCCATTCATGACTTGGGGGATGGCGTCACGGCCCTTGTAGACACGCAGACCAGGGCGGCTGACGCGCTCGATGCGCTCAATCACCGGACGACCAGCGTAGTACTTCAGGGAAATTTCAAGTTCGGTCTTGCCTTCGTTGGTCTTCACTTGGAAGCCGTCGATATAGCCTTCATCCTTCAGCACTTGGGCGATGGCAACCTTCACTTTGGACGAAGGAACCAACACGGTAGCCTTGGCCACCATTTGTGCATTGCGGATGCGGGTCAGCAAGTCAGCGATGGGATCACTCATGCTCATGTTTAATCTCTCCTGCCTGCTTACCAGCTGGCCTTGGTGATACCGGGGATATCACCTGCAAAAGCCAGTTCACGAATCTTTGCACGGCCCAGACCGAATTGACGGAATGTGCCACGCGGACGGCCCGTGATTTCGCAACGGTTGCGTTGACGGGTGGGGTTGGCGTTGCGCGGGAGCTTTTGCAGACCCAGACGGGCAGCAGCACGCTCTTCGTCGCTACGCTTGGCATCGTTGGCAACAGCCTTCAGTTCAGCGTATTTCTTCGCGAACTTGGCTGCCAGTTTTTCACGCTTGAGCTCGCGCTCGATCAAAGCTACTTTAGCCACACGACACCTCAGTTCTTGAACGGGAAACGGAAGCCGGCGAGCAGTGCCTTGCACTCTTCGTCCGTCTTGGCCGTCGTGGTGATGCTGATATTGAGACCGCGCAGGGCGTCAACCTTGTCGTACTCAATTTCCGGGAAGATGATCTGTTCTTTGACGCCGATGTTGTAGTTACCACGGCCATCAAAAGCACGACCCGAAATACCACGGAAGTCACGGACGCGGGGCAGAGCCACGGTCACGAAACGATCCAGGAATTCGTACATGTGCACGCCACGCAGGGTCACCATGCAACCGATGGCTTGACCTTCGCGGATCTTGAAACCGGCGATAGCCTTCTTGGCCTTGGTCACCACAGGCTTTTGGCCGGCGATCTTGGTCAGGTCAGCCACGGCGTTGTCCATGACCTTCTTGTCCGAGACAGCTTCGCTCACGCCCATGTTCAGGGTGATCTTGGTCAGACGCGGCACTTGCATCGGAGATGTGTAGCCAAACTTGGCCATCAGCTCCGGAGCCACTTTTTCACGGTAGTGTTGTTGCAGTCGTGCCATGGTCATGCCACCTTGATTTCTTCGCCGCTGGACTTGAAAACGCGAACGCGCTTGCCGTCAGCCAGGAGCTTGATGCCGACGCGGTCAGCCTTGCCGGTGGCAGCATTGAAAATGGCCACGTTGGACTGGTGGATGGGCATGGACTTCTCCACGATGCCACCGGTCGTACCCTTCAGAGGGTTCGGCTTGGTGTGCTTCTTCACCAGGTTGATGCCTTCCACGATCACGTGGGAGTCATCCTTGCGCAGCACCACTTGGCCACGCTTACCCTTGTCGCGCCCTGCGAGCACGATCACTTCATCGCCTTTGCGGATCTTGTTCATGATTCGCGTCCTCAGAGAACTTCAGGAGCCAGGGACACGATCTTCATGAACTTTTCGGTACGCAGTTCACGCGTCACGGGTCCAAAGATGCGGGTGCCGATTGGCTCCAGCTTGGCGTTCAGCAGCACTGCTGCATTGCCATCAAACTTAACGAGCGAGCCATCGCCACGGCGGATGCCCTTGGCGGTGCGAACCACTACTGCACTGTAAACCTCGCCTTTTTTGACGCGGCCACGCGGAGCGGCTTCCTTGATGCTCACCTTGATGATGTCACCGACACTGGCGTAGCGACGCTTGGAACCGCCGAGCACCTTGATGCACAGGACGGACTTGGCGCCAGTGTTGTCGGCAACCTCTAACCGAGATTCTGTCTGGATCATTTCAATATTCCCAACTTGTACCAGGGCTCTTGACCATCAAAAGCACCAGTCAGTCTTGGGCCCGTCGTCCGCGCCGCAAACCATTTTGATGCGCTTCCGTTGGGCAAGAAACTTCACTTTTTACAGCGAAGCCTGTGAGTATTGCAAACTATCCAGAAGATGTCAATCGTTTTTGAAGGTCAGGCGGGCAAGGTGCCGTAGCGTTCAGCCAACGCCAAAAACGGGGCTGTCGCCTGGGGAATGGCCAACTCCTGTTCCAGGATGCGAGCCACCGCCGGGGCGGCTGCAGCGGCAGCCCGGGCATCCAGGAACAGCAGGCGATTGCGCCGTGCCAACACGTCCTCGATGCTTCGCGCATATTCATAGCGCGCAGCAAAGCGAACCATGGCTTCCGTCAGGTTCGGCGCGACAAGGACGTCCGCCCCCGGCAGACTCGCCAGCAAGGCGGCCTCATCACCATACAGATGAGCCCCCGGCGCGTCGCTCAAACGCACAGTGGCGCCGCCTGGCGCCGGTGCGCCGATCAACCGGTGGTGGTCTGTGCTGGAGGCTGCGAGCCTGGGCAGCAAGCCCGCTTCCTGGATTTTACCCAGCACATCCTCGGCCATCGCCCGGTAGGTGGTCCATTTGCCGCCCGTGACGGTGACCAAGCCACTTTTGCTCACCGCCACCGTGTGTTCGCGGCTGATGCCCTTGGTGCTTCCGTCGTCTTCCACCGGCTTGACCAGCGGACGCAACCCCACCCAGACGCTGCGCACATCTTCGCGGCGCGGTGCCCGCTGGAGGTAGCGCGCCGACTCGTCCAGGATGAAAGCCACCTCGTCGGCAAACGGCTCGGGCTCGCGCGCCAGATCCTCGCGGGGCGTGTCGGTGGTGCCCAGAATCACCTTGCCGAGCCAGGGCACGGCAAACAAGACCCGGCCATCTGCGGTCTTGGGCACCAGCAAGGCGTGATCACCCCGCAGAAAATCCCGATCCACCACCAGGTGAACGCCCTGGCTGGGCGCCACCATGGGTTTGGTGGCGCGGCCACTGGCCTGGCCATCAAGTTCACGCAGCGCATCCACCCAGACCCCGGCGGCATTCACCACGCAACGGGCACGCAACTCGAACGAGCGCCCGCTTTCCCGGTCTTCGCAACGCAAGCCTGCCAGTCGGCCCGCCTCGTGGACCAGGCCCGTGGCCTTGCAATAGTTGACCAGCAAGGCGCCCTGTGCCGCGGCCGTGCGCGCCAGCACCAGGGCCAGGCGCGCATCGTCAAATTGACCATCCCAGTATTTGACCCCGCCCCAGAGGTGCTCCTGGATGATCGTGGGCAGGCATTCACGGGTGCGCGCCTTGCCCAGAAATTCGGTGGCACCCAGGCCGGCCTTGCCTGCCAGGGCGTCATACATCTTGAGCCCGATGCCATAGAAGGGCGATTCCCACCAGTGGTAGGACGGCATCACAAAGGGCAAGGGCTGCGCAAGGTGTGGCGCGTTGTGCAGCAAGGTCGTGCGCTCATGCAGGGCCTCACGCACCAGCGACACATTGCCCTGGGCCAGGTAACGAACCCCGCCGTGCACCAGCTTGGTCGCCCGTGACGAAGTGCCCTGTGCAAAGTCGTGCGACTCGACCAGCACGACGCTCAACCCTCTCAGTGCGGCATCAAGCGCCACCCCCAGCCCTGTCGCCCCACCGCCGATGACCGCCAGGTCGTAGGTGCGTGACTCGGCCAATCGCTCGATCAGCCGGGCTCGGTCAGTCGCTTGGGGCAGTGCAGTTTCGCTCATGATCTTGGGGCGGGCCGGTGCACCTGGTGCCACCGGCGCCGCCATTGCTTCAGGGCCTCCCGGGCGCCCTGTTGGAATATCAAACCGGCGGGATGTCAAGCACCCCGCCGGAACCTGTTCGCTGTGCGGGTCTCAGCGAACCTTGCCGTCCTTCCAGGCCTGCAGCAGCTTGTCGTAGTTGATGGTCTCGCCCTTGGGCTTCTCGTTGGCCAACTTGGCCCACGGAGCACCCTTGTCGCTCAACCACTTGGACGGATCGCTCTTCGCATTCAGCTTGGGGGCGCAATGGCTCATGCCAGCGCGCTCCAGACGCCCCATCACCTGGTCCATCTCCTCCGCCAGCGTGTCCATGGCGCCTTGCGGGGTCTTTTCACCCGTCACGGCCTGGGCCACGTTCTTCCACCACAGCTGAGCCAGCTTCGGGTAGTCAGGCACGTTGGTTCCGGTGGGCGTCCAGGCCACGCGGGCCGGGCTGCGGTAGAACTCGATCAGACCACCGTACTTGGCGGCGTTCTTGGTGAAGTACTCATGACGGATATCGCTGTCGCGGATGAAGGTCAGACCCACCACCGACTTCTTGGCCGACACGGTCTTCGAGGTCACGAACTGGGCGTACAGCCAGGCAGCGGCCGTGCGGTTGGGGTCCTGGTCCTTGAAGAAGGTCCACGAGCCCACGTCCTGGTAGCCGTTTTGCATGCCCTGCTTCCAATAGGGACCATTGGGGCCAGGGGCCATGCGCCACTTCGGCGAGCCATCCTCATTCACCACGGGCAGACCCTTCTTGGTCATGTCGGCGGTGAAGGCGGTGTACCAGAAGATCTGCTGTGCGATCTGGCCCTGCGCCGGCACCGGGCCGGCTTCGCCAAAGGTCATGCCCATGGCTTCCTTGGGCGCGTACTTCTTCATCCAATCGATGTACTTGGTCAAGGCATACACAGCCGCCGGCGAGTTGGTCGCGCCACCGCGGGAGACCGAGGCCCCCACCGGAGTGCACTTGTCGTCGGCCACGCGGATGCCCCACTCGTCCACCGGCATGCCGTTCGGGATGCCCTTGTCGGCGGTGCCGGCCATCGACAGCCAGGCATCGGTGAAGCGCCAGCCCAGCGACGGATCCTTCTTGCCGTAGTCCATGTGGCCATAGATTGGCTTGCCGTCGATGGTCTTCACGTCGTTGGTGAAAAACTCGGCGATGTCTTCGTAGGCGCTCCAGTTCTGCGGCACGCCCAGGTCGTAGCCGTACTTGGCCTTGAACTTGTCTTGCAGGTCCTTGCGAGCAAACAGGTCAGCGCGGAACCAGTACAGGTTGGCAAACTGCTGGTCGGGCAACTGGTACAGCTTGCCGTCCGGCGCCGTGGTGAAGCTGGTCCCGATGAAATCCTTCAGATCCAGATCGGGGTCAGTGAACTCTTTGCCAGCGCCGCTCATGTAATCGGTCAGATTCATGATCTTGCCGTAGCGGTAGTGGGTTCCGATCAAGTCGGAATCGCTGATCCAGCCGTCGTAAATCGACTTGCCCGATTGCATCGAGGTCTGCAGCTTCTCGACCACGTCACCTTCCTGGATCAGGTCATGCTTGACCTTGATGCCCGTGATCTCCTCAAAGGCCTTGGCCAGGGTCTTGGACTCGTATTCGTGGGTGGTCAGGGTTTCGGACACCACCGAAATTTCCTTGACGCCCTTGGCCTGCAGCTTCTTGGCGGCCTCCATGAACCACTTCATTTCGGCCAACTGCTTGTCCTTGGAAAGCGACGAAGGCTGGAACTCGTTGTCGACCCATTTCTTCGCCTCAGCCTCTCCCGCGTGGGCGTATGACCCGGCGGCCAGGGCCGCTGCCAGCGCAAGCGCCGTGTAACGCAATTTCATGAGATGTCTCCTCAGATGCAAATCCCCGGTTGATGTTGAAGTCGTCCGGCCCCGGGGAATGGTCGAGCCGAATGCCTGTCTTGATTCGTGGGGGTGGTGCTCAACCCTTGCGCATGACCAGGGCCAGCACGGCCGTGGACAGCACAAAGCTGATCCACACCGAAGGCTCGGCCTCCAGGTGCAACCACCCCTGCAGCTTTTCACTCAGGCCGACAAAGGCCAGGTTCACATAGGCCGCCGACAGCAACCCGATGAACAGACGATCCCCCCGCGTGGTGCGCAGCGGCAAAAAGCCTTTGCGCTCGACCGTGGGCGATCGGATTTCCCACACCGTCATGCCAATCAGCATGAGCACGATGCAACTGAAGAACACGGCGACCGGCAAGGTCCAGGCCATCCACTCAAACATGCCAATCTCCTCAGACTCGACCCATCGCGAAACCCTTCGCGATGTAGTGACGAACAAACCAGATCACGATGGCCCCTGGCACGATGGTCAGCACGCCGGCCGCCGCCAGGGTGGCCCAGTCCATGCCCGAAGCCGACACCGTGCGCGTCATGGTGGCCACGATGGGCTTGGCGTTCACGCTGGTCAGCGTGCGCGCCAGCAGCAACTCCACCCAACTGAACATGAAGCAGAAGAAGGCCGCCACCCCCACCCCGGCCTTGATCAGGGGCAGGAAGATGGTCAGGAAGAAACGCGGAAAGCCGTAGCCGTCGATGTAGGCGGTCTCGTCGATCTCACGCGGGATGCCGCCCATGAAGCCTTCCAGAATCCACACCGCCAGCGGCACGTTGAACAAGAGGTGCGCCAGCGCCACAGCGATGTGCGTGTCCATCAGTCCCACCGTGGTGTAGAGCTGGAAGAAGGGCAGCAGAAACACCGCGGGCGGGGTCATGCGGTTGGTCAACAACCAGAAGAACACATGCTTGTCACCCAGAAAGCGGTAGCGCGAGAACGCATACGCTGCCGGCAAGGCCACGGACACCGAGATCACGGTGTTGATGGCCACATAGATCATCGAGTTGATGTAGCCCGAGTACCACGAGGCGTCGGTGAAGATCAGCCCGTAGTTGGCCCAGGTGAAGTGAACCGGGAAGAACGAGAAGCTCGACAGGATCTCCTCGTTCGTCTTGAAGCTCATGTTGATCATCCAATAGATGGGCAACAGGGCAAACACGATGTACGCCAGCAGGAACAGCGAGCGCTTGTGGAAGCGGTTCTCATGCATGACCGGTCTCCTCCGGGTTCTGCGTGCCCACGCTTTGCATCCAGTTGTAGAGGATGAAGCAGAGCAACAAGATGATCAGGAAATAAATCAGCGAGAAAGCGGCCGCCGGCCCCAGGTCAAACTGACCCACCGCCTTCTGTGTCAGGTACTGGCTCAGGAAGGTCGTGGCATTGCCCGGGCCGCCCCCGGTCAGCACAAAGGGTTCGGTGTAGATCATGAAACTGTCCATGAAGCGCAGCAGCACCGCGATCATCAACACGCCACGCATCTTGGGCAGCTGGATGTAGCGGAACACCGCCAGCTTGCTGGCCCCATCAATGCGGGCCGCCTGGTAGTAAGCATCCGGGATGCTGCGCAGGCCGGCATAGCCCAGCAAGGCCACCAGCGGCGTCCAATGCCAGACATCCATCACCAGCACCGTCAGCCAGGCATGGGTCGAGTTGCCGGTGTAGCTGTATTCGATGCCCATCTGCTGCAACGTGTGGCCCAGCAAACCGATGTCGTCACGGCAGTAGATCTGCCAGATGGTGCCCACCACGTTCCAGGGGATCAGCAAGGACAGCGCCACCACCACCAGCACGGCTGATGATTTCCAGCCCTGCGCCGGCATCGACAGCGCCAGCAGCACACCCAGCGGCAGCTCCACCAGCAGCACCGACAACGAGAACAGCAATTGACGCAGCAACGCGCCATGCAACTCCTCGTCGCGCATCACGGCGGCAAACCATTCGGTCCCCACGAACACGCGGCGCTCGGGCGAGATGATGTCCTGCACCGAATAGTTCACCACCGTCATCAAGGGCAGGATGGCAGAAAACGCCACACACAGGATGACGGGCAAGATCAGGAACCAGGCCTTCTGGTTCACGGGTTTGTTCACGGCGCTCATGACACCAGCTCCTCATTCACGTAAAAGCAGGTGTGCTGCCCCAACAGCTGCAGCCAGACCTCATCGCCCACCGCCAGCTTCAGCCACTCCACCCCCAGACGGGCTTTGAGCACCGTGCCCTGCACCTCCGCGCTCAGCATCAGGTGGGTCCCCACGTCCTGCACTTGGCGCACCCGCGCCGGCACGGCCCCGGGTGTCCCAGCGCTGGCCAGGGTCAGGTACTCAGGGCGAATGCCCAGTTTCAGCGCCCCATCCGGCAGGGCCTTGCCCACTGGCAGCGGCAGGTGCCGCCCCGCCAGCTCCAGCTTGTCACCAGCCACGTCAGCGGCCAGAAAGTTCATGCCGGGCGAGCCGATGAAGTGGCCCACAAACGTGTGCTGAGGGCGCTCGAACAAAGCGTCTGCCGGCCCCACCTGCACGGCCCGGCCACGGGTCATCACCACCACCTGGTCGGCAAAGGTCAGGGCCTCGACCTGGTCGTGCGTCACATAGATCAGGGTCAGCTTGAGCTCGTGGTGGATCTGCTTGAGCTTGCGGCGCAGCTGCCATTTCAAGTGCGGATCGATCACCGTCAGTGGCTCATCGAACAGCACGGCTGACACGTCAGGCCGCACCAGGCCACGGCCCAGGGAGATCTTCTGTTTGGCGTCGGCCGCCAGTCCTGCAGCGCGCTGGTTGAGCTGACCGCTCATGTCCAGCATCTCGGCAATCTCACCCACGCGTTTCTTGATCTGCGCCTCAGGCACCTTGCGGTTGCGCAGCGGGAAAGCCAGGTTCTCGGCCACTGTCATGGTGTCGTAGATCACCGGGAACTGGAACACCTGCGCAATATTGCGTTGCTGCGGGCTCAGGCGGGTCACGTCCTGGCCGTCGAACAGCACCTTGCCATGCGAAGGCTGCAGCAGCCCCGACATGATGTTGAGCATGGTGGTCTTGCCACAGCCCGAAGGCCCCAGCAGCGCATAGGCGCCGCCGTCGTCGAAGGTCATTTTGAGCGGCAGCAGCGCGTAATCGCTGTCCTGCTGCGGGTTGGCGCGGTAGGCATGCGCCAGATCGAGTTCGATGCGGGCCATGCTCAGTGTCCTCCTGCGCGTTCGGGGGCCAGGGCCAGTTGACCGATGGCATCAAAGACATAGGCCTGTGCGGGGCTCACGGACAAGGTGATCGGAGCCCCCAGCTCGAAGTAATGCACCCCGGTCAGTTGCGCCACCAGTTCACCCACCAGCGTGTGCACATGAACATAGGTGTCCGAGCCCGAGATCTCGGCCAACTCCACCGTGCCCGGCAGGCTGACATCACCCGGGCGGCCATGCACCCGCAGCGCACTGGCGCGCAGACCCACCGTCATCTGGGCAGCTCCGGCCGATGCTGGCAGGGCCAGCGGCAACGCCGGCCCGCCGCGCAGGCGCACGCCCCCTTCGCAGGCATCGGCCTGCAGCAGGTTCATCGGCGGGTCGCTGAAAGCGCGTGCCACGCGCAGCGAACGCGGGCGGTGGAACACCTCGGCCGTGGGGCCGTACTGCAGCAGTTCACCCTCATCCAGCACCGCGGTGTAGCCCCCCAGCAGCAGTGCCTCGCCGGGCTCGGTGGTGGCATACACCACGGTCGAGTCACCGCTGGCAAACAGTGAGGTCAGCTCTTCGCGCAACTCCTCGCGCAACTTGTAATCCAGGTTCACCAGGGGTTCGTCCAGCAGCATCAGCGGGGCTTGCTTGGCCAGCGCCCGGGCCAAAGCCACGCGCTGCTGCTGCCCGCCCGACAACTCGGCCGGCAGGCGCTCCAGGAACATCTCGATGTGCAGCTTGGTCGCCAGCTCCCGAACACGCTGATCGATGTTGGGGGCCTTGCGCAACAGCAGCGGCGACGCGATGTTGCGCGCCACCGTCATCGACGGGTAATTGATGAACTGCTGGTACACCATGGACACATCGCGCTCACGCACCGGCATCCCGGTCACGTCTTTGCCATCCACCAGCACACGGCCCTGGCTTGGCGTGTCCAGCCCCGCCATGATGCGCATCAGGCTGGTCTTGCCCGCCTGCGTCGCCCCCAGCAGCACCGTCACAGCGCCGCTTCGCAAGGCCAGATTCATGGGGTGGAGCCAAGTCTCCGCCCCCATCGTCTTGCCGATGCCTTCCAATTCAAGCTGCATCACGCAACCTTTCCACTTGTTTGTCTCGGGTCCCGCTACCAGTTGTTGCGCGCTGGCAGGGGCTTCGAATGTTCGCAACTTTTCGATTATTGTTCCTTTTTTTTCGTTTTTGATTCTGGTTTTCCCCTAACGCGTTCCTTTTTTTTCCCTTTAAAGTCGCTGCCTCGAACCCTGCCAGACTGCGAACCGTGAACTTCAACCCCAGACAACTCAAACTCATTGAAGTGGTCCGCGAGCGCGGCTCGGCCACGGTGGAAGAACTGGCCGAACAGCTGTCAGTCACCCTGCAGACCGTGCGGCGCGACGTGCAAAAAGTGGCCGAGAGTGGCGCCCTGCGCCGCTTCCATGGCGGCGTGCGCGTTCCCAGCTCCACCACTGAAAACATCGCCCACCCGCAACGCCAGGGGCTGCACGCCGAGGGCAAGGCCCGCATTGCGCGCGCCGTGGCCCAGCAGGTGCCCGATGACTGCTCACTGATCCTCAACATCGGCACCACCACCGAGGCGATTGCCGAGGCCTTGCTGCAGCACCAGGGCCTGAGGGTGATCACCAACAACCTCAACGTGGCCACCATCCTGTGCCGCAACCCCAGCTTCGAAGTGATCGTGGCTGGCGGTGTGGTGCGCCCCCGCGACCGCGGCATCGTGGGTGAGGCAGCGGTCGATTTCATCCGGCAATTCAAGGTCGACCTGGCCATCATCGGCATCTCCGGCATCGAGTCCGACGGATCATTGCGTGACTACGATTACAGGGAGGTGAAAGTCGCCCAGACCATCATCGAACACGCACGCGAGGTCTGGCTGGCAGCCGATGCCAGCAAGTTCAATCGCCCCGCCATGGTCGAGGCCGCCACCCTGTCGCAGATCGACCGCCTGTTCACCGACGCCTCCCCCCCCGCCCCCTTCCCCCAATTGCTGGAAGACGCCGGCGTGCGCCTGGACGTCTGCCTGACCTGAACGCCCAGCCCGACCGGATCTCCAGGACCCCGACATGACCTACCTCTTGGCCCTCGACCAGGGCACCTCCAGCTCACGCAGCATTGTTTTTGACGCCCTTGGCCATGTGGTGGCCCAGGCCCAGCAAGAGCTGCCCCAGATCTACCCTCAACCCGGCTGGGTTGAGCATGACCCCATGCTGATCTGGCAGACCCAGCTCGACACCGCTCGCGCCGTGCTGCAGAAGGCCGGCCTCAAGGCGAGTGACATCCATGCCCTGGGCATCACCAACCAGCGCGAAACCACCGTGGTCTGGAACCGCAAGACTGGCCAGCCCATCCACAACGCCATCGTCTGGCAGGACCGCCGAGCCGAACCAGCTTGCGCCCAATTGCGCGAACAAGGCCATTCGGACCTCATCCAGCAGCGCGCCGGCCTGTTGGTGGATGCCTATTTTTCGGGCACCAAGCTGCAATGGATCCTGAACAACGTGCCCGGCGCACGGGCCCAGGCCGAGGCCGGTGAACTGGCCTTCGGCACCGTCGACAGCTGGCTGATGTGGCAACTCACTGGCGGCGCCGTGCACGTCACCGACGTCAGCAATGCCTCGCGCACCATGCTGTTCAACATCCGCACCAATCAGTGGGACGACGACTTGCTGGCCCTGCTCGGCATCCCGCGCCAACTGCTGCCCGAGGTGCGCCCCTCCAACGCCGACTTCGGCCTGGTGCGCCCCGATCTGCTGGGCCAGGCCATCCGCATCAATGGGGTGGCGGGTGACCAGCAAAGTGCCTTGTTCGGGCAGGCCTGTTTCCACCCCGGCATGGCCAAGAACACCTATGGCACGGGCTGCTTCATGCTCATGCACACCGGCGAGCGCTTCCAGACCTCCCAAAATGGGCTGTTGACCACCAGTGCCGCCCAGGCCAGCCCACGTGCCGAGTTCGCCATCGAGGGCAGCGTGTTCGTGGGCGGCGCCGTGGTGCAGTGGCTGCGTGACGGACTCAACGCCATCCAGTCCAGCAGCGAAGTGCAGCAACTGGCCCAGAGCGTGCCTGACGCCGGCGGTGTGATGATGGTGCCCGCCTTCACCGGTCTGGGCGCCCCATATTGGAACCCCGAGGCGCGCGGCACCATCACCGGCATCACCCGTGGCACCACCCTGGCCCACATTGCCCGCGCCGCGCTGGAGAGCATTGCCTTCCAGAGCACCGCCCTGCTTGAGGCCATGAGCCGCGACGCCGTGGCCGCCGGTGGCAGCCCGGTCACCGAACTGCGCGTGGACGGCGGCGCTTGCGTCAACGACCTGCTGATGCAGATGCAGGCCGATCTGCTGGGCATCCCCGTGGTTCGGCCCGCCGTGATCGAAACCACGGCCCTGGGCGCGGCTTACCTGGCCGGGCTGGGCTCGGGCCTTTACGCCGGGCTGGACGAACTCAGCCAACAATGGCGCGCCGAACGCACCTTCGTGCCGCAAATGGCGCGCGACCAGGCCACCGAACGCATCGCCCACTGGGAACGGGCCGTGCGCCAGGCGACTGCGACCTGAAAATCTGCGATGCAGCACCCACCCGCAGGCTAGGCGTTTTAAAAAGCGCCTAGACTTCGGCCCGTGAAATTTCCCAGTAACACCTCCCTTCCGGGCGCCCGGGGACTGTCCCGCCGCCAATGGCTGAAATGGGGCGCTGCCCCTCTGCTGGCCAGTGCCCTGCCAGGCTGCACCCCGTTGGGCCTGCGCCCCGGCAACGCCGGGCTGCGGCCGCAGTTGCGCCTGCTGGGCGAAGAGCGTCTGCCCTACCACCTGAAATTTGAAGACACCACGGTGGGAGGCCTGTCCGGCCTCGACCGCGATCCGGTCAGCGGTCATTGGTATGCCCTGAGCGACGACCGCTCCGACCGCCACCCGGCGCGCTTCTACACCCTCGCCATGAAGGTGTCCGAAGCTGGCATCACCGGCCTGGCCGTCCAGAACGTGACCCTGCTGCGCGACGCCCAGGGCCGCACTTACCCCAACCGCAAACAGGCTGATGCCAGCCGACCCGAGATCCCCGATCCCGAGTCGATCCGATTCCGGCCTGAGACCGGCACCCTGCTCTGGACCAGCGAAGGCGATGTCAACCGCGGCCTGCCGCCCGCGCTGCGCGAAATGTCGCTGGACGGGCGACTGCTGCGTGAGTTCACCCTGCCCGACGTGCTGAAGCTGAGTGCCGACGATGCCCACGGCCCGCGCAACAACCTCGCGTTTGAAGGCCTGGCCCTGAGCCCCAGTGGCCGCTACGCCTGGGTATCCATGGAAGCCCCGCTGGTGCAGGACGGTCCGCTGCCTTCCGCAGGGCAACGCGGCGGCCCTTGCCGGCTGACCCGCTTTGACCTGCGCACCGGTCAGGCCGACCGGCAGATTGCCTACCAGCCCGATGCCGTGCCGCGCAGCCCGCTGCCCCCGGGCGCACCCGCCGACAACGGCATCAGCGAGATCCTCATGGCCGACGAGCACCACCTGCTGCTGCTTGAGCGGGCCTACATGACGGGGGTGGGGGTCTCTCTGGCGCTGTACCGCATCGACACCCGCCAGGCGCCTGATGTGCTGAACCTCGGCACCCTGCCGCCCGGTGCGCCGGTGGCGCCCAAAACCCTGGTCGCTGACTTTGCCAGCCTCGGCATCAGCCGGCTGGACAACAGCGAATGCCTGTGCTGGGGGCCTACCCTGAGCAACGGGCGGCGCAGCCTGGTGGTGCTGAGCGACGACAATTTCAGCCCGATCCAGATCACCCAATTTCTAGCTTTCGAATACCAGGACGCACCCTCATGACCTCCCAAATCGCATTCATCGGCGGCGGCAACATGGCCAGCGCCATCATTGGCGGCCTGCTCAAGCAGGGGCGTCAGGCCTCGGACATTCTCGTCGTCGAGCCCTTTGCCGAGGCCCGCGAGCGCCTGGCCCGTGATTTCGGCATCCAGGCCTTCGAGACCGCCGATGCCCGCCTGGCGCCAGCGGCCCTGGTGGTCTGGGCCGTCAAGCCGCAAACCTTCCGCGACGCGGCCCTGGCGGTGCGTGCCCACACCACCCAGGCCCTGCACCTGAGCGTGGCCGCCGGCATCCGCAGCGACAGCATTGCCCAATGGACCGGCACCGAGCGCGTGGTGCGCTGCATGCCCAACACGCCCGCCCTGGTGGGCAAAGGCATGACCGGCCTGTTTGCCCGCGCCGCGGTCACCCCGACTGACCGCAGTCTGGTCGAGCAGGTGATCCAGACCACCGGCGACTCGCTGTGGGTGAGTGAAGAAAGCCACCTCGACGCGGTCACCGCCCTGTCGGGCTCGGGCCCGGCCTATGTGTTCTATTTCATCGAGGCGATGGCGGCGGCAGGCGCCCAGATGGGGCTGACCGAAGCCCAGGCACTCAAGCTGTCGATCGGCACCTTTGTGGGGGCGGCCGAACTGGCCCGGGCCTCCACCGAGCCGCCCGAGGTGCTGCGCCAACGCGTCACCTCCAAGGGGGGCACCACCTACGCCGCCCTGTGCTCGCTGGAAGAAAGCCAGGTCAAGGCCCATTTCATGCAAGCCATGGAAAAGGCCCGCGCCCGCGCCCAGGAGCTGGGCGATGAATTCGGCGCGGCCTGAACCTGGCGACGGTCCAACTTCAGCGAAAATACCCCCGTCAAGGCGCCAGCAGCCATACGGCACGGTGCCGTGGCGGCCAACCCTCAACCAACCAAGACACAACATGAAAAAACTGCTTACCGCGATTCTCTCGGCCGCCCTGGTGGTCATGCCCCTGGCCCTGACCAGCACCGAAGCCGCCGCCAAGACGCCGCACAGCGCCAAGGCCTCGGGCAAACATGCCAAAAAAGCCGGCAAACACGGCAAGAAGGCCAAGAGCAAGCATGCCAAGCACGCCAAGAGCGCGCACAAGGCCAAGGCTCACACCTTCTGAGGGCCTAAGCGCTCTGCATCGAACAGGCCCGCCCCGAGCGGGCCTTTTCATTCAGGCCAGCCAGCCGGCCAGCAACAGGCTGGCAAACAAGGTCGCGCCCAACCAGTGGTTGGCGCGAAAGGCCTTGAAGCAGCCGTCCCGGCTTCGGTGCCGGATCAGGCCCACATGCCAGCCAACCTGGGCCAGGGCCACCAGCAGCCCCCCACCCAAAAAGACCGCCGGCACGCGCCCTTGCAACACCAGCCCCCAAATCAGCAGGCTCAGCACATAAAAGGCGGTGACGGCCAGCACATCCCACCGGCCCAGCGTGATGGCCGAAGTCTTCATGCCGATCTTCAAGTCATCGTCGCGGTCCACCATGGCGTATTCAGTGTCATAAGCCAGCACCCACAGCAGGTTGCTGAGCACCAACCAGCCCACCAGTGGCGACAAAGGCACATCCTGTGCCGTGAAGGCCATCGGAATGCCAAAACTGAAGGCCACCCCCAGAACGGCCTGCGGCATGGACACCAGGCGTTTGGCAAACGGGTAGAACAAGGTGACCGCCAAAGCACCGAAAGACCACAGGATGGTGGGCCCGTTGGTGGTCAGCACCAAGCCAAAGGCCACCAAGGCCAACACGGCCCCTACCACCAGGGCCTCGCGCACCGAGACGGCCCCCGAGGTGACAGGCCGGTTGGCCGTGCGCTTCACATGGCGGTCAAAGCCGCGGTCGGCCACGTCGTTCACACAGCACCCGGCACTGCGCATCAAGATGGTGCCCAGCGTGAACACCAGCAGCAGGTGCCAGCCCGGGAAGCCGCCCTTGGCCACCCACAGCGCACTCAGCGTGGGCCACAGCAGCAACAGCCAGCCGGCCGGCCTGTCCCAGCGGATCAGGCTGAGGTAAAGCGCCAGTCGGCTCGAAGACGAAGCGGGACTCGGTTTGGGAGAAGAAGGGGGGGCGGAGGCGGTCATCGCGGGCGGACTCGGTCAAAGAAGGGCGGTGGCGATTTTCGCAGCAAGCCGCCCCGGGCCGGATCCACCCGGAACCGTTCAGAACCGCGAAATCACTCTTCGAGCAGCGAGCGCAGCATCCAGGCGGTCTGCTCATGCACCGTCAGGCGCTGGGTCAGCAGGTCGGACGTAGGTTCATCGCTGGCCTTGTCGGCCAAGGGGAACAGCTCGCGCGCCGTGCGCGCCACTGCTTCGTGGCCGGTGACCAGGATGCGCACCATCTCCAGCGCCTTGGGCGGGGTGCCCGGGGCGTCGGGCACGGTGGCCAGCTTGCCAAAATCAGCGTACGAGCCTGGCGCCACATGGCCCAGCGAGCGGATGCGCTCGGCAATCGGGTCCACCGCATTCCACAGTTCGGTGTACTGCACCATGAACATGGTGTGCAGGGTGTTGAACATCGGCCCGGTCACGTTCCAATGGAAGTTGTGCGTGGTCAGGTACAGGGTGTAGGTGTCGGCCAGCAGGCGCGACAGGCCCTTCGCAATGGCGGCTCGGTCCTTGTCACTGATGCCGATGTTGATCGCGGGCACCGACTTGGGGGTGCTGCGGGGGGCTTTGGCCATGGGGTCACTCCTTCAGTGTTGAAAAACAAACCATCCACAAGGGCTTGGACCGCCATGCTCAGGGGGATGGACGGCAAGCCATTTGTAATCAGAGGATTCAATGTAACGGCGCCAGAAGGTCGTACACGTAGGACGAACGCTCAAGGCATCACGACAGGCGTTTGACGCCGGGCAACTCGCAGGCGTAGATCGAGTTGCGCAAGGCGGCAATCGCCTCGTAACGGGTGAAGCTGCGGCGCCAGGCCAGCACCACGCGGCGGTAGGGGACATCGCCTTCAAAGGGCAGGTACACCACGTGGGCCTCGTCGTCACTCTTGCGCCGGCGCGTGCGCGGGGCCAGGGCGTCCTTGGGCACGCTCAGGCGAGGCACCAGGGTCACGCCCATGCCGGCGGCCACCATGTGTTTGATGGTTTCCAGCGAGGAGCCCTCGAAGCTCTTGCGGATGCCCTCCGCATTGCTTGAAAAACGGGCGAACTCGGGGCACACCTCCAGCACATGGTCACGGAAGCAATGGCCGTTGCCCAGCAGCAGCATGGTCTCGCTCTTCATCTCCTCGGCTGTGATGCTCTTGCGCGCAGCCAGCGCATGGGTGCTGGGCACTGCGGCCATGAAGGGCTCGTCGTACAGCGGCGCCAGCGCCAGGCCGGTGTCCGGAAAGGGCTCGGCCATGATGGCGCAGTCGATCTCGCCGGTGCGCAACATCTCCAACAACTTGACGGTGAAGTTCTCCTGCAGCATCAGGGGCATCTGAGGCGTGCGCGAGATGGCTTGGCGCACCAGATCGGGCAGCAGGTAGGGGCCGATGGTGTAGATCACCCCGAGCTTCAAGGCGCCGGCCAAAGGGTCTTTGCCACGCTTGGCGATTTCCTTGATCGCGGCGGCCTGCTCCAGCACGCTCTGCGCCTGGCGCACGATCTCTTCACCCAGCGGGGTGACACTGACCTCGTTGGCGCTGCGCTCGAACAGTTTCACCTCCAGCTCGTCTTCGAGCTTGCGGATCGCCACCGACAAGGTGGGCTGCGAGACAAAGCAGGCCTCGGCCGCTTTGCCAAAGTGCTTTTCGCGCGCCACGGCCACGATGTATTTGAGTTCAGTCAGGGTCATGAAGGTCTTCGCTGCACGCCGGGTCCGAAGGGGCCCGGCCAGTCCTCAGGCTTTGAGGAACTCCGATTTTCCTCCCAACCAGCGGCTCACGTGCGTCTGGGCCTTTTCAGGGTAACGGTCCAGCATCAGCGGCGCGGCCTCCCGGGCCCAGTCCAGCAGCACCGTGTCGGTGGCCAGATCGGCAAAACGCAACAGCGGCGCCCCCGATTGACGCGCGCCCAGGAACTCGCCCGGCCCCCGGATCTCCAGGTCGCGCCGGGCAATCTCAAAGCCGTCGGCGGTCTCGGCCATCGCGCGCAGACGCTCGCGGGCCGTCTCGCCCAGGCGCCCGCTCTCGTTGGTGGCATACAGCAACACACAGGCCGATGCCGCCGCGCCGCGCCCCACCCGGCCACGCAACTGGTGCAGCTGGCTCAGGCCGAAGCGCTCGGCGTGCTCAATCACCATCAGCGAGGCATTGGGCACATCCACCCCCACCTCGATCACGGTGGTGCTGACCAGCACGCCCATCTGGCCGCTGGTGAAGAGTTCCATCACCGCCTTCTTCTCGGCCGTGGGCATGCGCGAGTGCAGCAGCCCCACCATCACGCCGGGCAAGGCATCGCTGAGGTCGGCATGGGTGGCCGTGGCGTTGCTCAGGTCCAGGGCCTCGCTCTCTTCGATCAACGGGCAAACCCAATAGACCTGGCGCCCTTGAGCAATTTGATCGGCAATGCGGGCAACCACCTCATCGCGCCGGCTGTCGGAAACCAGCTTGGTCACGATGGGGGTGCGCCCCGGTGGCAGTTCGTCGATGGTGGACACATCCAGATCGGCGTAATAGCTCATGGCCAGGGTGCGCGGGATGGGTGTCGCACTCATCATCAACAGGTGCGGCTCACGCCCGCTGCCGTCATCGAGCTTGCTGCGCAGGGCCAGGCGCTGGGCCACGCCGAAGCGGTGTTGCTCGTCGATCAGGGCCAGGGCCAGGTTCTTGAACTTGACCTGATCCTGGATCACCGCGTGCGTGCCCACCACCAGGGCGGCCTCGCCGCTTTCGACCAGGGCCAGGGCCGCGCCCCGCTCTTTCTTTTTCTGGGCGCCCGCCAGCCAGGCCACCTTTTTGCCCAGGGGCGCCAGCAGGGGCTCGAGCCAGCCGACCAGCTTGCCGAAGTGTTGCTCGGCCAAGATTTCGGTCGGGGCCATCAAGGCGCATTGCCAGCCGGCGTCGATGCAGATCGCGGCCGCCAGCGCCGCCACCACCGTCTTGCCTGAGCCCACGTCACCTTGCAGCAGCCGGTGCATGGGCACGCCACGCGCCAGATCGTGCGCGATTTCCTCACACACCCGGCGCTGCGCGGCCGTCAGCGCAAAAGGCAGCACCGACAGCAACTGCTCGTGCAAGGACAGCACACCTCGCTGGTGCCGGGGCTGCAGCGCCGGGGCGCGCAGACGCGCCCGCTCGCGCTTGGATTCGAGCTGCGACAGCTGTTGCGCCAGCAACTCTTCGGCCTTCAGGCGCTGCCAGGCCGGGTGGCTGTGGTCCTCCAGCGCGGCCAGCGACACATCCGGTGTGGGGTGGTGCAGAAAGGACAGGGCTGAACGCAGATCCGACAGGCGCAGAAAATCGATGCCCTGCAGCACCTCGGGCGGGATGGTCTCGCTGAGGTCGGCGCGCATCAGACCCGACTGCACGGCACGGCGCAGGTAGGGCTGCGGCAACTGGGCCACCGTGGGGTAGATCGGCGTCAGCGCCGTGGGCAGTTCGCCCCCGGCCAGGCGGAACGCAGGGTGCAGCATCTGCCGCCCCCAGAAGCCGCCCTTGATCTCGCCCCGCACGCGCAACAGCGCACCCGCCGCCAGCGTCTTCTGGTGCGAAGGGTAGAAACTGAAAAACCGCAGTTCGCAACTGCCGCTCTCATCCTCCACCGTCACCACCAACTGGCGGCGCGGGCGCATGGTGATCTCGCTTTTCACCACCGTGACCTCGATCTGCACCGTGTCGCCATCGCGGGCGTTGCGCAGCAAGGTGATGCGGGTCTCGTCCTCGTAGCGCAGCGGCAGGTGCAGGGCCAGGTCGATGTCACGGCGCAGCCCCATCTTGAGCAGGGCTTTTTGCGGCGGCGAGAGTTCACGCCCGGCCGGAGCGGCTGGATCCGCCTTGGCAGGCTTGGCTGGTGACGGCAGTGGGGCGGAGGGCTTGGGGGCCATGACTGTATTTTTACCCAGTCTTTCAAGCTGTGCGTCCACCCCGTGAGAAAATCTCCGCCTTTTCCACCTTGGCACGGGCCTGTCAGGCCCTCAAGCACCATGACGCTTCATCCCGCATCCCGTCCGTTCACCCTGGCTGATTTCGACTTCGAGCTGCCACCTGAACTGATCGCCCAACACCCCGCTGCCGAGCGCAGCGCCTCCCGCCTGCTCGATGGCACCGGCCCCTCGCCCATCGACCGCATCTTCAAAGAACTTCCTGATCTGCTGCGCGCGGGCGACTTGCTGGTGTTCAACGACACCCAGGTGATCAAGGCCCGCCTGTTCGGCGAGAAATCCACCGGCGGCAAGGTCGAATTGCTGGTCGAGCGCGTGCTGCAAGACCACGAGGTGGTGGCCCACATGAAGGTCAGCAAAAAGCCGCCCGTGGGCAGCACGCTGGAGATGGTCGGCGGCTTCAGCGCCACCTTGCTGGGCCGCTGGCCGGATGAGGACGGCGCGTTGTTCCGCTTTCGCTTCAGCGGCGAGCCCCATGCCCTGATGGCCGCCCACGGCCATGTGCCCCTGCCGCCCTACATCGAGCACGGCGACTCGGCCGAGGACGAGCAGCGCTACCAGACCGTGTTCGCCCGCCACCCCGGTGCGGTGGCCGCCCCGACGGCCGCCCTGCACTTTGACGAGCCCCTGCTGGCCCGGTTGGCCGCGCGCGGCATTGAGCGCGCCAGCGTCACCCTGCATGTGGGCGCCGGCACCTTCCAGCCCGTGAAGACCGAGAACCTGGCCGAACACAAGATGCACCGCGAGTGGTACCAGGTGCCGCTCGAGACCCTGGCCGCCCTGGAGCGCTGCCGCCAGCGCGGCGGCCGCGTGGTCGCCGTGGGCACCACCACCGTGCGCACCCTCGAATCCTGGGCCCAGTCGGGCCAGACCTCGGGCGACACGCAGATCTTCATCACGCCCGGCTTTGCCTTCAAGGTGGTCGATGTGCTGATCACCAACTTCCACCTGCCCAAGAGCACGCTGATGATGCTGGTCAGCGCCTTGGCCGGCTACGAACGCATCATGGCCCTGTACCGCCACGCCATCGCCCAGCGGTACCGCTTCTTCAGCTATGGGGATGCGATGCTGCTGGAGCGCCAGCCCGACTGATCACGGGGCACAGCTCGGGAAGCGCCGGGCCTGCTCCTCCTTCGGCAGCAGGGTGCTCAGGTCGGCATCGCGCAGCACGGCGATGTACTCGCCCTGGGCCTGGAAGCGCAGCAGCGTGCTCACCCGCAGGCTGCGCGACGCCCCCGGCGGCTGACAGCCCTCAAAGGCCAGGCCCAGGCCGAGCCGGCGCTTGCCCTCACTGCCTTTCCAGCCCAGGGCCTGGCTGCGCAAGGCCTGCAGGCGGGCCAGGCTGGCCGGTGCGATGCGCCAGACATGCAACTGCAGCCCGGGGCCCACCTCGCCCGCCAAGGGGCTGAGTTCGGCCGCGCCCCGCAACTCTTCGAGCGGCAGCTTCTCCTCCAGCGTCTCCCAGGCGGCCTGCCCGTTCACGGGGGGCAGCTCGCGGGCCACCGTCACGTCCAGGGTCAAGGAAAGCGGGCTCAGGCGCAAGGACGCAGGCGCCACCAGGGCCGCACGCACGGCGCCAGGGTCCAGTTCCTCCAGCTGCAAGGCCCGCAACTTCCACAACGAGGCCAAGGGCACGCTGCCGCAGCCGGCCAACCCCAGCACCAGCAAGGCCACTGAAAAAGCCCGCCCAAGCGGCACACAAAGACGCACAAAAGACATAAGCACACCTCTCATGGTTTGACTAAATTTCTGCAAATCAACAAAATATTATTGTTTTACAGAAATTAATGCCTGTCTACACCCCATGAACAACACGCTCCAATCCCCGGCCTTCCAACGCCTCTCGCGCCTGCTCAACGGCCTGACCTGGGCCTGTGGTCTGCTGGGACTCGGGTTTTCCGTGGCCCGCTGGATCGGCCTGGGTCAAGGTGGCGACAGCCCTTGGCACAGCCTTTTGCTGCCTTTGCAGGCCCAGTTGGCAGGCTTGAAGCCGCCCTCCAGCCTGAGCTGGCCCTGGCAGTTGGCCGGGCTGGGCCTCGAGTGCCTGCCGCTGGCGGCCCTGGCCCTCAGCCTTCTGAGCCTGCGCCGCATCTGCGCCGCCTTCATCGAGGGCCAGGTGTTCTCGGCTCAGGTGGTGTGCGGCTTCAGGCAGTTGGGCCAGGGCCTGATGGCCATGGCGGTGCTCAGCGTGCTTTACGGCGCAGGGGTCACGGCCTTGCTGTCGTGGCTGGCCTCGGGGCAGCACGGCGGCATCGTGACGGTCTCACTGGGCTCCTTCGAGATCAGCCTGCTGATCCTGGGGCTGCTGATGCGCCTGCTGTCCCAGGTCATGGCCGAGGGCCAGCGGCTCAAGGCCGAAACCGAAGCCTTCGTCTGAGACGGGTACAGCCCATGCCCATCCTGGTCAAACTGGACGAAATGCTGGTGCGTCGCAAGGTGAAGTCACGCGACCTGGCCGCCCACATCGGCATCACCGAGGCCAACCTGTCCCTGCTCAAAAGCGGCAAGGTCAAGGGCGTGCGCTTCGACACCCTGGCCGCCATCTGCGACTACCTGGCCTGCCAGCCGGGTGATCTGCTGGCCTGGTCGCCGGGCTCAGAGGAACGCACCGAGCCGGATGCCGCGAGCGACTGAACACCGGCCATCGCGCCAGACCGCCTGGGCCGTCGGCCTGGCCGTCTTGCTGCATGGGCTGCTGCTCCTGGCGTGGCAGGGCCCCTCGGACCCTGCCCCCGCGCTGCCACAGGCCGCCCCCATCGTGATGCAGGCTCGATGGATTGCCGAAGCACCCGCGGCGTCACCACCAGCCCCCTTGAACAAATCAAGCCGGGCGACCCGCACGACGGCGCATGGGCCGCCCACCACGGCAACGATCACGTCCGCAGCGCCGGCGGCAGAGCGGACCGAAGCGCTCTCCATGCCGGCCTTGGCGCCAACGCGCGCCGAGCCCCCACAGGCGGCGCCCGAGTCGGCCCCTCAAACCCGCCCCCAGGCCCTGCGGCTCAGTCCGGAGGCCTTGGCCAACAGCCTGCAACGCGAGCGCCGCTGGCAACAGCAGCACGGCGACGGGCGCCGCTTTCCGGATCGTTTTGCAGCGCCAAGCCCTGGCGAAGCCCCGGGCACGACAAGCCTTCAGGAAAGCGATCGCGGCGACGGTGGCCGGCTGGCACGGGTGCAGGGCCCACTGGGCACCTATTGCGTGCGGCTGCCGCCGCCCGATCGCCCCCTGCCCGACGGGCCGGCCCCCCGCCTGGCGCTGCCCAGCAATTGCCCCTGAGGCCAGGCGCCGCGCGCCCCCTGGCGCCCCACCCCTCCTACAATCCCCGCCATGCTGAATTTCGACCTCCTCGCCACCGACCCCGACAGCCATGCGCGCCGGGGCACGCTCACGCTGAACCACGGTGTGGTGCAAACGCCCATCTTCATGCCCGTGGGCACCTATGGCACGGTCAAGGGCGTGATGCCCCGCAGCCTCGAAGACATGGGCGCACAGATCATCCTGGGCAACACCTTTCACCTGTGGATGCGTCCGGGCCTGGATGTGATGCAAAGCTTTGGCGGCCTGCACCAGTTCGAGAAGTGGAACAAGCCCATCCTCACCGACTCGGGTGGGTTTCAGGTCTGGAGCCTGGGGGCCATGCGCAAGATCAGCGAAGAAGGCGTCAAGTTCGCCAGCCCGGTGAATGGCGACAAGCTGTTTCTCACGCCTGAGATCAGCATGCAGATCCAGACCGTGCTGAACTCCGACATCGTGATGCAGTTCGATGAATGCACGCCTTACGAGACCAAGGGCCACCTGACCACCGAGCGTGAAGCGCGCAGCTCAATGGAGCTGTCACTGCGCTGGGCCCAGCGTTGCAAGACCGAATTTGCCCGGCTGGAAAACCCCAACGCCCTGTTCGGCATCGTTCAGGGCGGCATGTTCGAGAACCTGCGCGAAGAGTCGCTGGCGGCCCTGGTCGAGATGGATTTTCCGGGCTATGCGGTGGGCGGCGTCAGTGTGGGCGAACCCAAGGACGAGATGCTGCGCATCATGGCCCACACCCCGCACCGCCTGCCGGCCCACAAGCCGCGCTACCTGATGGGCGTGGGCACACCGGAAGACCTGGTCGAGGGCGTGGCCCAGGGCGTGGACATGTTCGACTGCGTGATGCCGACCCGCAACGCACGCAATGGCACCATTTTCACGCGCTATGGCGACCTGAAGCTGCGCAATGCCCGCCACAAGAGCGACCCGCAGCCGCTGGATGCCACCTGCACCTGCTATGCCTGCGCCGGGACCTCGGGCGTGAGCTGGGCCGACGGCGGACGCGAGGGCTTCAGCCGCGCCTACCTGCACCACCTGGATCGCTGCGGCGAGATGCTGGGCCCCATGTTGACCACCGTGCACAACCTGCACTACTACCTGAACCTGATGCGCGAGGTGCGCGAATCGCTGGACCAGGGCCAGTTCACGGCCTTCCGCGCCCGCTTCAAGACCGAGCGCGCCCGCGGGGTCTGAACCCGCTCAGGGCCACAGCAGCAATTGCTTACCGCCCGTGTCATGCGCTAACCAGCCTTCTGCCCAGGCTCCCTATGCTGCCCAGCCCGCAGTTGGAAGGAGAGCCCCGTGAACCCCGAAGTCGTCTGGCAGTTTCTGACCACCCAAGGCCTGGAGCTGGCCTTGAAGGTCCTTGGCGCACTCACCACCTGGGTGACCGGGCGCTGGCTGATCAGCCAGCTCACGCGCGTGATCCGACTGGCCCTGCTGCGCGGCCACATGGACCCCACCCTGGCCCAGTACCTGACCTCCATCAGCAAAGGTCTGCTGCACGCCCTGCTGGTGGTGCTGATCCTCGACATCTTCGGCATCAGCACCACCTCGCTGGCGGCGCTGCTGGCCGGTGCCGGCCTGGCCCTCGGCGCAGCCTGGGGCGGCCTGCTGAGCCACTTTGCCGCCGGCCTGTTCCTGCAGGTGCTGCGACCCTACCGGGTCGGCGACCACGTGAACCTGGCCGGCATCACCGGCCGGGTGAGCGAACTGGGACTGTTCAACACCCAGTTGATCAGCAGCGACCAGGTGCTGACCCTGGTGGGCAACAACAAGGTGTTCTCCGAGGTGATCCGCAACTACAGTGCGCTGCCGGCACGCCGGGTGGACTGCCAGCTCAAGCTGGCCCATGGCGTCGACGCGGACGAGGCCATGGCCCGCATCCGTACCGCGCTGACGACCGTGCCCCATGTCTGCACCGAACCGCCGCCCGAGATCGGCATCGCCGAATTCAGCGCCGAAGGCCCGGTGTTGAACGTGCGCCCCTTCACCCACACCGACCATTACTGGCAGGTGTTTTACGACACCCATCGTGTGGTGCTGGGCGCCATGGTCGACGCAGGCTACCCGGTCCCTGAAAAACCCCTGCGTGTGCGCGAGGGATGATTCGCGGTGGCCTCCGAGGCCAGACCGGTGCCAGACCCGCGCCTTCGTCGCTCAAGTGCAAGCAATCCTTGCTTATCTGCCAACTTTTGACGGTTTCAGGCACTTTCGCGAAGGCCAGACGCGCTCCAGAAACGCTACAAAAAGTAAGCTGCGCGCAGGAGGTTCGCCAACATGAACACAGAAGCCATCTGGCATTTCTTGAACACACAGGGGGCCGATTTTGGCCTCAAGGTACTGGGGGCCATCGCGGCCTGGATCGTCGGCCGCTGGCTGATTGGCCTGGTGGTGCGCCTGCTGGGCACGGTGCTGGCCCGGGGCAGCAAAGTGGACGCAACCCTCGCCGAGTACCTGAAATCCATCCTCACGGTGTTGCTGAACATCGTGCTGGTGATGGCCATCCTGGACATCTTCGGCGTCAGCACCACCTCGTTTGCAGCCCTGCTGGCTGGCGCGGGCCTGGCCATCGGCACCGCCTGGGGCGGCTTGCTGACGCACTTTGCGGCCGGCGTGTTCCTGCAGGTGCTGCGACCTTACAAGGTGGGTGATTTCGTCAGCGCGGGCGGCGTGACCGGCACCGTGCGCGAACTGGGCTTGTTCGGCACCACCATCGTCACCCCCGACAACGTGGTCACGATCGTGGGCAACAACAAGGTGTTCTCGGACACCATCCAGAACTTCAGCACGCTGCCGGTGCGGCGGGTGGACTGCGTGGCCAAAGTGGCCAACGGGGTGGACGTGCAAGACGCCATCAACCGCCTGAAGGCCGCCGTGAGCAGCATCCCCAACGTGGCAGCCACCCCTGCCCCCGATGTCGAGATCCTGCAGTTCACCCCTGAGGGCCCCTTGCTCTGTGTGCGCCCCTACACCCACACCGACCACTACTGGCAGGTGTATTTCGACACCCACAAGGCCGTGGTGGCCACCTTTGGTGCCGCGGGCTACCCGGTGCCCGAGACCCCGGTGGCGCATCGCACCCTGGCGGCCTGAGCAAAAGCCGGATCGGATCGGCACCCTCCGCAGGCCGATCTCAGGGCGAAGGCTGCGGTGGCCGTGCCGGCGCACCACAACTGATGCAATAGCGCACCCAGGCGTTTTTGCGGGTGTGACACTGGCCGCAATGGTCGTGCAAGCCGATGCCGCAATGGGGGCAGAAGTCCAGGCCCGGCAGCTTCAGATCGACGGGTCGCTCGCAGCCCGGGCACACGCTTTTGGCCAGGCGGCCCAAGGCCTGGTCGTAGTCCAGGGTATCGCGTCGTCGCTGATCGGGTTCGGCCTCGGCCGCCTGCTGCGCGGCCAGGTAACGGTTCAGCGCCAGGATGGCGTAACGCCCCACCAGCACCGTCACCACGATGCCCACGCCATAGCGCACATAGCCGCCGTAACTGGGCAGGTAGGGCACCAGTTCCACAAAGAACGCGACCAAGGCGAAGCCGATGAAGCCCCACACAAAGGGCCAGGCGCTGCTTTGGCGCTGCTTCACGAACAACCAGCCCGCCAACACCAGCAAAGGCAGGGTGAGCGCCAGGCGGTAAAGGAACACGCGCAGCTCCTGCTGCCGGCTGGCGGCCTGCCAGCCCGACTGGGCATCCCGCTCCAGCTCGCTGAGTTGCTGCTGGGCCTGGCTCTCGTGCTGGCGAGCGTCAAGTTCGGCCTGCTGCTGCGTCTCTACCACGGCCAAGGCCTCGCGCTCGCGCTGCTTGAGCCCGTCGAGCTCCTGGGTGCGCTGCACCAGTTGCGGGTCTTGCTCGGGTCGGGCTGTGGCATGGCGCGTGGACAACCAGTTGTTGAAGGTTTCGCGTGCGGCCTGGTTGTCGGCCTGGGCGCGCGAGTGAGCCAGGCGCGCCTGCTCCAGGGCCTGGGCGGCGTCCTCACGCGCCTGACGGGCCTGCTTTAGCTGGTCGCGCGCCCGGGTGGTGGCCGTGCGGTCCATGAAATCAGCCACCTGAACGTGCCGTTCGACCTTGGGCAGGTCATCGACGATGGCACTGCCCAGGCCGGTCAGAAAGCCGGCAAAGACCAGCGCCACCCCCCACAGGCCACGGCGAAACCATTTTTCGGAAAGACGAAGCGATTGAGACATGACGGAACTCCCTTTTGACACCTTGAATTCTGATCGCAGCAACAGGTCCGAGGCTGGCCCTCAAGGCAGGGTTTCCCGCTGCGGGTCACCCGCCAGGCCGGCACGCGGCAGCCAGGCCAGCACCGAGTCCACTGTGACGGTCACGATGCGGTCGCTGAAGCGCTGATCGGGGGGATGGTCATCGAAAGCCACCTGGGCCCGCGAGACCCGTGCCCCCAGCCGGGTCAACGGTCCCAGACGCAAGACCGTGGGCTGATAACCTTGCAAACGCAGCCAGGCCTGGGCTTGGGCTCGGTCATGCACCTCGGGGGCCATGGCCGCGGCCAGAAATTCAATCGCCCACTGGTTGCTTTGCTGGTACCGCTGCCCCCAGGCATAGCTGACCAGGCTGTAGGCCGGTTCGTGCAGCCAGGCCGTGCGCTGCGGGTTCTGAAGCCCAGGCAGCAGGGCGGCCTGAACCTGCGGGCTGGGCACAGCCCAGACAGCTTCGTAGCGCCACAAGCCATCCAGAAAGAACTCGCCCAGCCCCTGGCGCATGACCAACGAACGGGCCGTGCCGCAGGTGTTGAGCTTGTGCAGCACACGCCATGCACCATCGGCACTTTGATAGGCCCAACCCAGGTGTGAATAGCGCAGGCCATAGGCACTGAGGTCCTGCCCGGCGCGCCCCAGAACCACCACCCGGGCGCCACTCGCGTCGAGCGCTCGGGCCACACGGGCGGCCAGCGCCATGCCCTGGGTGACCGTGGCGACGGTCGGGCCCCGGTCCTGGCAGTCCTGCCCGGCCTGGGCCGGCGCGATGTTCATCATGCAGGCCAGGCTGGCGGCGATCCAGCAGCGGGCGATCTTCAGGTGCAGCAGCATGACCACCCCCTTCACAACACACGCTCGTCATGCAGCAGGGCACGACCCAGCGCATTCGGCACGAAGGCCAACAGTTCACCGGCCACCGACAGCAGGACGCCGGTGCCGATCACGCTGCACACCACGGCGGTCCCCACGCTGCCAGCCACCCGAGCCCCCGCCCGGCCCGTCAGTTGAAGGCTGACCTGGGCGCCATCCGAGGCCCGCTCCAGCACCATCAGCGTGCCGTGCGCCGTCGACTGCACGGCCTGCACGGTGAGCACCGCGCCACCGACCGACAAGGCCACAGGCAGCGCCGCGGCCGCCGAGGCGCCGCCGGCCACCGCCACCACAGACGCCAGAGGCATCAGCGACAAGGCCGCCGAAGCCTCGCTCTGGGCGCAAGCCGTGCCGGTGCCCAGCGCCAGCAGTGCGCACAGGCACAGGCGAGTCCGGACCCGCTGGAAAAGAGAGGAAGAGTTCATGGTGGCTCCAGGCATGACATCGAGATCCGTTCACGGTTCACTGTGCATCGGGCGCCAGGCCTTGCTGCATTTCACGGCGCAGTTGGGCACGGGCGTCAGCTCGGGCCTGGGCCAGCGAGGCCTCGTGGGCATCGCGCAGCGTCTTGGCCAGCGTGAAGGCCGAACTCACCAGATAGAGCCAGCTCACCCCCAGGTAAGCCTTGTAGGTTTCGCTGATGTTCATGCGCAGCAGGCCCCAGCCTGTGAGGCCCATGGCCACGGTAAAACCACCCCAGACCACCAGGCGCCACATCGGGGATTCCGCCGCCGTGGCCTGTTGGTCGCGCACCGACTTGGACAGAACCAACACGGCCGTCAAACAAAACACATAGCCCATCACCATGAAGGCACGGTCCAGGTCCTGGCCCGGCAACCAGGCCAGGCCGATGCTGCACAAGGAGACGGCCAGCGCAAACGAAGCCCAGACCTGCAACTGCCAGGCGCGGGAATCGCGCGCCACAGAGGCGACTGGGTGAGGCACAGGGGCTTGGCGCGAGGACATGAATGACTCCGGGGTGGTGTTGAAGATGAGCAAATGATCTCGTCGCCTCCTCTTGGAATCATCAAATTTGATTACCGGTGATCACCTTTAAGCCATCAAGTACCGT
Source organism: Curvibacter sp. GW821-FHT09D12 (assembly GCF_059416245.1). Taxonomy (NCBI): domain Bacteria; kingdom Pseudomonadati; phylum Pseudomonadota; class Betaproteobacteria; order Burkholderiales; family Comamonadaceae; genus Curvibacter; species Curvibacter sp. GW821-FHT09D12. The sequence continues at coordinate 115 of NZ_JBWKOU010000012.1, read as the reverse complement.
TATTCGATACTTCTTCCCCGAACACAAAAATACACTCGGCCATGAAAAAAGCCACCCGAAGGTGGCCTTTTGAGAGCGGCAGGCACCGCTCAAAATCGCTTGAAGATCGCAGCCG
>NZ_JBWKOU010000011.1:128273-181397 GCF_059416245.1 Curvibacter sp. GW821-FHT09D12 | reverse complement strand
ACTCAGAACCTATCAAGACGACGGAATCAGCACTGGATAAAGCGGCTCGGCGCGCATGAATTAGGCGACAACTGTCTTGACACGCACCGCCAGCGCTTCTTCTCGGCAATCTTGAGCACTTCGTTGAAGAATTCGACGACCGCGTCGTGCTCAATCAACCGCTCACGGTTCTTGGCGAAGACGCTGGGCACCCAGACCTCGTCGTCCATGGACAGGCCGATGAACCAGCGAAAGAGCATGTTGTATTGGACCTGCTCCATCAACTGGCGTTCTGAGCGCACGCTGTAGAGCACCTGCAGCAGCATGGCACGCAGCAGTTTCTCTGGCGGCACACTGGGGCGCCCACCCCGGGAGTCGGCCTCGTACATGCGCGAGAACAAGGCGTCCATCTTGGCCAGGGCTTGGTTGACCATCTTGCGCAGGGGGCGCAGTGGGTGCGAGGCCGGCACGAACTCGTCGAGCTTGCGAAAGGAAAACAGGCTCTCGGTAAAGGTGTCGGTGCCGCGCATGAGGTCAGAAATTCCAGGGTGCCAGGAGCTTACCGCCGGCGATCTCATCAACTGCTCTGGTCGGCGAGGTATTTCTTCAGCCTGCTAAGGCGCTCCGCTCTCTCTATGAGAGTAGAAAAGCCGAGTTGAAATCGGGCATATGCGTCCCGCGTTCGCTGGTCTGCTGCGTCGCCAACTTGGGCGAACAAATGATTGCATCCGCCCTCAAGCCAATCTGACGATCGAAGCCGGGTCCACATGGTGGGGCCGATGTCGTGCCAGTCATTCTTGTGCCATCCGGCAGCGTGAAACCGCGCCAATGCTTCCACTATTTGAACGCTCCGTGCGAAGCGCGGAGGCAATGGGGCGTCACTGGGACGCTCATGCGAAATAGACAGATCCTCCAACAGCAGCCACGTTCGTCCCGTCTGTTCGTCAATTCCACCGCCATAAAAATGGGGCACGGCGGTGGAGTTCAAGCGTTTCGCCACATTCTCGTAAAACGGCAACTCCGGTTGCCCGAATCCCGCATGAGACACCTTTAATACAGCATGAGTCGGCGCATCAACACTGCGATTCCACTTCAGCGTCACTCCAACCAAGTCCGAGAGGTAACCAGGGGCATCGACTTCTCTGGCAGTAGCTGACAGCAGTACGGCGCCGTCCAGTTGTACGTGCCGAGAAATATGTTGCGCCAGGTCTTCAGGGGTGAGCAAGCGCCTCAAAATCAAACTGTCCATCTAGGTCCTTGGGGAAACTTTGAGTGGCAATTTCTGGCCGTCTTCAGACTGAGACCACAAGCGTCATGTGTTGACTGTCATAGTAGTTACCGTCAAGAAAAACTGCCTCTGGTTCGAGCCCATAGCGCTGAAAGCCGAGAGACTCGTAAAGAGTCACGGCGGCTTGGTTGGGCACGAATACGGACAAGTTGACCCGCCGTAGTAAGTTCTGGCGGGCATGATCAAGAGCCCGGTTGACGACCTGCCTGCCGAGCCCATAGCCACGGAAAGCAGGGTCAACGAAACATCCCCATAGAACCGCTTTGTGTGTTGAGGAAGAAAATTTGCTTGTCCAAGCAAGAGCGGCACAAGCGCGCAGTCGCCCATCTACGAGAACTCCGAATGCGGCGTTCGGTGCGGGAGCCGACAGTTGATCCCGAAATCCTTGAAGGGGGCGAGTCAACTCCTCTTCTAGGGTCAAGCCCATCGGCAAGGGATTGTCTGCGGTAACAACCCGACGCAGTGCTGAAAAATCCTCTGCATCTGAAGCATCCAACGGACGTACCTGAATATTCATACCTGTCTACTTTCACGGAAATCACGAATAACTGCTTCCGAGATTTATCGGCTGATTACGAAGTCTCGTTTCTGGCCGGATTCCGCCCCCCAGCCAAGGTTTTCGGGAGGCAATCCGCCCAAGTGCGAGCCCATTCCGATCACTCAGCACGGCACTTCCCACTCCGCTCCAAAAGCCTCTTGAGTTGCTCCGCTGAAACCTGGCTCCACACCTGTCCGCACGCCCTGCAGGCCTGGAACGGTTGCCCATTTCAAGGTCACTCCTGATAGGTCTTGGCCATGCTATCAGGCCCTCACTATCGAGGTCACGGCGACGGCCACGGGGTTGCGCCGTGAGGCTGTGTTGGCACCCCAGTCGCTGGAGCCGGGCACGCAGCTTGCAATGCTTTGTCGACCTATGTAGCTCGCTACATAAACACGACAAGCCCTGTGCCAACCCTGACAAAGCCGACACGCCATGAACACCACTGCACCTCGACCCGGCCCCACGCAACATCAACGCACCGGTCTGCCAGCAGCCCCCGGCAGGGCTGCCGAGGGGCCCAGCGCGCGCTACATCCCGTGCTCGCGGGCCTGCTACCAGACCCTGGTCTGGCCACGGGGGGCGGGAGGCACTGCCGGCGGCGGTGGCGGTGGTGGTGGCTGGCAGGGCGAGCCGGTCCAGCCGGCAGGCTCGTTGCACCAGCGCCTGCCGCAACTGCCCCAGCCGCCGCACCGGCTGTTGGCCTTGTGCAACGAAGAGGGGCTGCGCAGGCTGGTGGCCTTGCACATGGCGCGCCTGCGCAGCACCCCGCTGTTTGCCCAGGCTGGGCCCTGTTTTGATTGCGTGGCGCAGCGTGTGGCCGATTTTGTGGTCGAGTCTTGCGGCGGGCCGCTGTATTACAGCCAGCGCCACAGTCGGCTGCAAGCCGGCTATGGCCTGCCCTTGTTGCTGGACCCACCGGGCCGCGAGCTGTGGCTGGTGCAGCTTTGGCACGCCATGGACGATGCGGGCCTGGCGCCCGCCCTGCAGGCCGACTATTGGAATTGGGCCGAGCCCCTGTCGGTGCATTTGCTGGCGCCCCAGGCCCGGTACGCAGGCCTCAGCCGCTACCCCTACGACACGGTGCGCAGTTGGTTTCTCAACGCCTCGCCTCGGGGGGGCTGAGCGGCGCGGTTCTTGCGCTGCGCCCTTCAACCCTGGTCTTGATTCCTCTTCGCGCCGCGCCCTGCAGGGGCCCGCTGTGCCGAGGCCTTTGTCAGAAAGCCCGCCTGTGTCGTCTTTGTCGCAAATGTCGTCTTTGTCGCCCGCGCCGGGGCTCACCCGCCTGGGCGTGTTCCTCAACGTGGAAGACCCGCACCACGACCCGGCCGGCGCCTTGCTCGAGCTGGTGCGCACGGCCGTGGCGGCCGAGGCTCAGGGCTACGAATCGGTGTGGCTGGCCGAGCACCACCACAACGGATTTGCGATTGGCAGCGCTCTCACGGTGTTGCTGGGCCACGTCGCGGCGCTGACCACGCGGATTCGCCTGGGCACCGGGGCGGCCCTGTTGCCCCTGAACGACCCGGTGCGCATCGCCGAGCAGGTGGCCACGCTGGATTTGCTGAGCCAGGGCCGCATCGAGTTCGGCGTGGGGCGAGGGGGGCCGTTTCCGGAGCAGTACCGCCAGGTGGGCCTGGCCTCGGCCGATGAGGCACGGGCCCATCTGCATGAGGCGCTGGCGCTGATCCGGCGCCTGTGGGCCCCGGTTCAGGGCGATGGCGACAGCGATGGGGGCGTTGATTTTGCGGGCCGCTTCTACCAGGTCAGCAACCTGCGGCTCGAGCCCAAACCGCTGCAGCGCACGGTGCCAGTGTGGCTGGCCAGCCTCAGCCCCGACTCGTGTGCGCTGGCCGCCGCGAACGGCGACGGCCTGATGGCCACGCCTTCGTCCGATCTGGCGCAGGTGGCCCAGGTGGTGCAGGCACAGCGGGCCCGGCAGGGAGGCTTGCGTTTTGCGATCGCGCGCTTCTTTCATTGTGAGCCCGACCATGGCCAGGCCCTGGCGCACGGCCTGGCCGGGGTGCGCGCCTATCCGCTGGAGATGGGCGTGCAGTTTGCGCCGGGCAAGCGCCCGCCCATGTTCGAGCCCGATGCGCCTGACGAGGTGATCCTGGCCAATGCCGTGATCGGTGACCCGGCCCATTGCCTGGCCCAGGTTCAGCGCCTGCAGGCCTTGCTGGGCCCGCATCTGTTGCTGCTCAAGCCCGCCGCGCATGAGCCTGCCCAGGCACGCGCGGCGTTGGGCCTGTTCATGTCGGAAATGCGACAACAAGGCCTGGCCCAGTGATTGCTTTGCCACACCAGCCGATTTTGCAATGCGCCCTCGCGGGCCTTGCCTGCCACCCCATGCCCCTGACCCTTGCTGCCCTTGCTTGCTTGCCACACCTGGCGCCCTGGGCCTGCGCGGCAACCGAAAGAGCGCATGGCTGACTCGACCCTGCTCAGTGGCGACCTGAGGCTGGCTGGGCGCCTTGACGGGCGCTTTTTCGAGTTGCTCGAGGCCCTGCACGCCACCGGCTCGATCAACCGCGCGGCCCGCGCCGCGGGCTACACCTACAAAGGCGCCTGGCTGATTCTGGAGAGTGCGGCCAAGCTGGCGCACGAACCCCTGGTGGAGCGCGTGGTGGGCGGGCGCGGCGGCGGCGGCACCCGGCTCACACCGGCCTCGCTGGGCCTGCTGGCCGCCTGGCGCCATCTGCAAACCCAACAAGCCGCCTTCTTGCGCCAGCAAGAGGCCTGGCTCACCCAGCAACCGGCACTCGCCGGGCTTTTAAGGAGCGTTTCCATGAAGACCACCGCACGCAACCAGTTCGCCGGCAGCATCACGGCCATTGAGAGCGGCCCCGTCACCACCCAGGTCTGTGTGCAGATCGCTGGCGGCCATGAGGTGGTGGCCACCCTGACCAGCAAGGCGGCCGAGCGCCTCAAGCTGGCGCTGGGCAAGGCCGCCATCGTGATGATCAAGTCGTCGGCCCTGGTGCTGGTGACCGACTTTGGCGGCTACGCTCTGTCGGCCCGCAATCAGTTTGCTGGCACCCTGTCGCGGGTAGAGCGCGGCGCCGTGTCCTCGCTGGTGGTGGTGACCCTGCCCGGTGGCATGCACCTGACCGCCAGCGTCACCAACGACGCGGTGGACGCCCTGGCCCTGGAGGTGGGCCAGGCCGCCACCGCGGTGTTCAAGGCCTATTCAGTGATGGTGGCCGTGGCGGAGGATTGAGCACAGGGCAGGGGGCCTGGCCGCAAGCACCGGGTCGGGGTTTGACCAGCCTCGGGGTGCGGGTGTCGGCCCACGGGGTTGCGGCGTTATAAAGGCGTTGTCAGCCCATCCGACAAGGAGCCCCCGTGATCCATGGTTTTCTGCAATTGCTGGCCTTTCAGGCCTTGGGCGAGTTGTGCAGTCGCTTTGCACTGCCCTTCATTCCCGGGCCGGTGCTGGGCCTGGTGCTGCTGCTGGCGTACCTGGGGGTGCGCGGCACGGTGCCTGCCAGCATCGACCTGGTGGGCAGCGGCATCCTGCAACACCTGGGCCTGCTGTTCATCCCGGCCTCGGTGGGCGTGATCATGTACCTGCCCTTGCTGGGGGCCAACGCGCTGGCCCTGGGCCTGGCCCTGGTCTTGAGTGTGTCGGCCACCATCGCGGTGACGGCGCTGGTCCTCAAGCGGGCGGCCCGCCCCAGCCCGGAGGACGAGCATGCGCCCTGATCTGCCCCCCATCCACGAAATCTGGGTGTACCTGGCGGGCAGCCCGTTGTTTGCGCTGCTGCTCACCCTGGGGGCCTATGCCTTGGGGTTGTTCTGCTACGAGCGCAGCCGGCGCAACCCCTTGGCCAATCCGGTGCTGCTGGCCCTGCTGGTGGTGGCCCTGGGCCTGTACCTGGCCGACATGCCCTACGCACGCTACTTCGAGGGGGCCCAGTTCGTTCACTTTCTGCTGGGCACGGCCACGGTGTCGCTGGCGATCCCGATCTACAAAAGCTGGGCGTCCTTGCGTGGGCGCTTCGGGGTGCTGCTGCTGGCGCTGGCCGCTGGCGGAGTGTGTTCGATCGTGGTCGCGGTAGGCGTGCTCACCCTGTTCCATGCCGATGCCACCCTGGTGCGCGCCATGTTCGCCAAATCGGTCACCGCCCCGATTGCGATGGGCATGGCCGAGCGCATCGGGGCCTCGCCCACCTTGACGGCGGTGTTTGCGGTCAGCACCGGCATCCTGGGCGCGGTGCTTGGGCGCTATGTGCTCAATGCCTGCCGTGTCACGGCGTGGTGGCAGCGCGGTTTTGCACTGGGCGTGGCCGCCCATGGCATCGGTACCTCACGGGCCTTCAGCGTGCACCCGGCCGCCGGCACCTACGCCAGCCTGGGCATGGGCCTGCACGGCATTCTTGGCGCCACGCTGATCCCGGTGGTGCTGCGCTGGGTGTCGGGCTGAGGCGTCTCCAGGGGCGCTAGCTGCGCCAGTCTCGGGTCAAGGGTTGCAGGGGCCGCACGAGCCGCAGGAGCAAATGGGGGGCGTGTCGTTTTTCGCCAAGTGCATTGGTCAATCCAGCCATTGGCGGGGGCGGGCCGGGCGCCCTACGCTTGGCGCTCGAACCCTCCGATCGACCTTTCACCTGAGTAGCGACCCCCGTGTACCTGACCCAAGGCCTGCACCGTTCACTGCAGCGACACCCCGACAAGCCCGCTTTGCGCCACGTCGGCGACGGCGATGTTCGAGACCATTCCTTTGCTGAGTTGCTGGGCGACATTGCCCGGCATGCGGCGGCGCTGCAGGCCCGTGGCGTGGGGCCCGGCGACCGCGTGGCCTTGCTGGCCCCCAACCACGACCGCTTGGTGCGGGCGCTGTTCGCTTGCTGGTGGCTGGGCGCCGTGGCCTGCCCCCTGAACGTGCGCTGGAGTGCGCCCGAGCTGGCCTATGCCGTCAGTGACAGCGGCGCCAGCCTGTTGGTGGTGGACGAGGCCTTGGCGGGTGGGGTGCGTGATCTGGCCCTGCCCATGATCGATTTTGAGCAACTGGCCCATGAGGCCCAACACGTGCAGGCGCTGCCCGACGTGCGCGCGGGCGGCGACACCCTGGCCGCCATTCTTTACACCGGGGGCACCACGGGCCGATCCAAGGGTGTGATGCTCAGCCACGCCAATTTCTGGACGGCCTCGATGACCCGGGGCGCTGAGCTGAACAACGCCCCCGGGTCGGTCTCGCTGCTGGTGGCACCGCTGTTCCATGTGGCCGGGCTGGGGCGCCTGGTGGGCCAGACCCTGGTGGGGGGAACCTGCGTGACCCTGGCGCATTTCAAGCCAGGCGCGGTGCTGGAGGCCGTCGAGCGCCATGGCATCAGCGATGTGATCGTGGTGCCCACCATGCTGCAATCGCTGCTCGATGACCCAGGCTTTGCGCCCGAGCGGGTGCGCAGCCTCAACCGGATTGCCTTTGGCGCCGCGCCCATGCCGCCCGATCTGCTGGAGCGGGCTTTGCAGGCCTGGCCCCATGCCGAGTTCTTTCAGGCCTACGGGCTGACCGAGACCGCGGGTGCGGTCTGCATCAACCTGCCCGACAACCACCGCAACCCGGCGGCCCTGGCCCAGGGGCGTTTGAATTCGGTGGGCCGGGCCGGGCTGGGGGCCGAGATCCAGATCGTGGATGAAGGCGGGCGCGAGCTGCCGGCGGGCCAAGTGGGGCAGATCGTTGTGCGTGGCCCCATGGTCACCCGCGGCTACTGGCGTCTGCCCGAGACCAGCGCCGAGGCCTTGCGCGACGGTTGGCTGCACACGGGCGATGCCGGGCGCATGGATGCGCAGGGCTACCTGTTCATCGTGGACCGCCTCAAGGACATGATCATCTCCGGGGGCGAGAACATCTACTGCGCCGAGGTGGAGAGCGTGCTGCGCACCCACCCGCTGGTGTCGCAGGCGGCCGTCATCGGGCGACCCGACCCGCATTGGGGCGAGGTGGTGCATGCCGTGCTGGTGCTGGTCGAGGGGGCGGGTGCCGAGCAACTGCCGCTGCCCGCTTTGCGCGAGTGGTGCCATGAGCGCCTGGCGGGCTACAAATGCCCGCGCGGCCTGAGCCATGTGCCGGCGCTGCCCTTGTCGGCGGCCGGCAAGGTGCTGAAGACCGTGCTGCGTCAGCAGTTGGCGGCATGAGCGGGCTCCAGGCGGTGGCCGGCACCAACCCGCGGCAGGTCTTCAGCCAGGTGCCCTTCATGGCCTGGCTGCAGATGCGGCGCGAGTTTTCGGAGGGCGGGCGGGCCCGGCTGAGCATCGACGCCCGCGCAGAACTGGGCAATGTCATCGGTGCGGTGCACGGCGGGGTGTTGGTGGCAGTTGGCGCCGTCGCGCTGAGCCGTTTTTCGTTCGACCCCCAAAAGACCAGGAGACATCTATGAACCTCAATTTTCAGCGGCCCAATCGGCGCCATTGGGTGGTGAACCTGCTGGCGGGCCTGTCGGCGCTCGGCTTGGCGGGCACGGCGACGCCGGGGCGGGCCAGCGAGCGCTTTCCGAGCAAGCCCGTCCAACTGGTGCTGCCTTTTCCGCCCGGGGGCTCGTTCGACCCGGTGTTCCGCTCGCTGGCCGAAGCCGCCTCGCGTGAGCTGGGCCAGTCGGTGGTGCTGATGCACCAGCCCGGCGCGGGCGGCGTGGCGGGCACGGCCAACCTGGCGCGCATCGCCGAAGGCGATGGCTACACGATCGCCGTCATGCACAACTCGGTCATCCGCGCCCCGTTGGTGCAACGAGTGAACTGGGATCCGATCAAGGATTTCACCTACATCGGGGGCTTTCTCGGCCTGGTCACCGGGGTGTGCGTGGCGCGCGATGCGCCCTGGAAAACCTTCGACGACCTGATGGCCGATGCCAAGGCCCGGCCGGGCGCGATCAGCTGGGGCAATGTGGGCGCCATCAGCATCAACCGCATCACCGCCGAGCGCATGGCCCGTGGCGCCGGCACCTCGTTCAACATGGTGTCGTTCAAGGGCGGGGCCGAAGCCTTTCAGGCCTTGATCGGGCGCCATCTGGATGTGTACGCCGACCCCGGCTTTGGCCCCCAGGTGCAAGGCGGTCGGGCCCGGCTGCTGGCCGTGTTTCTGGATCAGCGACACAAAAGCTACCCCGACGTGCCCACCCTCAAAGAGCTGGGCTACCCGGTCTCGATCGATTCACCGGTGGGCCTGGTGGCACCCAAGCGCCTGCCGCCCGAGGTGCTGCAGCGGCTGCACGTTGCCTTCCGCAAGGCCGCCAGCGACCCGGCCTACCTGAAGCAGCTGGACGCCTTCGACATGCTGGCGCAACTGAGCAGCCCGCAGGAATACACCGATTACGCCCGCGCCCAGTACGAGCGCGATCAGAAGATGCTGGCCGAGATCGGCTTCAAACTGGATTGATCCCCATGAGCAACAACCCCTTCGATTTTCAAGGCCGCCACGTGTTTGTGGCCGGCGGTTCGTCCGGCATCAACTTCGGCATTGCCCAGGCCTTTGCCGAGTCCGGTGCCCGCATCAGCCTGATCAGCCGCTCGGCCGACAAGGTCGGCAGCGCCGTGGCGGCCTTGCAGGCCACCGACGCCGAGGCCTTTGGCCAGGCTGCCGACGTGCGCCAGCCCGAGGCGGTGGCGGCCGCCCTGGCCGCGGCGGCCGGGCGCTTTGGCCCCATCGATGTGCTGGTGTCGGGTGCTGCGGGCAACTTTCTGGCGCGGGTGCTCGACATGTCGCCCAATGCCTTCAAGACTGTGGTCGACATCGACCTGATGGGCAGCTTTCACGTCGCCCGCCTGGCCCACGAGCACTTGCGCCAGCCCGGGGCCTGCGTGATCCAGATCTCGGCCAGCCAGGCGTTCACGCCCACGCCCTACCAGGCCCATGTCTGCGCCGCCAAGGCGGGGGTGGACATGCTGACCCAGGTGCTGGCCATGGAGTGGGGGCCGCAGGGCATCCGCGTCAATTCCATCGTGCCGGGACCGATTGCCGACACTGAGGGCCTCAAGCGCCTGGCCCCCACCGCCGACACCCTGGCCCAGATGGCCCAGCGCGTGCCCCTGCGTCGCCTGGGCCAGGTGAGCGACATCGCCCGCATGGCCCAATGGCTGGCCAGCGACTGGGGCAGCTTCATCACCGGGGCCATCATCCCGGTGGACGGGGGGCTGTCCTTGAGCGGCCCGCGCGATTTCTCGGCCGCTGCCGAAGCCACGGCGCGAGGCCCGCGCTGATGGGCGCAGAGGCTGCCCGCCAGGCAGACCTGCAGGCCGACGCCGAGTTGGCGCAATGCCTTTTACTGCATCAGGCCCTGCGGCAGGCGGCCCGCAGCCGCCTCGCCGATGGGGCCCGCCTGCTGGCGATCACCGACCTGAGCCAGGTGTTCAGCGCCGCCCCCGAGGGGCCGTTGCAGGCCCACGGCCAGGTCACAGGCGGTGGGCGCTCGGTGTGCTTTTGCGAGGCCGAGCTGCGTGACGGCGCGCAGCGCCTGGTCGCGCGGGCCATGGGCACCTTCCGCTATCAGCGATAGCGCCCGGGCACGGCTTGAATGGGGCTGGCGTTCGCCACAATAGGGCCTCTTGCGTCCCAGCTCTCACCACCATGATTCTTCTGACCGGCGGCACCGGCTTCATCTGCAGCCACACCGCGGTGGCCCTGGCCCAGGCCGGGCTGCCCTGTGTGCTGCTCGACAACCTGGCCAACAGCCCGGAGTCCACCCTGCAGGGCCTGGCCCGCATCACGGGCCAGGCGCCCTTGTTTGTTCAGGGCGATGTGCGCGATGCGGCCTTGCTCGACACCTTGTTGGCGCGCTACCCCATCCAGGCCGTGGTGCATGGCGCCAGCCTCAAGGCCGTGGGCGAGGGCTTGGCCCAGCCCGCGCTCTACCATGACAACAACGTGGGCGGCACGGTCACGCTGATCCGGGCCATGGAGCGCGCCGGGGTGCGGCGGCTGGTGTTCTCTTCGTCATCCACGGTCTACGGCAATCCCGCAGCGCAGCAACTGGCCGAGAGCGCTCCCCTGGCCCCGTTGAACCCCGAGGCCCGCAGCAAGGTCATGGTCGAGCAGATGCTGCACGACGTGGCCGCCAGCCACCCTGACTGGCGCATGCTCAGCCTGCGCTGCTTCAACCCGGTCGGGGCGCACCCCAGCGGCCTGCTGGGCGAGGCGCCTCGCGGCCAGACGCTGAACCTGCTCACGGTGATGGCCCAGGCCGCCGCCGGCCAGCGCCCACCCTTGAGCATCTTCGGCAACGACTACCCCACGCCCGATGGCACCGGGGTGCGCGACTACATCCACGTGATGGACCTCGCCCTGGGCCACCTGGCCGCCGTGCGACAGGTGCTGCAAGAGGGGCCGCCCACGCAGGAACGTCACCGCATCCTCAACCTGGGCCGTGGCCAGGGCCTCTCGGTGCTGCAACTGCTGCAAGCCTTTGAGCAGCACACCGGCCACCCCGTGCCTCACCAGTGGGCACCGCGGCGTGAGGGCGATGCGGCCTGCTGGATGGCTGATGTGACGGCCGCGCGCCAGCACCTCGGTTGGCAGGCGGAGCTGGGCCTGGCTGACATGTGCATCGATGCCTGGCGGTGGCAGGGCGGGGTTTAACGGCCGCTGTCCTGCCCCTGGGCTCATAAAGCCCGCCTTCTCCGGGTGCACAGAGCACCAACCTGCAGCGCAGCCCAAGCCGCTAGGTTGAACCCTGTGCACCCTCCTGGTGAAAATTGTGTGCAATCTATAAAAAATATTGTGTACAAAGTTGGCACGGACTGTGCTCAGTCTTGGGCATGGACGCATCAAAGACCTCATCCGGCCCGTTGGCCTCGCGGGCTACCGGCATTGAACTGATTGCACTGAGCAAGCGCTACGAGGGGGGCAGTGTGGCGGTGAACGCCATCGATCTGCGCATTGCCGAGGGCAGCTACTGCTGCCTGCTGGGCCCTTCGGGCTGTGGCAAGAGCACCACCTTGCGCATGATTGCGGGGCATGAATCGGTCAGCAGCGGCGACATCCTGATGGGCTCACGCAACATCACCGACCTGCCAGCGGCGGCCCGGGGCACGGCCATGATGTTTCAGAGTTTTGCGTTGTTTCCGCATCTGACGGCGCTCGACAACGTGGCCTTCAGCCTGAAGATGAAGGGCGTGCCCCAGGCCGAGCGCCGGCAGCAGGCCCAGGCCCTGCTGGAGCGGGTGGCCATGGGCCACCTGGCGCAGCGCTTGCCGGCCGAGCTGTCGGGTGGCCAGCAACAGCGCGTGGCGCTGGCGCGGGCGCTGATGAATCACCCCAAGGTCTTGCTGCTGGACGAGCCGCTGTCGGCGCTTGATCCGTTCTTGCGCATCCAGATGCGGGCCGAGCTGCGGCGCTGGCAGCAGGAGCTGGGCCTGACCTTCGTCCATGTCACCCACTCGCAGGAAGAGGCCATGGCCCTGGCCGACACCATGGTGGTGATGAATCACGGCGTGATCGAGCAGGTGGGCTCGCCACACCAGATCTACAACCGCCCGGTCAACGAGTTTGTGGCCCGTTTCATGGGCGGGCACAACGTGTTGCGCCTGCCGCAGGGCCTGACCGCCGTGCGCAACGACCACCTGCAACTGGGCACCCCGGCCGAGGCCTGCCCCAGCCTGGGCGGCACGGTGACCGATGTCGAGTACCAGGGCAGCCATGTGCTGCTGGGCGTCGAGGCCATTGACCAGCAAGGCCCCACCGGCGTCACCGTGATGGTGCCCGAGGCCCGCTTTGCGGAGCAGCCGGTGCAACTGGGCCAGGCAGTGAGCCTGTGGTGGCAGCCCCAGCAGGCCCACGCCCTGGCAGCGTGATGTGTCCCAAACGATTTCTTGTCTTTCCCCGCGTGACGTCTTTCTCTTCAACTTCCTTTCACTTCTGGAGCTTTGACCATGTCTGATTCCCAGTCCTCTTTCACGACCGATGTGTCCCAGACCGCCGTGCAGCGCCGCGCTTTGCTCAAGGGCACGGCGGGCATCCTGGCCGCGGGCGTGTTCCCGGCCGTGCATGCGCAGGAGAAACCCGTGCTGCGCTACCTGGGCACGGCGGTCAACCAGGACAAGGCCATCGCCGAGAAGTTCAAGGCCGACACCGGCATCACCCTGCAGTACGTGGCGGTGACCACCGATGACGTGACCAAGCGCGCCGTGACTGCGCCCAACAGCTTCGACCTGATCGACACCGAGTACTTCTCGCTCAAGAAGATCGTGCCGACCGGCAACCTCAAGGGCATCAGCACCAAGCGCGTGAAGAACGCTGACAAGATCACTTCGCTGTTCACCAGCGGCACCGTGGCCGGCAAGCTGGTGGGTGATCAGGGCACGGCGCCCAAGAAGGTGATCTTCCTGGAGGGCGAGAAGAGCAAAGCCTTTGCCAAGGCCCCCACCGAGTGGATGTCGCTGATCCCCACCACCTACAACGCCGACACCCTGGGCATCCGCCCCGACCTGATCAAGCGCCCGATCAGCTCTTGGGCCGAACTGCTGAACCCCGAGTTCAAGGGCAAGGCCGCGATCCTGAACATCCCCTCGATCGGCATCATGGACGCCGCCATGGTGGTCGAGGCCAAGGGCATCCACAAGTACGCCGACAAGGGCAACATGAGCAAGGCCGAGATCGACCTCACGATCAAGACCCTGATCGAGGCCAAGAAGGCGGGGCAGTTCCGCGCCCTCTGGAAAGACTTCAACGAGTCGGTCAACCTGATGGCCTCGGGCGAGGTGGTGATCCAGTCGATGTGGTCACCCGCCGTGACCGCCGTGCGCGGCAAAGGCATCGACTGCGTGTTCCAGCCGCTCAAGGAGGGCTACCGTGCCTGGGCCTCGGGCTTTGGCCTGCCGGCCACGCTGTCGGGGGCCAAGCTGGATGCGGCCTACGAGTTCATCAACTGGTTCCTCGATGGCTGGGCCGGTGCCTACCTGAACCGCCAGGGCTACTACAGCGCCGTGCTCGACACCGCCAAGGCCAAGATGGAGGCCTACGAATGGGCCTACTGGATGGAGGGCAAGGCTGCCACCCAGGACATCAAGAACCCCCACGGCGAGGTGATTGCCAAGGCGGGCAGCGTGCGCGATGGCGGCAGCTACGAGCAGCGCATGGGCGGCATCGCCTGCTGGAACGCGGTCATGGACGAGAACGAGTACATGGTGCGCAAGTGGAACGAGTTTGTCGCGGCCTGACCCCATGAGCCCGGTCGCTGCCCCCACCCAGGCGCCGGCCGGCGCCGCGGCGCGCGGGCTGCCTGCCTGGTGGCAGGCGGCCCCTTTCAGTGCGGTGTTCGCACTGTTCTTCGTACTGCCCCTGTTGCTGGTGCTGATGGTCAGCTTCTGGCACTTCAACGAGTACGAGCTGATCCCTGGGTTCACCTGGCACAACTATGCCGCCATCTTCGAGGGCTGCAGCCAGCGCACCGAGCAAGGCGATCTGTGCGTGACCCTGAGCACCTACCTGTCCACGCTCAAGTTTTGCGCTCTGGTGTGGGGCATCACCTTGGTGCTGGGTTTTGCGGTGGCTTACTTTCTGGCCTTCCACGTGCCGTCGGCGGGCCTGCAGACCGGTCTGTTCGTGCTGTGTACCGTGCCGTTCTGGACCTCGAACGTGATCCGCATGATCTCCTGGGTGCCCCTGTTGGGCCGCAACGGCCTGGTCAACCAGACCCTGCAGGGCCTGGGCCTGATCCAGACGCCCATCGATGGCCTGCTGTATTCGGATTTCTCGGTGGTGCTGGCCTTTGTGCACCTGTACACCCTGTTCATGATCGTGCCCATCTTCAACAGCATGATGCGCATCGACCGCAGCCTGCTGGAGGCTGCCAGCGATGCAGGGGCCTCGGCCTGGCAGACGCTGTGGCATGTGATCGTGCCGCTGTCGCGCACCGGGGTGCTGATTGGCTCGATCTTCGTGATCACCATCGTCATGGGCGATTTCGTCACCATCGGCGTGATGGGCGGGCAGCAAATCGCCTCGGTGGGCAAGATCATCCAGGTGCAGACCTCGTACCTGCAGTTTCCGCTGGCGGCGGCCAATGCCGTGATTTTGCTGGCGGTGGTGTTGATGATCATCTGGGGCCTGACCCGGTGGGTCGACATCCGCCGTGAGTTGTGAGGAGGTGAGCATGTCCAGTTCCATGACCCGTCGACGCGCCCCCGGCTTCTGGCCGCTGGCCCTGGTCTTTGCCCTGTTCGTGGCCTTTCTGTACGGCCCCATGCTCACCATCGTGGTGCTGAGCTTCCAGGGGCCCGAGGGCGGGCTGACCTTTCCGTTGCGTGGGGTGTCGCTGCACTGGTTTGCCCAACTGGCCCAGGGCCTGGGCACGGTGGACATCGGTGCCGCCTTTTTGCGCTCGCTCGGCCTGGGGGCCATGGTGATGCTGCTGACCGTGGTCCTGTCGGTGCTGGCGGGGCTGGCTTTTCGCAAGCGGCTGCGTGGCGGGCAGGTGCTGTTCTTCGTCACAGTGGCCAGCCTGATCATGCCCTCCATCGTGGTGTCGCTGGGCATCGGGCTGCAGTTTCGCCTGCTCGACGACGGGCTCAAGGCTTTGCTGGCCTGGGCCGGGGCAGATTCGCTGCTCGAAGGCTATGGCAGTTCACTCGGGCTGATGACCTCGGCGCTCGGTGCTCACCTGACCTGGTCGCTGCCCTTCGGGCTGCTGATCATGTTCGCGGTGTTCAACCGTTTCAACCCGGCCTATGAAGAGGCGGCCCGCGATCTGGGGGCCACGCCCTGGCAGACCTTCCGCCATGTGGTGCTGCCCCTGATCGGCCCCTCGGTGGTGGGCGTGGGCATGTTCGGTTTCACCTTGAGCTGGGACGAGATCGCCCGCACCTCGCAGGCCATCGGCGACGTGAACACGCTGCCGCTGGAGTTGCAGGGCCTGACCGCCACCGTCACCACCCCGGCCATCTATGCGCTGGGCACGGTGACCACGGTGGTGTCATTCGCGGTGATGGGACTGGCCGTGACCGCGGCCGCCGGTATGAAGCGGCGCCGCCGCAAGGAAGCTCGATGACTTTGACCGCCGAAACCCCTGTGCCCCCCCTGAGTGACAGCGAGATGTACGAGCGCATCGTCTCGGCGGTGCTGGACCACCACCTGCCGCCCGGCACCAAGCTGGTCGAAGACAAGCTGGCCACGGCCTTCGGGGTGTCGCGCACCCGCATCCGGCCGGTGCTGGTGCGCCTGGCCAACGAGCAGATCGTCACCCTCACCCCCAACCGCGGCGCCACCATCGCCCAACCCACCGAGCAGGAGGCCCGCGAGGTGTTTGGCGCCCGCCGCCTGATCGAACCCATGCTGGTGGAGCTGTTCATCCAGCGTGCCAGCATGGGCGAGGTGCAGCAACTGCGCGACAGCATCGAGCAGGAGGAGGCCGCCCGGGCCCAGGGTGACATGCGCCGCGCCATCCGGTTGTCGGGCGACTTTCACCTGCGCATTGCCGAAGGCTCGGGCCACCAGACCCTGGGCCGCATCCTGCGCGAGCTGGTGTCGCGCACCTCGCTGATCCTCATGACCTACAGCGCGGCCCATGCCCGCGAGCGTGAAGAGGCCACCGCCTGCGGTTGCCGAGAGCACCGGGCGCTGATTGACGCCATCCGCCTGCGCGACCCGGCCGAAGCGGCCCGCCGCATGCGCGACCATTTGGCCCGACTGGAGTCGCAGCTGCATTTTGGGCCCGATGTGGCGGCGCCGCCTGACCTGCTTGCCCTGCTGGGCGGTGCGAGCTGAAGCGCTCATGAAACGCTCATGAAACGCCTTCTGGTCATCAATCCCAACACCTCCGAGTCGGTGAGTGCGCTGCTGCAACAGCACATCAGCCAGGCCTTGGCGGCCCGGGCGCCCGCCCTGGCGGCGCAAACCGTGACGGCGCGATTCGGCGCCCCCTACATCGCAGACGAGGTCAGCTACCAGGTGGCCGGCCACGCGGTGCTCGATGCCTGGGACGCCGAGCAGGCGCGCGCCATGGCACCGCCTGAAGCTGTGCTGATCGGGTGTTTTGGCGACCCCGGCCTGTGGGCCCTGCGGGAGTGTTCGCCCGTGCCCGTCACCGGCCTGGCCGAGGCAGCCTTCACCGAGGCAGGCCGCCTGGGGCGGTTTGCCGTGGTCACCGGTGGCGAGCGCTGGGGTCCGATGCTGCAGCGCCTGGCACTGCAACTGGGCTTTGCACCGCAACTGGCCGGGGTGTGGACGGTGGCACCCAGCGGTGCCGAGATGGCCGCCGACCCGGAGGGCGCTCAGCGTGTGCTGGCCCAGGCCTGCCAGGCCGCCCAGGCGCAGTGGGCGCCAGATGCCCTCATCATCGGTGGCGCAGGTCTGGCCGGCATGGCGGCTCGCCTGCAGCCCGACTTTGATGGGCCGCTGATCGACAGCGTGCAGGCCGGCGTGCGCTGGATGCTGGAGCAATTGGCGACCACCCCGGTGGCTTGATGCCCGGCCGTGCCTCGCGCGCAGCCGGTGTTCACACCAGAGGCACAGTCAGCTGTTCGATCACGGTGCGGGTCTCAGGTCGGACACCACGCCACCAGGCGAAGGCCTCGGCGGCCTGCTCGGCCAGCATGCCGACGCCATCGGCCCATTGGGCCACGCCGGCACCTTGAGCCAGTCGCAAAAAGGGTGTCAGCCCTTTGCCGTAGGCCAGCTCGTAGGCCAGCGTACAACTGGCAAACACCGAGACCGGGACCGGGGGCAACTCGGCGTGCAGGCTGGCCGAGGTGGCATTGAACACCAGATCGAAATTCTGGCCCTGCAGCGCCGGCAGGCTGCTGGCGCGCACCGCCCCTTGTTGGGCGCCGATTTGCGCCAGGGCCTGGGCCTTGTCGAAGCTGCGGTTGGCAATCACCAGTTCGGCCGGCTGTTCGGCCAGAAAGGGCAGCAGCGCGCCGCGCGCGGCCCCGCCCGCGCCCAACATCAGCACGCGTTTGCCGCGCAAAGGCTGGCCCAGGTTGTGCACCACGTCGCGTACCAGGCCCACGCCATCGAAGTTCTCGGCCAGCACGCGCTCGCCGTCGAACTTCATTGCATTGGCGGCCCCGGCCAGCCGGGCCGCGGGCGAGTGCTCGGTGGCGTAGGCAAAGGCATCAAGCTTGAAGGGCGCGGTGATGTTGAGGCCCCGCCCGCCCTGGGCGCGAAAGGCGTCGACCGTGGCGGCAAATCGGCCCAGCGGGCCCTCGATGCGGGTGTAGTCGATGTCCTGGCCGGTGGCTTGGGCAAAGCTGCCGTGGATCAGGGGGGATTTGCTGAAGGCAATCGGGTTGCCGATGACGGCATAGCGGTCGGTCATGGGGAGAGGCTCCGGTACAAGGTGGGAGGTCAGCGGCTGAACAGCACGCCTTCGGCCTGCAGGGCGGCGATCTCGTCGGCGCTGTAGCCCAGGGCGGCGGCCACCTCGGCGTTGTGTTGGCCCAGGTCAGGGGCCACCTGGTGCACCGTGGTGTCGCACTCTGAAAACCGGAAGGGCAGATTGGGCAGGCGCAGCGTGCCATAGCGCGGGTGTTGCTGCTCCAGGAGCATGCCGCGGGCCTGGATCTGCGGGTCGTCGATGACCTCGTCGATGCGCTGCACCTTGGCGGCCGGCACATCGATGCCGTCCAACAGGGCCAGCACCTGGGCCACGGTGCGTTGCGCGATCCAGGGCTTGACCACGGCCAGGATCTCTTCGCGCCCGGCGTTGCGGCCGTTGGCGTCGTGAAAGCGGGTGTCGGCGCCAAAACCCGAAGGGCCGCCGTGTTGCTCGACCAGGGCGGCAAAGCGTCGCCAGGCGTCGTCTACCTGGGCGGCCAGCACCAGGTCGCCGTCCTGGGCGCGGAACACGCCATACAGGGTGGAGGTGGGCATGTCGTGTCCGGTCTGCTGGGGCAGCACCTGCCCGCCCGACAGGGTGTAGCACTGCACCGCGTACTCGTGCATCGAGACCAGGGTGTCGTACAGGGCCATGTCGATGTGCTGGCCCCGGCCACTGCGCTCCCGCCCCAGCAGGGCTGCATTGATGGCGGCCACCGCGTGGATGCCGGTGTACATGTCGCCCAGCGAAATGCGCAGCAAGGGCGGCGCCTCGCCGGGGCTGCCCACCATCTGCATGATGCCGCTCTTGGCCTCGGCGATCAGGCCGAAGCCGGCCCGGTGCGAGTCAGGGCCGGTGTGACCGTAGGCCGAGATCGAGCAGTACACCAGGCGCGGGTTGCGCGCGGCCAGTTCGGCGTAGCCCAGGCCCAGCTTGTCGAGCGCGCCGGGGCGGTAGTTCTCGATGAACACATCGGCCGAGTCGCACAGGCGGTGCATGAAATCCTTGCCCCGCGGGTCGCGCATGTTCACGCTCACGCCTTGTTTGCCCATGTTCAGTTGCAGAAAGTAGCCGCTTTGCTGCTCGTCGATGATGTGGCTGTGCTGGCGGCCGGCGTCGCCGCCACCGGGGCGCTCCACCTTGATCACTTCGGCGCCCAGGGCGGCCAGGCAGCGGCCCACATAGGGGCCGGCCAGAAAGTGGCTGTAATCGATCACGCGCAGGCCGGCCAGCGGCAGGGCTTGGGTTGTGGGGCTCATGAAAGGCTTTCGGTGTGGGGGCTGTCGGCTCAGAAACAGCCTGGGCGGCGCGGGATCATCAGGCGATGTTCGCCCTGCTGGACCACCTGGCCATGCTGGTTGATCAACTCCGAGGGCAGCACCACGATGCCCCAGCCGGGGCGGCTTTTGGAGGCGCGCAGGCCGCTCACGCTGAAGCGCACCTGCAGGCTGTCGTTGATCTTGATGGGCAGGAGAAAGTCCCAGGTCCAGCCCAGCGACATGCCGGGCAGAAAACGGTACTCGCTGCGTGTCTTGAGGCCATCGGCGATCGACAGGCCGAACAGCCCGTGGGCCACCCGGGTGCCGAAGGGCGTCGTCCTGGCGTAGTCCTCGTCGATGTGCACGGGCGTGTAGTCGCCCGTCAGTTCAGCGTAGGCGTTGATGCGCGCCTCGGTCACCGCGTAGCTCGGGCTGAGGCAGACATCGCCCTCGCGGGCATCGTCCCAGTATTTTTCGGGGGTCTCGAAGTGGATCGTGGGGGGGGTGAGTTTCATCGGCGGCTTTCTGGAGGGGTAGGCGCTTCAGGCCCGGGGCTTCACGGCCAGGGCCTGGGCCACGCTGCCGGGGGCGGCCTGGATCAACTCCAAGGCCAGGCCGTCGGGCAATTGCAGCCAGTTGCGGCCCTGGGGCAGGCGGGTCACGCCCCAGGGCTCGGCGGCGACCAAGGCGGCCTCCAGGTCATCGACCATCACGCCCAGGTGGGCCAACCAGCCGCTGTCGTTGCTTGGGGGCGCTTCAAAGCCGGGTGTGGCCATCAGTTGCAGGCCGCCCAGGGTCCAGTACTGGCGTGGATCCTCGGTGGGGCCGTCGATCTCGCGCACGTCCATGCCCAGCACCTCGTAGAAGAAACGGATGTGCCAGTGGATGTCTTTGACGCGCACGGCCACATGCTCGACATAGGCGCGGGTAGGGGGCTGAAATGGGGTGTTCATGGACTGGCTCAAGCGAAGGGTTTCAATGGGGCAGGGCGGCTTCGAGGCCCTTGATGCAGGCCACCAGGGTCTGGTTGACGGGTGTGGCCACGCCGTGGCGCTGGCCCCAGCGCAGCACGGCGCCGTTGATGAAGTCGATCTCGGTCACCGAGCCCTTCTCCAGGCTTTGCAGCATCGAGGTCTTGAAGTCGTCCGGCAGGCCGGCCGCCGCCTTGAGCCAGGCCGAGCGGGGTTCGGTGTGGCTCAGGCGCACGCCGGCGGCGGCGGCCACCTGCATGGCTTCCTGCACTGCGGCCACGGCGGTGGCCTCGACCTCGGGGATGCGGTACAGCGGCCCATAGGGCAATCGGGTGATGCTGCTGACGGCGCCGGTGGCCACATTGATCAGCAGCTTGTCCCACATCACGCCGAAGATGTTGTCGCTCACCGTGGTGAGCAGACCGGCACCGTTGAAGGCCTCGGCGATGGCCAGGGCGCGCGGGCTGATCCGGCCATCGAGTTCGCCGATCAGGGTCTCCTTGCCCGCCGTGCCGGCGATGATCTGGCCCGGGGCCAGCATCACCCCGCCCACATAGGTCTTGCCGGCCAACACGTGCTCCCGCCCCACGATGTCGGCCAGGATGTCCTCATGGCCCAGGCCGTTCTGCAGTGACAGCACCACGGTCTGCGGTCCCACCAGCGAGGTGGCCGCGGCCATGGCCTGGCGGGTGTGGAAGGATTTGACCAGCACGATCACCAGGTCCACGGGCGCCAGGCCTGCGGCGCTTGGCGCAGCCTTCACGCGCACGCTGGTTTCAACGTCGCCGCGGCGCATCCTCAGGCCGTGCTGCGCGATGGCGGCCACCTGGGCCGCGTTGCGGTTGATCAGCACCAGCTCATGGCCGGCCTCGGCCAGGGTGCCTCCGATGGCACAGCCCAGGGCGCCTGCGCCTAATACCGCAATCTTCAAAATCGTCTCCCGTGTTGGATGGGGGTGATTCTGGGCAGCAGGCCTGATTTGATCCAGGCAGTAGCCGCAATACACTTCATTGCGTTTGGCAATACACCTGTGAGCGATTTCATGAGCACCGATCTGCACCTGATCGACCCCCGGCACCTGGCTTTTCTGGATCGTCTGCACCGCAGCCGCAGCGTGACGCGGGCGGCCGAGCAACTGGGCCTGAGCCAGCCCACCGTCAGCGTCTGGCTGGCCCAGCTGCGTGAATCCCTGGGCGATCCGCTGTTCGTGCGCACCAGCGAGGGCATGCTGCCCACCCCTCGGGCCGAGGCCATGATGGACACGGTGCGCAGCGTGCTCGAAGGGCTGCGCCGCCTGAGTGAGCCCGCGGCCGCCTTCGAGCCTGCCCGCAGCGAGCGCGAGTTCCGCATCTTCATGACCGATGCCAGCCACATCACGCTGCTGCCGCGCCTGTTCACGCACGTGCATGCCCTGGCACCCGGCGT
Source organism: Curvibacter sp. GW821-FHT09D12 (assembly GCF_059416245.1). Taxonomy (NCBI): domain Bacteria; kingdom Pseudomonadati; phylum Pseudomonadota; class Betaproteobacteria; order Burkholderiales; family Comamonadaceae; genus Curvibacter; species Curvibacter sp. GW821-FHT09D12. Next base: position 159,693 of record NZ_JBWKOU010000011.1, on the reverse strand, counting down.
GCGGCTGGAGGCTGCGCCGATCCGACCCGGCCTGTTGCAGGCCATGGAAAACGGCGAGGCCGATCTGGCCCTGGGGCTGTTGCCTGAGCTGGAGACCGGCTTCTTCCAGCAGGCTTTGTTCGAGCAGGACTGGGTGTGTCTGGCCAATGCCCGCCACCCGCGCATCCAGGGGCGCTTGAGCCGGGCCACCTATGCCAAGGAGGCCCATGCCGGTGTGGTGGCCGGCACGGGGCAGATGTTGCTGGAGGACGCCCTGAAACGCGCCCGGGTGCAGCGTCAGGTGCGGCTCAAGGTGCCGGGCTTTCTGGGCCTGTCAACCATTCTGGCGACCACCGACCTGATCGGCACGCTGCCCAGGCAGATCGGCGAGACCCTGGCGCAGGGCAGCGGGCTGCAGGTGCTGGACTGCCCGATCCCGATCGCGAGCTTCACGGTCAAGCAGCACTGGCATGCGCGCTTTCACCACGACCCGGCCAACCGGTGGTTGCGGGGTGTGTGTGCGGCCTTGTTCATGCAGGCCGAGGGCCCTGCACCGGCTGGCCGGGCTCGCTCATCGGCGCCCACAGGATCTCGCCCGCGGTCGAGTCGGTGACGAACAGCGTGCGCCGGTCTGCCCCGCCAAAAGCCACATTGGTCAGCGAGTGGCCGGCAGGGCCGCGCAGCACCTCGGCCGGCTCGGCGCGGCCATTGAGCACCCACACATAGGCCAGGCCGGGGTTGGCCACGATCAGGCGGCCGGCCTCGTCCATGGCCAGGCCGTCGGGGCCGCTGGGCCCGTAGGAGGTAAAGAACTGCCCGGCCTTGGCCACCGAGCCATCGGCCAGCAGCGGCATGCGCCACACGCAGTTGCCGCGGGTGGCGGCCACGAACAGAAAGCGCTCGTCGGGTGACAGCACGATGCCATTCGGGCTGGGCACGTTGTTCAGCAGCAGGTCCAGCCGGCCTTCGGGCGAGAGTCGGTAGACCCGGCCCGTCGGGTCGTGCAGGCCGGTCTGGCCCTGGTCGGTGAAGTACAGATTGCCCAGCCGGTCAAAGCACAGGTCGTTCACGCCCTTGAAGCTTTCGGTGTTGCGCCTCGCCAGCAGCGGCCGCAGGCTGCCCCGGGTCACGTCCAGCACCATCAGGCCGTTCAGGTAGTCGGTGATCAGCAGCTCGGTCGGGCTCATGAACTTCATGCCGTTGGGCTCGCCGTCCCACTGGGCCACCAGCTCCCATTCGCCTTTCGGGTCGATGCGGAACACCCGACCGAAGGGGATGTCGGTGACATACAGGTTGCCCTGGGCATCGAACACCGGGCCTTCCAGAAACGAGTCGGCAGCGCGGCCGCCTTGGTTGGCATCGCCCCAGACGGTGCGCCTTGCCTGCCGGTACTTGCCCGGCAGGGCGCTGAAGGTGTCGAGGGTGCGGACCGTGGGCGGGTTCAGCAAAAACATGTCAGGGTGTCCTCAGAGGCTGGCAAAGCCGTACAGCACGGCGGGGTTGTCGACGAGGATGCGATGGCGCTGGGCGGCATCCGGGGCCCATTGTGCGATCAGGTTGAAGTAGGCCGCATCGTCGGGTTTGGCGTCGGCCTTCTTGGTCGGGTGGGGCCAGTCGCTGCCCCAGACCAGGCGCTCGGGGGCTTGGCGCAGCAGGGCCTGGGCCACGGTGCCGACATCGCTCAGATCGGCACGCTGGGCCGTGATGTAGGCCCCCGACAGCTTGAACCAGGTGCGCCCGCCGTCCAGCCAGCGCTGGTACAGCCGCCAGGCCGGGTGCTGCAGGCCGGCCGGCTGGGGCAACTGGCCCATGTGGTCGATCACCAGCGGGCAGGCCAGTTGGCTCAGGGCCATCTCGTGCGCCTGCAGCAGCGCGGCCGTGCCGTTGACCTGCAGGTGCCAGCCCCGTTCGGCCAGGCGCTTTGACAAGGGCACCATCATGTCGGCACTGACGCCGACCAGAAAGCTCAGGTTGAAGCGCACACCGCGCACGCCGGCCTCGTGCAGGGTCTGCAGCTCGGCCTCGCTGGCCTCGGTGCCCAGCACAGCCACGCCGCGGGCCTGGGGGCCGGCGGCGCGCAAGGTGTCGAGCAACAGGCGGTTGTCGGTGCCGTAGGTCGAAGGCTGCACGATCACATGGCGCTGCAGGCCCAGGCGGCGCTGCAGCAGGCGGTAATCGGCCAGGCTGGCGTCGGCCGGCAGCAAGGTGGCGCTGGGGTGGGCCGGGTAGCGTCGATCGTAGATGTGGTGGTGGCAGTCGCAAGCCCCGGCCGGCACCACGAAGTTCGGGGTGCCCTGACCCGCCGAATGCGGCACGTTCAGGGCCTCGGGCCGGGGCGCGCCCGGGCGGGCCGCTGTCTGAGCGCAGGCACTCAGCAGGGCCCCGGCGCCCAGGGTCAGCCATTGGCGGCGGGAGGTTGCGGCCGGTGTAGTGGTGGTCATGGTGGCGGTGGGCTCAGTCATCGTTGATCTTCAGCAGGCGGGCTAACTGGCTCCAGTGGTTGGTCTCGGCGGCGATTTGGCGGTCGAACTCATCGCCGCAGGCCAGCATCGGGTCCATGCCCAACTGCTGCAGCCGGTCGGCCCCGGCGCTCGAGGTGGCAAAGCGGCTGACCTCGGTCTGCAGCTTGTGCAGTACCGGCTCGGGGGTCTGGGCCGGGGCCAGCACGCCGTACCAGGCGTCGGCCCGATAGCCCCTGATGCCGGACTCCTCGAAGGTGGGCACCTGGGGCAGGGCGCCCACGCGTTGGGGGGCGGCCACCGCCAGGGCCAGCAGCTTGCCCGACTTGATCGAGGGCAGCACCGAACCCAGCGAGGCGAAGGAGGCCATCACCTGGCCCGCCATCACATCGGCGATGGCCGGTGCTGCGCCCTTGTAGGGCACGTGAGTGAGCTTCACGCCTGCCCGCTGGGCAAAGTCTTCGCCGGCAAAGTGAACCGAACTGCCCAGGCCGGGCGAGGCGTAGGTGATCGCGCCGGGCTGGCTTCTGGCCTTGGCCAGAAAGTCGGCCAGTCGGCTCAGACCGGCTTGAGGGCCCACCACCAGCACGGTGGGCGAGGCCCCGATGCGGCACACGGCTTTGAAGGATTTCACCGGGTCGAACTGGATCTGGCGGCTGTACAGCGCGCTGATCATGGTGTGGTTGGTCGCCGCCATCAGCAGGGTATGGCCGTCCTTGGCCTGGGCCACCGCCTGGGCGGCGATGATGGTGTTGGCGCCGGGCCGGTTGTCCACGATCACGGGCTGGCCCAGGGCCTTGCCCAGGGGGTCGGCCAGGGCTCGTGCCACGATGTCGGTGGGCCCGCCGGCGGTGAAGCCGACCAGCAGCCTGACCGGCTGGGTGGGCCAGGGGGCGGGGCTCTGGGCCTGGGCCGAGGCGGCGGCCAGCAGGCCGATGCCCAGCACGGTGGCGGTGCACAGGGCCTTCATTGCTTTTCAAAAGCGGTGTTGGCCACCACCTTGCCCCACGAATCGGTGCTTTCCTTCAGCATCTTGGCCATCTCAGTGCCGCCGATCTGGCGCGGCTCGGCGCCCATGTTGGCGGCAAAGGCCTGCAGGTCGGCGCTGGCCATGGCCCGGGCGATTTCGGCCTGCAGCTTTTGCAACACCGGTGCCGGGGTGCTCTTGGGGGCCCACAGGCCGGTCCAGTTGACCACGCCGCTCCAGCGCACGCCGGCCTCGGCAAACGTGGGGGCGTCGGGCAGGGCGGGCAGGCGTTTGTCACCGCTCACAGCCAGCACGCGCATCTTGCCCCCCTTGACATTGCCCATCACCCCGGCTGGTGAGGCGATCTGGAAGTCCACGGTGTTGGACAGCACCGCCTGGGTGGCTTCGCCCGCGCCCTTGAAGGGCACGTGCATGAAATTGACGCCCGCGGCAATGCCCAGGGCCTCGCTGGCAAAGTGGGGCGTGGTGCCGGGGCCACCGGTGCCATAGGTGATCTGGTTGGGCTCTTTGCGGGCCACTGCCAACAGCTCTTGCAGGCTGTGGAAGCGCGAACCGGCGTTGACGGCCAGGGCCATGGGCGCAAACACAAAGGCACTGACGGGCTGCAGGTCCTGCGCCGGGTCAAAGGGCAGCTTCTTGAAGATGTGGGGCAGCAGCGAGAAGGTGGTGTCGTTGGCCATCAGGGTGTAGCCGTCGCCCTCGGCCTTGGCCACCTGGGTGGCGCCGATGGTGCCGGTGCCGCCGGCCTTGTTCTCGATGTAGAAGCTCTGGCCGGTCTGCTCGGTGAGCTTCTGGGCGATTTTGCGCGTGACCACGTCCACGGCGCCGCCAGGGCCGTAGGGCACCACGATCTTCACGGGCTTGGCGGGCCAGGGGGTTTGGGCCCAGGCCTGGCAGGCGGTGCCGGCCAGCAAGGCGGTGCCGAGAGCCAGCGCGCTGCGACGGGCGATCGGGGAGGGCCGTTCAAAGTGTTCTTGCATGGTGTGTCTCTTTTGAAATCGGAAGGGGGAGCTCAGTTCAGGGTGATGCCCGCGGTGCGGATCACCTGGGCCCATTGCCGCGATTCGGCTTGCAGAAAACGGTTGAAATCAGCGTGGCTGCTGCCCACGGCCTGCGCGCCCTGGGCGGCGAGGCGTTGTTGCAGTTCGGGGCTGGCCATGGCGGCGCGCACTTCGGTCTCCAGGCGGGCCAGGATGTCGGGTGGGGTTTTGGCGGGTACCCACAGGCCATTCCATTCCTGGGCTACAAAGCCGGGGCTGCCGGATTCGGCCACCGTGGGCAGGGCCGGCAGGCTGGGCACGCGGGTACCGGCGGTCACGGCCAGGGCGCGCAGCTTGCCGCCCTTGACCAGGGGCCCGCTGGCGGACATGGCCGAGAACATCATGTCCACCTGGCCCGCCATCAGATCGTTCAGGGCCGGGGCACCGCCCCGGTAGGGGATGTGGGTGATGAACAGCTGCTGGCGCTGCTTGAACAGCTCGCCAGCGAGGTGCTGGGCACTGCCATTGCCGGCCGAGGCAAACGACAGGCTGCCCGGCTTGGCTCGGGCGGCCTGAATCAGCTCGTTCAGATTGCGCCAGGGCGCCTGGGTGGGCACCACCAACAACATGGGCACCTGCATCAGCAGTGAGACCGGCGCCAGGTCTTTCACAGGGTCAAACGGCAGGCTGGGCATCAGATGCGGGTTGACCGTGAAGCCGGTGGCGTCGAGCAGCAGGGTGTAGCCGTCGGCCGGCGCCTGGGCCACGGCGGCGGCGCCGATCGAGCCCCCGGCGCCAGGTCGGTTGTCGATGATGATGGGTGTCTTGAGGCGTTCGCCCAGCACCGTGGACAGGCCGCGTGCGGTCTGGTCGGCCGCGCCGCCGGCCGGGTAGGGCACGATCAGGCGGATGGGGCGTGTGGGCCAGTCGCTGTTGGCCGCGTGCGCAGGCGCGGCCGGGATCAGGCTGGCGAGGCCGGCGCCCAGCAGGGCGCGGCGGTGGTGATCGATGGGCATGGCTCTTGTCTCATTGTTTTGAATCGGGGCCGCGGGGGGCAGCGGGTTTACACCGGGGTCCGCACAGCGCTACACCGTCGCGATCGGGGTGGCTGGCGAGCCCACCGCCCCCGGCAGGCGCAGCGGCGGGGCCGTCAGCAGGAAGTGCTGCCGCCCGTGCTGGCGCAGCCAGGTGGCCAGCTCGGTGAAGTACCACAGCTCCCCCAGGTGGATGCCGTGCTTGAACAGGCAGTGCTCGTGCAGTGGCAGCCGGGGCTGGCGCAGCGGGCTGGGGCTGGTCAGCTTGGGCACCACCAGCTCCACCGCCGGGTTGTCGGCCAGCAGGCAAGCCAGGCGGCTGTCGGTGATCCAGTTCAGCAGGCGCTTGTCGTGCCCGTCCAGCCCGCTGCCGCTGGCGTGCAGGCGGTCCAGATCGGGCTGGCGGTTCATGGCCAGCAGGGTGTCGGCAAAGCCGGTGTGCAGGCACACCATGTCGCCGGCGTCGATCTCGATGCGGTCGGCCTCCAGCAGGCGCATCAGGGGGTCGTAGCCCACGGCGCGGCGTTCGCGACCCAGGTGGTGCGCGAGGTCGATCATCACACCCCGGCCCTGCACGCCGTGTTCGGCCAGGCGTTCGATGCCCAGCGCGGCGGCCTCGGGCGCCGGGTAGCGCGCCCAGTCGGCCACGGCCTGCGGGTCTTCAACACCTGGGCGGATGTCGGTGCCGGCGCGAAAGCCGTTGTAGAACACGGCCTCGGCTACGCCGTCGCCATCGGCATCGAAGCGGCTGCCCACATGGGCCAGGCTGTCCCACTGGGTGCTGTACTGCAGGCTCATCAGCAGCACGTCATCATTCACCACGTCGGTCAGGTCGGGGTCTTCACCCTGGTAGGACCAGCAAAAGCCCTGCTGCCCTTGGCTTTGGCCATCGCGCAGCACGCTGTAGCGGCGTGGCGGCATGCGGCGCGGGTTCATGCGCTGGCCGCCGGGCACGTCCAGCGGCAGCGACAGGCAGAAGGTGCGGCCCACCTTCACCTCGGCCACCCCTTGCAAGACCTTGCGCGCGTCCACCAGGTTCATGCGGCCGCGCTGGTCGTCGGGGCCGAACTCGCCCCAGCTGCTGTCCGGCGGGGCCTGCTTCCATCGGCGGGGGCTTGGGTTCATGGCGGGCCTCCGGGCTCAGGCGGCCTGAGTGCTGGCCTGCAGCACGGCCAAGGTGTTGCGGGCGGCGGCCACCCCCATGTTGATGTAGGCGTCGCTGGTCACCCCGCCGATGTGCGGGCTCAGCGTGAAGCCAGGCTGGCCGTGGAAGGGGTGGGGCGCCGTCATCGGCTCGACGGCAAAGCTGTCCAGCCCGGCCGAGGCCACCTGGCCCGACTGCACAGCGGCCAGCAGAGCCGGCTCGTCGATCAGGCCGCCGCGGGCCGTGTTCACCACCAGTACGCCGCGCTTGCAGCGTGCCAGGGTGTCGGCATTGAGCAGGTGGCGGTTCTCGGGTGTCAGAGGGCAGTGCAGAGAGATCACATCCGACTCGGCCCACAGGGTGTCCAGGGTGACCGGGGTGATGTCGTCAGGCAGGTCGCGAGCGAAGGGGTCGAAGCCGATGACACGCATGTCCATCGCCAGGCACATGCGGGCAAAGCGGCGCCCGATGGCCCCCAGGCCCACCAGGCCGACGGTACGGCCACCCAGCTCCAGGCTCTTGTGCGTGGCCTTGTCCCAGTGGCCAGCGTGCATGCGCTGGTTCAGGGTGACCACCGATTTGGCGCCGGCCAGCATCAGGGTCAGGGCCTGTTCGGCCACGGCGGCGGCATTGGCGCCCACGGCGGCGGTCACGGCAATGCCGCGTTCGGCCGCGGCAGCCTTGTCGATGGTGTCGGTGCCGCTGCCATGCTTGGAGATCACTTGGAGGGCCGGGGCCGCGTCCATGACGGCGGCGTTCACCCCGCTGTAGCGCACGATGATGCCCACCGGGTTGTGCTGGCGCGCCAATGCCTCGATGTCAGACAGTTGCGGGGTCTTGCCGGCGTAGACAATGTCGAAGTCGGTCAACAGGGCCAGGGCGGCCGGGGCGAGATCGGCGGCGGTGATGAGGATGACGGGGCGGCTCATCACAGCACCTCGCCTTCCTTGAGCACGCCGGCGGTCACCAGGGCGCTGGTCAGCCACTTGGCGGCGGTGTCGCCGGTCTTGATGGCGGCGATGCGCTTGGCCTCGGCCTGCACCTTGTGGGCGGCCAGCGGCAGCAGGGCTGGCAGTTGTTCGCGCTCGACCACCACCACGCCGTCTGCATCGCCAATGACCAGGTCGCCGGGGCACACGGTCACGCCGCCGCAGGAGATCGGGTGGCCGATGCGGCCCCCGTTGTTCTTGGTGGGGCCGTTGGGGTTGGTGCCCACCGAGAACACCGGGTAGTCCATCTCGTCGATCTCCAGGCTGTCGCGCACCGCGCCGTCCAGGATCACGCCGGCCAGGCCCAACTGGCGGGCGGCGGTCATCATGATGGTGCCCATCAGGGCTGAGGTCTGGTCGCCCTTGCCATCCACCACCAGCACATCGCCGGGCTTGGCCAGCGACAGGGCGGCGTGGATCATCAGGTTGTCACCGGGGCGCACTTCCACGGTGAAGGCCGGCCCGGCCACCTTCATGCGCGGGCGCAGGGCCTGGATGCGGCCATGCAGGGCGCCGCGGCGGCCCGCGATGTCCGAGAAGATGGCCGGCTGGTACTGGCTGGCCTGGGCCACGTCCTCGGGGCTGACGCGGGGAAAGTCTTTGACGATGTCGGGGGTGCTCATGGTGGTTCCTTGGCGGTGTTGTCGGGGGGGGTGAAAACAGAAACGGAATGGGGTCGGGCTCAGTCGATGCGCGCGTCGGCCTCTTGCACGATGCGGCCCCAGCGCACCAGATCGGCCTTGAGCAAGGCCGCGAAGTCGGCCTGGCTGCCGCTGAGCACTTCGCCGCCTTCGCCCATCAGCCGGTTGCGCACCGTGGGCGATTGCAGGGCCTCGTTGATGGCGCTGTTCAGGGTGTTCAGCACAGGCGCGGGGGTGGCTGCCGGGGCCATGAAGCCGAACCAGGTGTTGGCCTCGAAGCCCTTGACGCCGGATTCGGCCACGGTGGGCACCTGGGGCAGTTGGGGCGAACGCTTGTCCGAGGTCACGGCGAGCGCTCTCATGCGCCCGCCCTTGAGGTGGCTGATGGCGGTGGGGATGGACGACACGTACAGGTCCATCTGCCCGCCCATCAGATCGGTCAGGGCTTGGGCCGAGCCCTTGTAGGGCACGTGCTGCAGGCGCACCCGGGCGGTTTTCTGCAGTTGCTCCATGGCCAGGTGCGCCACCGTGCCGTTGCCCGGCGTGCCGAACACCAGGGCCCCCGGGGTCTGGCGGGCGGCCGCCAGCACTTCGGCCAGGCTTTTGTACTTGGACTGGTTGGGCACCACGATGACCAAGGGGGCTGTGGCGGCCAGGGCCACCGGCTTCAGGTCCTTGACCGGGTCATAGGGCAGCTTGGCGTAGAGCGCCGGGTTGATGGCCAGGTTGCTGGTCTGGCCCAGCACCAGGGTGTAGCCGTCGGGCGCGGCCTTGGCCGCCGCGTCTACGCCCAGGTTGCCGCCGGCGCCGGGCTTGTTGTCGACCACCACGGTCCAGTGGCGGCTTTCGGTCAGTTGCTGGCCGATGGCTCGGGCAATGATGTCGGTGCCGCCGCCGGCCGGAAACGGTACCACCAGCCGGATCGGTTTGCTGGGGTAGGCCTCGGCGGCATGGGCCGGGGCAGTCACCAGGATCACGGCGCCCAACAGGGCGGCGCCCAGCCAGGGGCGGCGGGTGGCCTGATGCAGGCCTTGCAGGTTCACGTTCATGTTGTCTCCAGAGTGGACTTTGGGCAGCGGGGGCTGGTGTTGGCACCGCCCTCTTGTTGGGATCGGACTGTAGAAGAGCGTTTCAACAAGTACAATGGCGTTCCATCCTGTGAACCATGTGCCACCATGCGAAACTCATCAAAACCGGATTCAACCCCGCCAGAAGCCCCGGAAGCGGGCCCTGAAGCAGCCCCTGAAGAGAGTGCAGCCGCCCCTGGCGGCGTGGTGGCCGTGACCCGTGCCCTGCGCCTGCTGGAGGCCTTCGGCATGGACGAGGCCTACCTCAGCCTGGCCGAACTGAGCCGGCGCACCGGCATGCACAAGACCACGGCCCTGCGGCTGGCCCGCACCCTGGCGGCCGACCACTACCTGGTGCAACGCGAAGACGGCGCGTGGCGCCTGGGGCGTGCGGCGGGTTGGCTGGGCGCCTGCTACCAGGCCACCTTCGATGTGCACGACCTGGTCGAGCCCGTGCTGCGCGAGCTGACCGTGCAGACGGGCGAGAGCGCCTCGTTCTATGTGCGCGAAGGCAACCTGCGCACCTGCCTGGCCCGTGTCGATGGGCCGCGCACCATCCGCCACCACGTGCGCGTGGGCCTGGGCCTGCCGCTGGATCTGGGGGCCCCCGGGCGTGTCATCCTGGCGTTCTCGGGCGAGCCGGGCGAGCCCTATGAATCGATCCGCCAGCGCGGCTATCACCTGTCCCTGGGCGAGCGCGAGCCCGAGGTGTCCAGCGTGTCGGCACCGGTGTTCGGCATGCACTGGAAGCTGCTGGGTTCGGTCTGCATCTCGGGGCCCACCTCACGCCTCAGCGAAGCCCGCCTGCTGGAACTGGCCCAGACCATCATCCAGGCCGCCAATCAGCTCTCTTACGCGCTGGCCGGCAGCCGCCGGCCACCCTCGGTGCCCGGCGTGGCCAAGCCCAGTGCGTGGTTTCCGGGTTGAGCTGTGTCCTGATTCAGTGCTGACGCGCCATGCAACTCCCTCGCCGCCGCCGTGCCGACTTCGCCCCCACGACCGAGTTCGTCTACCCCGCCCACCTGAAGGCCGGCATCGCCGACCTGCCCGCCGCGCCCGGGGTGTATGTGTTCCATGGCGATGACCCGGCCATGCCGCTGTACATCGGCAAGAGCGTCAACTTGCGCCAGCGCGTGCTCTCGCACCTGCGCAACCCCGACGAGGACCGCTTGCTGCGCCAGACCCGGCGCATCAGCCACATCTGCACGGCGGGCGACATCGGGGCCCAGTTGCTGGAGGCGCAGATGATCAAGACGCTGCACCCGCTGCTCAACCAGAAGCTGCGGCGCAACCGGCAGTTGTGCGCCTGGCAGTGGCAGGGCGGCCAGTTGCAGCTGGTGTATTCCAAAGACGTGGACTTTGCTCAGGCCCGGGATCTGTTCGGCTTGTTTGGCAGCCGGCATGCCGCCATCGAGCGCCTGCGGCAGGTGGCCGATGAGCACCGACTGTGCTATGCCCACCTGGGCTTGGAGAAGTTGCCGCCAGGCCGGGCTTGCTTCAGGGCCGCGCTCAAGCAGTGCGCCGGCGTGTGCGGGGGTGACGAACCGGCCGAGGCGCACGATGCCCGCCTGCTGGACGCGCTGCGCCAGGTCCAGGTGGTCTGCTGGCCCTATCCGGGGCCGGTGGGCCTGGTTGAGCGCAGCGGGGATTTCACCCAGGTGCATGGGGTGAACAACTGGTGCTACCTGGGCAGTGCCGCCACGGCGGCCGAGGTGGCCCGCTTCACCCGGCAGGCCGCGGGCTTTGATGCCGATGGCTACCAGATCCTGGTGCGACCGCTGATGCAGGGCGGGGTCGAGATCGTGTCGCTGTCGCCTGGGCTTTGAAATTTTTTGGCTTTTTTTCACAGCCGGCTGCATCCAAGCTGCATCCCGCTGCGTACAGGCGTCTGACAAGCCCTGTCTCGGCCTGCGGCCGAGCCGGATCGAACGCCTTTGACACCTGAAGCCTTGCCCCATGAAACTGCTCCGCTTTTCTCTGGTCGCCCTGTCGGCGGCCGCACTGCCCGCCTTGGTCTGCGCCGCCTCCTTGCAATTCAAAGTGACCGATCGCGACGGCCAGCCGGTGCCCGATGCGGTGGTCGAGGTGCAGACCGCAGCGGGCGCGGTGCCCCGTGTGGCGGCGCCGGGCCAGGTCACGATCCACCAGAGCAAGATGAAGTTTGTGCCCCGTGTCACGGTGGTTCAGCCCGGAACCCGGGTGGTGTTCACCAACCAGGACCGCTGGGACCACCACGTGCGGGGCACGCTGGGGGGCCTCGCCCAGATGCTCGATGCGGTGGGCTTTCAGTTTCGCCTGGCGGGCTGGGTGGACAACAAGCCTGTGGCCAGCAGCGAGGTGGTGTTTGACAAGCCCGGTGTGACCTTGCTTGGGTGCTTTCTGCACTCGTCCATGCGCGGCTACGTGGTGGTGGCCGAAACCCCTTGGGTGGCGGTGACTGGGGCGGATGGCGTGGCCGTGCTCGATGACCTGCCGGCCGGGCCGGCTGTCGTGAAGCTCTGGCAGGCCGACGAAGTGGCCGAACTGGCGCCGGCCTCCGTGGTGCTTGGCGCCCAGCCCTTGATGCTCGCGCGGCAACTCAGCGTGGTGGCCAAACGTCGCTGATGGCGCTGCCAATGGCGTCGGTGCGCGGCCCAGGCAGTTCGTGCAATACCCGAGCGCGGATCCGGGACATGCATCCACTGGCTTCAGGGCCTGCGTACCCAGAGCAGAGGCCAACGATGTCTGTTGCCTCAGCCAACTCATTTCAACAGGACACCCCCATGAACCTCATCCGTCAAACCACTGCGCGCCGTCAATTCCTAGGCACGGGCGCCACCTTGTCCGCTGTGGCCGTGGCCCTGCTGGGCGGCCGCGAAGCCCTGGCCCAAGGCGCCATGGGCGATACCTCGAAGGACGTGCAGATCCTCAACGTGGCCCTGGGCCTGGAGCACGAGGCCATCAACGCCTACCAACTGGGTGCCGGCAGCGGCCTGTTGCAAAAGCCGGTGCTCGATGTGGCCGTGCTGTTCCAGAGCCACCATAAGGCCCACCGCGATGCCCTGGCGGCCACCATCCAGAAGCTGGGTGGCAGCCCGGTGGCTGAAAAGAAGATGGACGACTACGCCATGGCCCTCAAGGCCAACACATTGAAGACCCAGGCCGACGTGCTGGAACTGGCCGCCCGCCTGGAGCTGGGTGCCACCAATGCCTACCTGGGCGTGCTGCCCTCGCTGGGCAACCGCGATCTGGCCAAGGTGGCGGCGCGCCTGGCCGCCGACGAAACCATGCACTACACCGTGCTGGTGCAGGCGCTGGGCAAGGCCTTGCCAACGCAGGCGCTGAGTTTCGGCGCCTGAGGGCATGCGGCTGCAGTCCCTGAACAAGCTGGGTGCCGTCACGCGGTGCGCGCTGGTGCTCGCGTGTGGGGTCGGGTGCGTCAGTTTGGCCTTGGGCCTGGCCACCGCCAGGGCCGACAGCGCTGCGGGCCCGCGGGCTGGCGAATCGCCCAGCGGGCCGCTGGCGGGCTCGGCCCTGCGGGGGCAGGCCCTGTACCAGGAGCGCTGTGCGGCTTGCCACACGGTCGATGCCAATGACGCCGGCCCGCTGCACCGCGGGGTGCTGGGCCGACGTGCCGGTACGGTGCCCGGCTTTGAATACTCGCCCGCCTTGCGCGCCAGCGGCCTGGTGTGGACCCGCCAAACCCTGGACGCCTGGCTGCGCGACCCCGAAGCCCTGGTGCCGGGGCAGGCCATGGATGAGCAGGTGGCCGATCCGAAGGCCCGGCAAGACCTGATCGCCTACCTGGCCACCCTTCGCTAAGATGCCTGAGCCAGGCCGGCACAGATGGCCGTACCGGCCTTGATCCCAACCCACGACATGACGATCCCAGACGACAACCACCAAGCCTTGCTCACCGACCTGCTCGGCCGTGTGGCCCAGGGCGATGAGGCGGCGCTCAAGCAGCTGTACGACCTGACCTCAGGCCGCTTCTATGGCCTGGCCCTGCGCATCGTGCGGGCTGGCGAACTGGCTGAGGATGTGCTGCAGGAGAGCTACCTCAGCATCTGGCGATCGGCCGTCGATTACCGGGCCAGCCTCAGCCCGCCGCTGGCCTGGATGGGGTTGATCGTGCGCAGCCGGGGCTTGGATCTTCTGCGTCGCCGAACCAGCGAGCGCGTGCCACTGACCGACCCGCTCGATGAACTGGCCGAGGACACGCTGGAGGGCGACTCACCTGATCCGGTGCAATGCGCCGATGCCAGCCAACAGGCACAGGCGCTGCACCGTTGCCTGGCGCAACTCAAGGGCCCGCAGCGTGAGGTCTTGAGCCTGGCCTATCTGCGCGAGCTCAGCCACGGTGATCTGGCCGAGCAACTCAAGTTGCCGCTGGGCACCATCAAGAGCTGGATCCGCCGCGGCCTGGAGCAGTTGCGGCTGTGCATGGGGGCCTTCAATTGATGCGGGCCGCACCGACCACTGAAAGGGGCCTGGCATGAACCTTGTCCAGAACAAGATCCTGTTGCAGCGCCTGGCTGCCGACTACGGCCTGGGCACCATGCCCGCCGCGGCCCGGCGCCGCTTTGAGGCCCTGGCCCGCAAGCAGGCGCCCGTGCGCCAGGCGATCCGTGACTGGCAGGAGCGCCTGGCGGGCCTCACTGAGTTGCAGCCCCCGGCGGCGGCGCCAGACGTCGTCTGGAAACGCATCGAGATCGCCCTGCACCTGGAGCGTGAGGCCAGCCGCCTGGTGGCGGCGCGCAGCCAGGCCAAGGCGGGGCCGCGGCGTGATAGGCTTCAACTGCCTTGGTGGCGCCAGCTTTGGGTTTGGCAAGGCGCCAGCGCAGCGGCGCTGTCGCTGGCCTTGCTGGCCTGGTGGCAACCTTGGCAAGCGCTCACCGACGCCTCCACCCAGGCCCGGGCACCGGCGGGCACGGCAGGCCAGGCCCAAGAGACCCTGGCCCTGTTGCTGGATGCGGACAACCAGCCCGCCTGGCTGGCCTCGTGGCAGGGTGAGCGCTCGCAGGGCACGCTGCAGCTGCGCCTGCAGGATCTGGCGGGCCAGCCGGTGCCGGTCGGGCGCTCACTGCAACTCTGGGCCGTGCCGGCGCAGGGGGCACCGCGCTCGCTGGGCGTGCTGGGTACGGGTGACGCAGGCAAGGTGCTGACCGCGGCCGCCACCCAGGTGCAGGGGGCTGCTTTGCTGGCACTCAGCCTGGAGGTGGCTGGCGGCGTGCCTGAAGCCGGCGGCCCGCAAGGCCCGATCCTCTTCAAGGGGCCTTTGGTGCGCAAGCTGATCTGATCGGATCCGCTGGCCGTTTTTTTTGTTGGGGTTTGAATCCAATCCGCGATGTGGTCCGTACTAGGTGGGCAAGGGCGCATGGGGCATGCGCCGTGTTCAACCTGGATGGAGATCGCATCGATGAAAAAGCAAAGTGGATTGATCTGTTCCCTGACCCTGCTCGCTGTGAGCGCGCTGGGCACCGGGCAGGCCTGGGCCGATACCGGCAAGCTGTTGTTGACCGGCGGGGTGTCGACGGTCGAAGGGCCGGCAGGCGGCGGCATCACACCCTGGGCCGTGATTGGCAGCAATGCCACCGCGGGTGAGGTGGGGGGCACTGTCAGTGTCAGTCGCCTGAAAACCCAGGACTACGGGCTGACCAGCTATGGCGCCGCCCTCGGTTTTCACGAGCGCCTGGAGCTTTCGGTGGGCGAGCAGGACTTCAATGCCTCCCCGGCGGTGGCCCTCAACGGCCTGGGCTTCAGTGTGGCCAACGGCCAGCACATCAAGATGACCGTTGTAGGCGCCAAGGTGCGGGTGGCAGGCGATGCGGTGCTCGACAGCGATTCGCTGATGCCGCAGATCGCCGTGGGCATGGAATACAAAAGCACCAATGCCGGCACCATCCGCCCGGTGCTCGATTTTCTGCATGCCAAGACCACCGGCACCGACCTGTATGCCTCGGCCACCAAGCTGTTCCTGGCGCAAGGCATCTTGCTCAATGCCACGCTGCGTTACACCAATGCCAACCAGGGCGGCCTGCTGGGCTTTGGCTCGGCGGCGCCCGGTCGTGACAGCCGCAGCCTGCAGCCCGAGTTCTCGGCGGCCTACCTGCTGAGCAAGAACGTGGTGGTGGGGGCTGAGTACCGCTTCATGCCCAACAACCTGGAGGCGCTGGGACGGGCCGCAGGCCTGGGCAACGCCCTGCACCAGGACAACTGGAAAGACCTGTTCGTGGCCTGGGCCCCGAGCAAGAACGTCTCGATCACGGCGGCCTATGTCGACCTGGGGCAGGTGGTCCCGGGCGTGACCGCCAACCGGCGTCAAAGCGGCCTGTTCCTGTCCACCCAGATCGCGTTCTGAGGCGGGCTTTGCTGCCTGCCTGAACCCCAGCCAACCCAATCCCTGTGAGTATCACCATGAAAAAATGCATCGCCCTGACGGCCGCTGCCTTGTGCATCGCCGTTGCCGCGCCCCTGATGGCCCAGACAATGGCCTCCACCCCCGCCGCCGCCGGCACCTCGATGGCCAGTGACCCGGCCGCCCTGTACAAGGCCTTTGGCGAGAAAGCCGGGCTGACCCAGTTGATGGACGATTTTGTCAATCGGCTGGCGGCCGACCCGCGCATTGCCGACAAGTTCAAGAACACGAACCTTGACCACCTCAAGCACCAGCTCACCGAGCAGCTGTGCCAGGTGGCCGGGGGCCCCTGCCAGTACCAAGGGGCCGACATGGCTGCGGTTCATGCTGACATGGGCGTGAGCAAGGGCAACTTCAATGCCCTGGTCGAAGACCTGCAAAAGGCCATGGATGCGCGTGCCATCCCCTTCTCGGCGCAGAACCAGATGCTGGCGCGGCTCGCCCCCATGCACCGGGACATCATCACCCAATGAGCCCGGCCCTGAACCGGCTCAGGCGGCTGCATGCCGGCGCCGCCTGGGCCTTGCTGGGCGTGTGTGCGGCCAGCCATGCCGGGCCCGTGCCGGCCAATGAGCTGATCCAGGGGCGCACGTTGTACGAGGCACGTTGCGGTGGCTGCCACGCTGTCGATGCCAACCGGGTGGGGCCCCTGCACCGCAACTTGATCGGCCGGCAGGCCGGCCAGGTGCCCGACTTCGGGTACTCGCCGGCGCTGCGCGCCAGCAGCGTGGTGTGGTCCGCCAAAACCCTGGACCAGTGGCTGAGCAACCCAGAGGCCTTGATCCCCGGTCAGCGCATGAACTACAGCGTGCGATCGGCCGAGGACCGGCGCCTGATCATCGAGTACCTGGGCTCGGAAGCGGTGAGTGCACGAACCGGCGCCACCCGCTCGCCCTGAGTCGTCTCCTTGTCCGGGGCGCGGTTTCGCCAGACCGTGTCCCATCCCTGGCGGGCCCACCACCACCAGCCGTTTCTCCGAGGATGGGCACAGCCCCCGTTGCCCCCAAGGCGGTTCTGCCTTGGGGGCTTTTTTGCTGCACGGTGGCGCCCTCACCATCACGGCATCCCTCCAAGGGCTATCGCGACAAGCCCGGGGCGGGCGTCCTGGCGTGTCGCTGGCGGGCTCGCAGGCCGACGGCCTGCAAAGACCCCACCAGCGTCCCCGGCTTGGTGCATCCGCGTGGGGGTGTGGGGCGTAGGCAGATCAGTTCAACCCTGTTTTCTGATCTCCGGAGCCCTCACATGAAATCTGTCTTCTTTGCCGCCCTGATCCTGTCTGGCCTGGGTGCCGCCCACGCCGAGGAGTACCTGGCCGTGCAGCGTGGCCGGGCTTTTGCACCGACCGAACTCAAGATCCGCGTGGGCGACAGTGTGCGCTTCAGCAACGAAGACGCTTTCAGCCACAGCGTGTTGTCGTCGTCGGAGACCAAGAGCTTTGACCTGGGCACCCTGCCCAAGGGGGCTCAGCGCAGCGTCTCCTTTGAGCAGGCCGGGGTGGTCGATGTCATCTGCGGCATTCACCCCAACATGAAAATGCGCATCGTGGTGGCACCATGAACTCTGGGCCAGGCAGCACAGGCTTCTTTGCGCACCATGGCCTCTGGGCCCCCGGCGTGCGGGCCTTTCGGCGCCTGCGTTTCCGTGCCCGGGCGGTCTTGATCAGCCTGGCCTTTTTGCTGCCACTGGGCGTGTTGGCGGTGGCCTATCTCAGCGCGGTGGTTCAGGGCCTGGGGCACGTCCGGTCCGAGCGGCTTGGGCTCGATCAGGCGCGCCTCACGCTGACGCTGGTCCAGGCCGTGCAGGATCTGCGCCTGGGCATTCTGCTGCCCGACCCCTCGCGCCAGGTGTCTGTGCAACAGGCCCCTCGCCGTTATGCCGACGCCCGAGCCGCGCTGGCAGGGCAGGCCTTGCCCGCGGTACTGTCGCCCTTGCTGGCGGAATTGCCGACCACCTTGCCTGGTGCAGGGCCTACCGTGGTGCAGGCTGAGGAGGCTGCAGACCGGCGCGCCCCCGCGCCCGAGCAAGCCGACCCAATGGATGCGTTTGAGCGACTGTCCCAGGTGGCGGCGGATGGGCTGCTGCTGTTGCAAGGGGCGCTGGATGCCTCCCGTCTGGCGCAGGATCCCAGCCTGGCGGGTCAGAGTCTGGTGCGTGGCACTCTGCAGGTGTTGCCCCCTTTGCAGGAAAAGGCCCAGCAAGTGCGCACGCTCGGTGGCTGGGTGTTGCGCACGGGGCAACTCCAGGCGCCACAACAACGCATCGTGGCGGATCAATTGCCTGTCATCGAGTACCTGGACCAGGCTCTGCTCAATGCCTTCACCCAGGCCCAGGAGGATGGGGCCCTCGCCCTGCCGGATGCGCCAGCCTGGCCTGCCGCTGCAGAACTGCGCGGAATGGCACGCCGCCAGTTCCTGGGGCCGGCCTTGTCGGGCGATGCAGCGGCGTTTGAGCGGGTGGCTCAGGCGCTGGACCAGGGGCAACAGCGCCTGTTGGTCAAGGGCCTGGATGCCCTGGAGGCCACGCTGGCGGCGCGCGAGCTGTCGCTGGCGATGCGGCGCGACGCCGTCTTGTGGTTGCTGGGCTTGAGCCTGGCCTTGGCGGCCTACCTGTTTGTTTCATTCAGCCGGGTCAGTGCCGGGGGCATGGGCTTGCTGGCTGCGCAGATGCAACGGCTGGCTGATGGCGACCTCACGCAGGCGCCCCAGGCCTGGGGCCGCGACGAGGTGGCCGATCTGGTCAAGCAGCTGGGGCAGATGCAGCAGGCGATCGCGACGATCGTGTGCGAGGTCCGGGGTGCCAGCGCAGAGGTGCTGGGGGCCACGGTGCAACTGAGCGGTGATGCGCAAGCCCTGCGGGCCCTGAATGAGAAGGCGGACCAGCAGATCGGCGAGGCCTCTGAATCCACGCACGCGCTCAGCGTGTCGGTGCAGCAGGCAGGGCGCGGGTTGGCGCAGGCCGCTGAGCTGACCCGCGAGAACGCCCAAGCCGCCCGGGCCGGGCTCGATTCGGTGCAGCAGTGGTTGGCTGTGATGGCCGAGCTGAGGGTGTCCTCCGGCACCATGCGCGACATCACTGACCTCATCAACGACATTGCGTTCCGCACCAACTTGTTGGCCCTCAATGCGGCCGTCGAGGCCGCGCGGGCCGGGACCAGCGGCCGGGGCTTTGCCGTGGTGGCGGGTGAGGTGCGGGAACTGGCGGTGCAATCTGCGGCGGCGGCGCACAACATCCAGCGATTGCTCTCAGGCAATCTGGCCCGGGTGGCCCAGAGTGTGGCCATCGGCGAGCAGACGGCCCTCAAGATGAACGCCCTGGCCGCCAATGCCCAGCGCATGCAGGAGACCTTGCAGGCCCTGACGATCCAGTCGTCCACCCAGGCCCAGGCCACCGCCGATGTGGATGCCAGGTTGCAGCAACTGACCGCGGCCACGGCGCAGGGTTCGGCTCAATCGATGGGGACGGCCACCGCGGCGGGGCGGTTGCAGTCGCTGGCCGAGCATTTGTCCCTGCGGGTGGCGGCGTTCCACCTTCCTTCGCGTTCGGGCACGCGGCGTCTGCTGTCTGAGCGAACAACCCCGGGGGCCAGCGCTGCGCTGGACCCCGTCGCCAAGCCCCTGTTGGTGCATCCTCTGAGCGCTTCCCAATGAGCCAAAAAGACAAAGATCCTGCACCGATGGACGATGGGCCGTTCGTGGCTGCGAGGGCCGATGGGCTGAGCCTGTCTTCGATCCGGTACGAGCGGGTCATGCAACGCCTGATGGGGCGGGTGCAGCGCAGCGTGGCCGCCCACAGCGATTACTTGACCGTGCGCCGGGGTGTCACGGCCTGGCACGCCGGTGACCTGGCGAGCGGGGTCAGTCTGCTTCGCGAAGACAGGCTTTTTCGTGTTGAGTTGTTGCGCCTGCGGCATGGCCAGGCCTTGGCATGGCCAGACGGGGTTCTGGCGCAGGAGGTCTTGCTGCTGCAAGGTGGCTGGGCCAGCGCATCGGGCAGCGGCGCTGGCACCGATTACAGCTACCGGGTCCGCCAGTGGCCTGGGGCAGCGCCAGCCGTGCCCTCCATGGCTGCCATGCCCTTGCTGGCCCAGGGGGACACGCTGGCCTATGTGCGGCATTTGCGTGTGCCGGTCGGGCAATTGCCGGCCCTGGAAGCCCGTTGGTGGCAGCGGGCGCTGGCGCCCCAGACTCAGGTGGAGCCCGGCTTGAGCGCCTGGATCAGCAGCGGCCCAGGGGTGACGGTCTGCCTGCTCAGCGGGGATGCCCAGGTGGTCTCGATGCTGGTTCGCTTTGAACCGGGTGCCGGCGTCCAGGACCATCTGCATGCGTTGGATGAGGACTGCCTGGTGCTGGAGGGCGAGATGTTCCTTGGGGACATCCTGTTGCGTGCGGGTGACTACCAACTGGCTCCGGCCGGCGGCGGTCATTTTGGTGAGCTCAGCGATGTTGGGGCCCTGTTCTTCTTCCATGGCGCGCTGGACCCTGTGTTGCGCCTGCCGCGCCCTTGAGCCCGCCGGCTGAGAAGGGGGGCTTCAGGCCGACAGGGTGCCGTGCACAAAGAAGAGGGCGCCCGTGTCACTGCTGATGCTGCAATGGGGTGCCTCGGTGGGGGCCAGTTGGTAGTCCAGGGCGCGCAGCAGGATGTCGCCCAGGAACAGCTCACCTTCGATCATCATGCAGTCTTCGGGAATGGGGTGGTCGTGATCGGGGGCCACGCCGCCGGGGGCCAGGCGGATCAGCATCGACGCCACGTCCCCGCTCTGTGCCAGGGGGCGCACCTGCATGCCTTGGGCATGGCCCGTCCAGGCGCCCGCCAGGGCATCGTTGACGCGTTGGCCCATGGCTTGCTGCCACCAGCGCGATTCGGCATGAGCCAGCGCTGTGGGATCAACCCGCAATCGGCGCACATAGGCGTGGGCGCCGTCCGGTCCGGCCACGACCGGCGTGACGGACAGGCCTCGCACACCGTAGGCCATGGGGGGCATGGGCGTGCCTTGCCACAGCAGCTCGCCTTGCAGCAGCAGTATTTCCTGCCCGTGGTCATGGTCGTTCCAGGGCATCTCGGCGCCGCTGGCCAATTGCACGAACTCAACGCAGAACTGGGTGCTTTCGTAGAGGGTGCGTGCTTTGGCGCCCGGGCCCCGCGCCTGCCAGCAACCCTCTTCGCGCCGCGTCACCTTGAATGCCTTGTGTGCCTGGGCACTGGCCAGGGCTCGGGCGCTCAGGCGCGCCGCGATGGCCTCCCTCAACGCTGGAGGGGGGGGCTGTTCGCGCAGTTGGGCGGCGAACTCACCGGGCCATGGCAAGGGCTTGGAGGGCATGGTTCTGTCGATGCGATGGTTCTCAGAGGCTGGATTGTCGCGCGGCTTCATCGCAGGGGCCTCCGTTTTGGTGTTGGGTCCAGCGCCACTCTCAGGATGGACAGGGTGCGTCTCATGTGGGATTTGACCGTGCCCAGGGGCATCTGGACATGGGCCGCGATCTGCTCCTGGGTCATGTCACGGAAATACGCGAGCGCGATCAACTGGCGTCGCATGGGGTCGAGTTGCAGCAAGGCTTCATGCAGGCGCGTGCCGTCCTGGGCCAGCGCCAGCAGGTCCAGGGGATCGTCCCGGGCGTCGCTGGCCAGGGCGCGAGACTCGTCCTGCGGGTCCTGATGTCCTTCATGGCCGGCTGTTCTGCGCAGGGCGCGCAAGGCATCCAGGGCGCGTGATCGGGTGATGTTGAGCACCCAGGCCGTCACAGTGCCGCGCGCGGGGTCGAAGCGCGGCGCCTGGCGCCAGACCTGCCAGAAAGCGGTTTCTGTCACCTCCTCGGCCAAGGCCGGGTTGCGCGTCAGGTGAAGCGCAGTGGAGTAGACGCGGCTCACCAGGCGCTTGTAAAGCTCGGCCAAGGCCGCTTCGTCCTGCCGCATGACCCGCGTCACCAGCGCGGCCATCAGGTTTGATTCATGGGCCTCATCGGTGCGGGCTGGGTCTGCCTGCGGTGCCCGCGTGGGGTTCACCGCCTCGTCCAGCACCTCCAGCACCGAATCGTCCTCTTCCGGATCGTTTTCAGGAAATTCCATTGCAGCTAAAGCTTCCCCCGCCCAGGGTCTTCATGGCGCGTTTTCTCTGACCCGTGTGCTGCCCAGGCACACGAGGGTGCTTGCCCAGGTGCCTGAAATAGGACCATCCGGTCAAGCTTTATGTTGTCAAGCCGAGTCTTTGGCCTGCAGGCAGCACCAGGCTCCCACGCTGATACGCAAGCCCTTCCTTTTTGGATGCAGGCCAGCAAAAAAACAAGTTCTTGAGGGCACGGGGGCGCGTGCCGGCCTTTTCGGCCCCACTGGCCTGCCGATGGCGAGCCCCTGCGCCTCAGGCGGCCCTCACCACCCGGTCGCGCCCCTGGTGCTTGGCCTGGTACAGCGCCTTGTCGGCACGGTCCAGCCAGTCGCGCAGGTGGCGGTCGCTGGGCAGGCGGGTGGCCACGCCGATGCTGGCGGTCATGCCGCGCCGCGACGGGTCGCCGTCGCTCCAGAGCTGCCGGCGGCGCAATTGCTGAAGAATGCGTTGGGCGATGGCCTCGGCTTCGGCGCCCCGGGTGTCGGGCAGCAACACGGCAAATTCTTCGCCGCCCATGCGTCCGACGACATCGCTGCTGCGCAATTCGGCGCGCACCACCGCGGCAAATTCGATCAGTGCACGGTCGCCCTCCAGGTGGCCATGCCGGTCATTGATGGCCTTGAAGTGATCCAGATCGAGGATCAGCAAAGCGGGTGGCAGGGGGGCGCCTGGGCCGTCCTGCCTGGCGCTGGCCAGGAACAGCGATTCGGCGGCTTCCAGCAGCACCCGGCGGTTGCTCAGGCCGGTCAGCATGTCGGTGCTGGCCAGCCGGTGCAGTTCGCGCTCCAGGTTCTTGCGTTGGGTCACGTCGCGGTAGATGCCCTCGACACCGGCAAAGGCCCCGTGCTGGTCGTAAAGGGCGTGGCTGCTGATCGAAATGTCGATCACCTGCCCATCGCGGCGCACCATCTGGCCCGGAAAATCCGACACCTCGCCATGGGCCTGGATGGCGACCTTGAAGGCGTCCCGGTCCTTGCTCTGGGGGTAGTAGGACTCGGCGGTGCGGCCTTCGATCTCATGCGGTTCATAGCCCAGCACGCGGCGCACCCCCGGGCCCACGTGCTGTACCACCCCCAGGGCATCGGTGCGGTAGTACACGTCTTGCATTTTCTCGAACAACCGCCGGTAGTTGCGTTCGCTCTCCTGCATCTCGTGCTGCAGGCGGTCCAGGTGGGTCATATCGATGCCGCTGACCAGCAGTGCCGGTTGGCCCTGCCACAGCACCTTGGCGCTGGCCAGCAACACCATGCGGGTGTTGCCGCAGCAGGTTTGCATGCGGTAGTGGGTGCTGAGGTTGCGCTGGCCCAGGGGTTGGCCCTGGCTCAAGGCCTGGACGCGGCGCCTGGCCCGTACCCGATCCACTGGGTGGGTGAAGTCGCTGTAGGTACGCCCCAGCACCTGATCGGCCTGTTCGGCCTCCAGCAAGGCCAGGCAGGCAGGGTTGGCATGAACAATCTGGCCTGACACCGCTACCACGGCGGGGGTGGGCAGGGCGTCCAGAGTGTCGGTGTGCAGTTCCGGGGAATGCGGCATGGAAGCTCTGGATGAGGGGCTTTGGATAGACCGGCAGTCGCTAATTTCGACGACCTTGTCTGCAATTTAGCACCACCTGAGTTCGTTTGGCCTGGGGTTTTCCATTTTCCAAGGGGCTCGACGCGTTCCGACCCACTTTCGGTGCGCCTTTACCCCGGCTGCGTGACGGCTGCGGGCGCGGTAGAGACCGGGGCATCTTCAGGGGCTCCTGCCGCCGCGACCCGGTACACCAGCACTTTCAGCGAGCGGTCTTCATTGCAGTCGGCAAACACGGCCGGGTTCGGCACCCGCTGTTCAAAGACCAGGCTGGGTGCCAGTTCGCGCATCGGGTCCTGCAGAAAACTCAAGCCCAGGGTAGGTGAGTTCAGGCACAGCAGGGCTCGGCCCTCGGGGGCCAGCAGATCGGGCAACCGGCGCATCAAGCGGGCGTAATCCTTGGTGGCCACGAAGCTGCCCTTCTGGTGGGTGGGCGGGTCGACGATGATCAGGTCATACGGCCCCGCCCGGTTGATCTTGCCCCAGGTGCTGAAGATGTCGTGGGCCAAAAAACTGGCCCCGGTGTCCAGCCCGTTGAGGCGGTGGTTTTGCTGGCCGATGGCGATCGCCCCGGCACTCATGTCCACGTTCACCACCTGGCGCGCGCCTGCCTGCAGGGCCACCACCGAAAACGCGCAGGTGTAGGCAAACAGGTTCAACACCTTGGGCGCACGCAAGCCATTGGGGTGCGGGTGGGCCAGCAGGTGTTCGCGTACCCAGCGCCGACCTTCAGCCATGTCCAGAAACAGCCCGTGGTTTTGGCCCTTGAGCACATGCACCCGGTACTGCGCGCCGCTCTCGGTCACTACATGCGGTTCGGGCACGCTGCCCGCCATCAATCGGGTCTCGGCCCGGCCCTCCAGGCGTTGCTGAAACACCCAGTTCAGCGCTTGGCCAGGGGCAATCTGCTCCCAACGCGCCTGCAACGCGGCCTGCAAGGCGTCCAGCTCATCCTCTGACACCGGCAGAAAGCTGGTCACCACCCACACCGGCGGGTAGGCATCCAGCGTCCATTGCTCGCAGCCTGGGTAGCGGCCACCCCGGCCATGGAACAGGCGTTGGGCGTCTGAGGGCATGTCCAGGGTGGCGATGGTGTCGAGCAGGGCTTGCATGGGATGGGGGTTGGCCGTGGCCAGGGAAAGACGGGGCCGGGGCATGGCCCGGAAGGGCGCCCATCTTAGCGGGCCAGGCGTCGGGGGCTCGGCACCAAAGGCAGACAGGGCAGAATCAGCGGCCATGAACCCCACGCCGACTTCGACTTCAACAGGTCCGGCAGCGCCGCTGCGGGCGCCCGACCCCTTCGACCTGCTGGCCACCCTGCAGGGGCCACGCATCCGCCTGCGGCCTTTGCAGGCTGACGATGCCCCAGCACTGCTGAAGGCCGCGGCCGATGGCGAGCTGTGGCAATTGCCCTTCACCGTGGTGCCTTCAGCCAGCACAGTGCACACCTACCTGGGCGAGGCCCTGGCCGGACGCGAGGCCGGCACCGTGATGCCGTTTGCCACTGAGTTGGTCGACACCGGCGAGCTGATCGGCACCACGCGCTTCTGGAAGATTCACCGACGCCACCGCAAGCTGGAGATCGGCGCCACCTGGCTGGCGGCACGCTGGCAGCGCAGCTTCGCCAACACCGAGGCCAAGTACCTGCTGCTGCGCCACGCCTTCGAGGTGATGCAATGCGTGCGTGTGCAACTGACCACCGACGAGATCAACCAGCGCTCGCGCGCCGCCATCCTGCGGCTGGGCGCGGTGCAGGAGGGCATCGTGCGGCACGAGCGCATCATGCCCGACGGGCGCAAGCGCAACTCGGTGCGCTTCAGCATCATCGATGACGAGTGGCCGCAGGTGCGGCAGGCCTTGCGCGAGCGCCTGGTGGCCGGTGGCGCTGCGCTTTGAGCTGGCGGACGTCGTTGTCAGCTTCGGGCGCCTGACAAGGTCCGGCACGGTGTTTTTTGACGCGTTTCATCGCTCATCGGACCTTTGGCGGCGTTGGATCCGCTTGACGATCGCTGCGCCATGGGTCAATCACCACCCGCTTGACCAGTGATTCCAATTCTTTGCTGTGGTACAGATCCAGGCATTTCAGCAGGTCGAATCGGACACCCTTGAGTTCTGATTCCGCCAGGGGGTTTTGATAATCCCGTGCCAAATAAGACTTGATAAGAGAACTGACTGCGGTTGGGCTTTTCCCCAAATCGTACGAGGTCCAGTCTTTCAATGCGCTGACAGTGCTCCCGGCATCCATTGCCGCATTATTTTCGTTGGTGTAGGCGGTTGCTATGCAGTTTGCCAGCACCATGTCTTTGTAGTTTTGTTCATGGGTCCGCGTGCTGGCTTGAGGTGACATCATGACGCCAGCGTTCACATGACCGACTGAAGTGACAAGAACAAAAGTCATCATCAACAAATGCTTCACAGGCTTGTTTTTCAATTCAGGCTCCAGAAGTTGGGCTGCGCAGTGCGTTGTGCTGCACCTGGCTTCATGAAATAAATATGAACAAGGGCCACCACCGGTGTGGCCATCGAAGAGAATTTTCTGAGACGAACAAAGACGTTTGACTGTCTGCACCAGAACCGGTTTTTGGGGTTGGCGAGCCTGATTAAACCGCCTGATTCAGAATGTCAATCACCTATTGTTTGAATCATGTCCGTGGGGGCTCATTTGAATTATTCCATGAGGTTTTGTGAAATTCGGCTGGAAAGGGGCCTGTGCCTGTGAAGGCAGGCATGTGAATATTGATGAGTCAATCTGGGTGTTCGGCGGTCATGCGTGAATGATTTTCAAGGACGACCAAGCCTTGATTCTGAACACCTCGCTGAGCGGCGATTTTGTCTGCCGAGCGGATTTGCCGTGGCAGTCGGCGCGTGGCGGGGCCGGGGGCAAGCCGCTGTCGAAGGTGCCCCGCCAGCCCAGCCCGTCTCCGACCTGCGCCATCGGCGGGGCCAGGGTGCAGCTCGCAGACCTGCAATGAGTGCTGCAGCCCGACTTTCAGTGCGCCATGCAAGGGCGGTTGGATGCGACGGCGCCATGATCGGCGCAGGTCATTTGGGGCAGGGCGAGCGGTTGCACGACGCTGGGCGTGCTTTGCTGCCTGTTTTTTACTGGGGCGAACCCAGAAACTCAATGCCGGTGCGGCGCACCAGTTCAGCGTAGCTGATGGGGGCCGAAACGCGTTCGCCTGCCTGGTTGCGCTGCCAATGGGCCCAGGCCTTGCCGGTATGGGCGTCATACACCAGCTTGTACAGGTAGGTGGGGACCCGCACGCCATGTGGGCCGATGCGTTCACTGCCACGTTCGAACACGGGGCCGGTGATCACGAACACATCGCCTTGGGCACGCAAGGCGTAGCGGCGGGTGTCTTTCTCGATCTTGGCCCAGGGGCCGCTGTTGTTCTGGCTGTTCTGCGGCACCATGTTGGCCAGAGAAAAACTCTGTGCCATGGCGGTGGGCGTGGGCATGTCACCCGCCGGGGCCATGTGCCCGCGCGAATAGCCCGAGCCTTTGTAGTCTTCCAGTTCCGCACGCTCGCTGCGTGGCAGGCGGGCATCGGCAAAAAACTTGTCGGCCCGCTTTTCATCGGCATCTTCGATGCGCTTGCGGTTCAGGCGCTCGGCCACAAACACCGGGGTGCGGGATTCGCCGCTGTGCAGAACGGCAAATGCCTCGTAACAAAGCTCTCTCAAGCCTGGGGCAGCAGGAACCTGTGGCG
This sequence comes from Curvibacter sp. GW821-FHT09D12, assembly GCF_059416245.1. Lineage (NCBI taxonomy): Bacteria > Pseudomonadati > Pseudomonadota > Betaproteobacteria > Burkholderiales > Comamonadaceae > Curvibacter > Curvibacter sp. GW821-FHT09D12. Next base: position 132,636 of record NZ_JBWKOU010000011.1, on the reverse strand, counting down.
GGTGGCCACCGGCAAAAAACTGGGGACACTCGGCAAAGCGAGTGGGCAGGGCCTGACCCGGAATGGCGCTCCAGGCGGGGCTATGAGGGGCAAGGAACGCGGTACTGACGGCGGCGCAAGCGACAAAGCGGCGCAGCCAAGGCGCCATCGGAGACATGAAATGCACGGAAACTACAAAGCCAAAGCGCTCGATTGAAGCATGGCTAAAGTGTCATTAAATGCAAATCAAGTGAATTTTTCCAGGTGCTGGCCGGGCCGCCCAGGGGCGCGGGCCAGCAAGCGGATCGTCAGCAGGCCGGGCAGCAGAAAGCCCAGCGCCACCAGCGTGCCATGGCCGATGTGCGCCCAGGGCTCAGGCCACGCGGTCATCCATCGCATCGGGGACAGCCAGGGGTTCAAGCCCAGCCACAGCGCGGCCACCACGGCACAGGGCCAGCGCCAGTCGGCGCCGCGCCGGCGGGCTTGTTGCCAGGCCAGCCCCAGCAGGCCCAGCACCAGTGCGCCCTCAAGCCACCAAGCCCCGGTGCCCAGGCGTGCCCAAAGCGATGCCCCCACGTGCTGGGCTGAGAATGGGTACCAGGCCAGGTCGTGGTTGTGCACGGGCCAGTCGGCCACCAGGTGCGACAGCGCCGCCAGCACGCCCCAGGCGGCCAGGGCCCGGCTTTGGCGCCAACACAGCAAGCCCCAGCCCGCGGACCAGAGTCCGGCGGCCAGCAGCGAATGGTCCCAGTCGATGAAGCGCAGGTCAAAGTACAGGTAAGGGCCGGCGCCCGGGTTGGGGCTGACCCGATCCCAACCCAGCACGATGAACAGGCCGTTGATCAGGTCCAGCAGGCCCACGCCCAGCACAATGGGCCAGGCGGGCTGGCGCGGGGCTTGGCTTTGCAGGGCCAGGCCGATGGCGAAGTGACCGGCGTACATGTTCTCAGCGGGTTTCAGGCGTGCCGGTTCAGCACCTCGATCAGTTGCGGGTAAACCTCGGTGGCGGCGTTCTTGCCGATGAACAGGTCCATGTGGGCGTAGTCCTTGAAGAGCTGGCGGCTGTAAAGGCCTGGGTCGTTGTGCTGCCTCAGCCAGGCCAGGGTGCGCAGGCTGGTCTCTGGCAGGAACAACTGGTTGCGCGCCCCTGCGATGAAGTGGATGGGCAGGGCGAGGTGGCGGGCCCGCTCGGGGCTCAGGTCGTGCTCGTGGCCCAGCGGGTCCACGACGTGGCCTTTTTGCATGATCAGGCTCAATTGGTCAAAGGGCCGCAGCGACACCGGCCCCACCATGCGGGCCATGGCGGTGTGGGTGGCGTGGTTGAGCTGATCGTGCCGGTACGAAGGGCCCATGATGGCAAACAGACGGCGGCACACCGGGTTCTTGCAGGCCTCGCCTTCGGGCACGGGCACGCCCCAGAGCACGGCGTCCAGCTGCCGATCAAAGTCGCTGTCGCCCGGCACGAAGTCCACATGGCCGTTGAACTCGGGCATTTGCTGCAGTAGACGCGACACGCCGAGCTCGCTTTTCAGGTCGTTGAGCCAGTTGGTGATCGGGTGCAGCGTGAGCTGCGAGGCGATCACCGACCGAACCCCGGGCATGCCCTGCAGCAAGGCCATCAGCAAGGTCATCGAGCCCACGCAGTGCGCGATCACCTGCAGGTCGGGCTGCCCTGTCTGGGCCAATACATGGCGCACGGCGGCAGGCCAGTCATGGCGGGCGATGTCACTGATGGTGTAGGGCTTGAGCGGGCTGCCCGAGTCGATGCTGCCCCGGTAGTCGAGCAGCCACACGTCAAATCCGTCACGGCACAGGGCCTCGACCAGGTTCTCGTCCACCGTGTCGGTGGCAAATGACGAGGCCCGGATCGAGAAGCCCGGCGCCAGGATCACCGGGCCCTTGCGGCCGGGGTAACGGGTGAGCCGGATCGAAAAGCCGTCGTCCAGCGGCACGCTGCGGGTCACCGGGGCCGGTGCCTTGAGGGGCCGGCCGGCCCATTGAGGCAGGGCCTTGCCCGGAAAGTCGTTGAGGCAGGCCAGCAGGCCCCCATAGGCCTGGAACACGGTCATGCCGAAGAAGCCCGCGAACTGCTCCAGGTAGAGCAGGTGGATGGTGTCCAGCAGCCCCGGCTGGTGGGCCTGCATCTGTCGAGCCAGGGGCGTGACGGCCTCCAGTTTCAAGGTGGTGAGCTGTTTGAGCAGGTCGTCCAGCGCCAGCGTGGCGATGCCCTGGGCCAACAGGGGGCCACCCTGCTGGTCATGCACCTCCACATACAGCGTGGTCAGGTCTTGCCAGCTCGATGAGGTGGCGCTCTGGTGCAGTCGCTTGTGGCCGCGCAGGTGGAGTGGGCCGCGTCCTTGCGTGCGCTCCAGCGTCATGTCGTACACCATGAGCCAGGTCTCCACCTGCTGTGCATCGGTGCGAAGCAGTTCAAAGCGCCCCTGGCGGATCGCCATGGGCTCCGGGTCGAGGGCGGCGCAATGCACCAGGCCGTCCAGGTCGGCGGGGTGATCTGGGTGGCTGTTGAGCCGATGCAAGTCCTGTGTGTGCACCCGCAGATCCAGGCTCAGGGCCTGTCCGCGGCGGCGCCCCCAGGCGTGGGCATTTTCGAAGTCGTGACGCTGGCCCCCCGGGGCGCTTTGTGTCAGGGCTTCGGTGCTGACCCATCCGGCCATGCGTTCGGAGAACGAGAAGGCGGGGCTCAGCAGTTGCGGATAGCGCGCGATCGCGGTTTTCAACACGGCCGCGCCTTCGGCCTTGGCCCAGTCCAGCACCCCGTCTTCCAGCGGCTGGATCAGCTCGTGGATCAGGCTCTGGCCGGCTTGCTGCAGTGCGTGCTCGGCGGCTTGGAGCTCTTCTTCCCAGGCGGCTTTCAGGCGCCCCCAGAGGCTGTCGGGCGTCGCTGCCGTGTGGCTGGCCGTCGGGCTGGCTGGAGCAGAGGCGGCTGGGGGCTCTCCCCACTGGATGCTCCAGCCCCGCTGATCGGCCAGGCGTTGGCAGGCGCGTTCGGCCACGGCAGTGATGGTCAGCAGGGGGTTGACGCCCACGGCGGCCGGGATCACCGCGCCATCGCACACATACAGCCCCTCGTGCACGGCGTCACCGTGCGGCCCGGCAAAGACCTGGCATTGGTGGTTGACCACGCCGTGGGCTGCGTCGTCGCCCATGGCACAGCCGCCCAGGGGGTGCACCGTGACCAGCTTCTGGCCCATGCCCTCGGTCCACAAGGGGTTGGCGATGAATTGGCCCTGAATGCCTTCGCTGGCGCGGCGCAGCCACTGGTTGTCGCGCTCGATCACGGCCGAGCGCCCGGCATGGGGCCAGTCGATGCGAAGCCGGTCGTTGCTGAGCTGCAGCTGGCCTTGGGCATCGTCCAGGCTCATCACCAGAAAGGTCTGGGTACGGTCCACCGCGCCGCGGTAGGCCATGTCAGCGAGTTGGCCGGGGTCTTGCTGGACGGCATCGCCGATGGCCTTGGCATCGAGCAGCTTGCGTTTGCCATCCTCCGCCCCGTACTCAAACGCAGTATTGAGTTGGGCCGAGGCAAAGAACAGTGCTGGCGCCAGCGCCAGGGCCAGGGCGCCGGGGATTACACCTTCTTCGATGACCAGCCGGTCTTTGGGATCGGGCTCCTGGCGCAGGTCGATCACGCCGGTGATGCAGGGGCCGGGCAGCGCGCCTTCGACCGGCTTGCGCAGGCCCAGGCCCACGCCGTGGAGGCCGGGCACATCGGCCACGGCAGGTTCAGGCGGGGTGTCCTCGTCGGTGCTCGGCTGGCCGTCTGCCAGGGCATTGGCCTGCGCCGCCTCGGCGGCCTGGGGCGACCAGCCCGCGTCATAGGCCAGGCCCAGCACATCGCCGTTGCCTGAAAACGAGGCCCCCAACCGGCCCGACAGGGGCAGGCCCTGTTCGCGCGAGCGCAGCAGGATCTCGGTCGAGCCCAGGCTGCCGGCCCCCAGCACCACCACGTCGGCCAGCACGCTGGACAGCGGGCTCTCCGGCTGGGCGGTGGCGCGGTAGTGCACGCGCCACCGGGAGCCCTCGCGGCTGACATGGCTCACGCTCACACCGGTGAACAGGCTGGCGCCGTGGCGTTCGGCGTCGGGCAGGTAATTCATCTGCACCGTGTTCTTGGCCCCCACGTTGCAGCCGCTGGTGCAGTCGCCGCAATCGTTGCAGGCGGGCTGGGTCACGCCAAAGGGGTTGACCCGATCTTCGAACGTGACATTGATCGGCACCCGCTGGAAAGGCTTGTCCAGGTGGCTGGCCGACTGCCGCAGCGCCGCCAGCTTGGCCGGCGTGGGGCGGTTGAGCGGGTAGGTGCGAGGTTCCAGCGTGGGGGGGGAACGCGGCAGAGAGGGGGGGAGACGTTGTGGTCGATTCC
>NZ_JBWKOU010000011.1:0-128264 GCF_059416245.1 Curvibacter sp. GW821-FHT09D12 | reverse complement strand
ACCCCCCCCCCCCCCCCCCCCCCCAGGTAGGGGGCCAGCAGTTGCGGGTCATCCCGGAAGGGCTGCGGCCAGGCCGCACTGCGCAGCAACTCGGGGTCGGCCTCGAGTGACACGTTGGCATTGATCAGGGAGGTGCCGCCCAGGCCGTTGCCCACCATGGCCAGCATGTCGGCATGCACGTGCAGCTGGTAGAGCCCGGTGGGCGAGCCGAGGGTCTGGCCGGCGGTGTCCACCCGCATGGCCTCCCGGGCCTGGTTGAGCGAGGCTGGAAACTCGCCGGGCAGGTGTTCCAGCCCACGCTCCAGCAAGGCGACCTTGCGGCCAGCGCGTGCCAGCCGTGAGGCGGCCACGCCGGCACCATAGCCCGAGCCGACCACCACAACCTCGTACGACGGCCGGAGCAGTGTCTGGCCCTGGCCCAGACACTGACCCATGTCCTGGGCGATTCTGCGCATCATGACCGGGCTCCTTTCTGGTAGGGGTGGGCCATGGAGCGGGCGTTCAGCGCCGCCGCGGCCAGGGCTTCGAGCTTGTCGCGCGCGCAACTTGAGAAGACCGCCCAGTCGGCCTCGGTGGCGGCCACCGCGGCCTGCAAGGCGCTCAGCAAGGGGTTGTGCCGGTCGCGAAAGTTCTGCAGGCCTTCGGCCCGCACGGGCGCCATGTGATCGGCCACGGGGTCGTTGAACAGGCGCAGCGCGGCCACGTCCATGGCCTCGTTGATGAACACTGCCGAAGCCCCCTGGGTGAAGGTCATGGTGGGTTGGTCCAGCACCCAGCCGCCGGTGTTGTAGACGGCCACCGGCTGGTTCAGGCCCTCGATCACCACTTCTTGCTGAAACGGCTTGTGGGTGTGGCCGTAGACGAATGACAGATCAAAGTCGGGCAATGCCTGGACCGCGGCCGGGTCGGAGCGCAGGGCCGCTTGCAGGTCATGAAGCGCCGGCCCGCTGATGAAGGCGCGCAGGTTCTTCAGGTCGTCGGGCGGCAATAGGTCGAGAAAGTTGTTGCGCTGGCCCTGGGCGTTGCGGGTCAGGGTGAGTTCGATCAGGGCCCCGACCAACTGGCGCAGCGTGATGCCCTGGTACAGCGGCATGCTGCCGCTGAAGCCGAGTTGGGTGGCCACCTGGTCCAGCAACCGCTCGCGGAACTGGTCGGCATAGGCGTGCGAGGCCCCGGCGTTGTTCATGATCTGGTACAGCGAGAAGGCTTCGCGCCCGGTATCGCCGGCGCTGCCCAGGTCGGACCACAGAAAATCGACCCAGGCGCCGTTTTCCTGCTCCAGTGTCTCGGCGCTCAACTCGCCCATCGACTGGCCGGACATCAGGCCGTTGATGGTGCTCATCAGCCGGTAGGTCGGGTCGATGTAGTGGCCGTGGTGCAGCACCACGCCGCGCTTTCGGTCGGGCGTGATCAGGCAGAGGTTGGGGTAGGCGATGTGCACTCGGGCCAGGGGCTCGTCGGGCAGGTGCCGGCGCAGGATGGCGGTCAGCATGTCGCAGGGAATCTCGGAACCTGGTGGCCGGTCGCGGTACTCGGAGTGGTCGATCAGGTCGTCATGGGTCTGGCCTTGGCGCAGGGCGTCGACAAACAGGGTGTCCTGGGCCATGCGCCACAGGTGGTGATCATGGTTGCCGGGCACCAACAGCACCGTGGGGGACAGCACGGGCGCCTGGCCCGGGGGGAACAAGGCCTCGACGAACTGGGCGAACACGCGCGCCACCTGGCCCATTGGCGAGATGCCCAGGTCCAGGATGTCGCCCAGCAGGACCAGGGTGGGCGGTGTTGGGCTTTGGCCCTGACCTTGGCCCTGGGCCGCCTGGGCCAGGTGGCGCAGGGTGCGCCTCAGCGACGAAGCGAAATGCAGCAACGTGGGGCTGGGGTGCCCGGCATCGAATTCGCCGGCAGCATTGAGCTGCGTGAGGGTGCTGTCCGGGGCCCCGAGGTGGAGATCCGACAGGCAGACGTAGCGCACAGGGGTCATGGGCAAGTTCGCTCCTGAATCTGAAGGCCGCAATCGGTTTGATGGGGGCTGGCTGCGGTGGGGCTCAGAGCCCGGGCGGAATCACCGGCTCGTTCAGTTGCCGCCAGTCCCAGAACGCTTCCACAGGCATGGCCTTGGTGACATACCAGCCTTGCACGTACTCGCAGCCCAGGCGTTTCACGATGGCCCACTCTTCGGCGGTTTCCACCCCCTCGGCCACGATGCTCAGGCCCATGCGGTGGGCCAGCGTGCAGATCGAGTCGAGCAGCACCTCGGCCGAGCTGCCCACCTGCACGCCCTTGACGAAGGATCGGTCCACCTTGAGTTCCTGAACCGGCATCTTCTGCAGGTAGGCCAGTGACGAGTAGCCGGTGCCAAAGTCATCGATGGACAGGCTGAAACCTGCCTGGCGCAAGGCATGCAGGTGCTTGAGCGCGGTGTCCGGGTCGTCCATCACGCTGCTTTCCGTCACTTCAAAGCGGATGTCCTGCGGGTTGGCATTCAGGCGGGCCGCCAGTTCCTGGGCCTGGCGGCCAAGGCGGTCATCGCGCAGGTCGCTGGCACTGATGTTGACCGAGATCTGGATCGGCCGCCCCGAGGCGCGCTGCTGTGCGCAGACCAGCAGGGCCTTCTTGAGCATCCACTCGGTCAGCATGCGGATGCTGCCTGTCTGTTCGGCAAAGGGAATGAACTCGCTGGGCGGCACCAGCCCGCGTTCAGGGTGCCGCCAGCGGATCAGGGCCTCTGCCGACTCGATGCTGCCGTCGGCGATGCGCACCTTGGGTTGCAGGTGCATTTCGAGCTGGTTCTGGGTCACCGCGTCCTTGAGCTTGGACAGCAGGCTCAGGTCGGCGCGGGAGCTCAACTCCATGCTGTCCGAAAACGTCAGCCAGTCGGCGTTGACCCGTTGCGCTGCATGGGTGGCAATGGCCGCGGCCCGGATCAGGTGCTGCATGCTCTGCCCGTGCCTGGGCGCCACCGCCACGCCCACGGTGAAGCTGATGTCCACCGGCTCGCCGAGCACGTTCAGGGGGTCGGCAAACCGGGCGTGAACCTGCTCGATCAGTGAACTGGTCTCGGCATTGCTGGAGGTCAGCAGGCAGAACTGGGAGGCATGCAGCCGCCCCACCTTGACCCCGGGGATGCTGTGCAGACGCCGGGCTGCCTCGATCAACACGGCATCGCCAAATTCATAGCCCAGCGCGTCGTTGATGGCCTTGAAGCGGTCCAGGTCCAGCACTAGGACCAATTGGTCATTGCCCTGGCGCAGGTTGGCATCGCCATCGGCACGGATGCCTTCGCGGTTGGGCAACTGAGTCAGGCTGTCTGTGATGGCTTTCTGGTGCTCGAACTCAGACCGCTGCTGGCGCTCCATCATCCGGCACACGTTGAGCAGCAAGACACCGCCGAAGAACAGGCTGGCCGCCAGGGTCAGCAAGGCGTGGAGCTGAACATGCCCCTGCCACGCATACAGCACGGAACCCAGGCTCAGGATCAGAAAAACACCATAGATGCGCGGCCTGGCCGACAACACCGTGACCGAGACGGCCGCCCAACCCACCACCAGGGCCGACAGCAAGGCCAGGTCGACAATGCTCAGGGAGCCCGAGAACAAGGGCAGGCAAGACACCGCCAGGGTACCCGTGACCGTGTTGATGGCTGCCATGGTGTTCAGCGTGTCTGGTGTAGGGCCCTGCCGGCGCAGGTGCATGTGGTAATACCACTGCCGCAACAGGTAACCACCGGCCACCACCGCATACCAGCTGCCGTAGGCAGCCCAGCCCACCTGCTCCACCAGGGTGAAGCCAAACAGGCCGCACAGGCACAACGCTGCCAAGGTACCCAAACGGGATTGAGAGACCAGGATTTCGACTCGTCTCACCGTCAGGTCGTCGGCAACATCGCGCAAAATCGGCATGGATCAGTCAGATTTCGTATTTGGCGCGTTCAGGCCTCGTCTTCGTCGGAGGACGGGTCTGAACTGCTGTTACTTAATGTAACCAAAATGCAGATCAGCGTGTGATTTTCCCGGTTTGCTTTCCTTCAGGCGAACACGGGGGCTTGCACGTGCTGCAAATCTGCCACAAGTGCGTGCCCAGGGCGCGTCCGGTTTCAGGCCTGTGGGGGCTGTGGCTGGCGCGCCTGCCAGGCCCGCAGAGCCTGACGGTAATCGTCCATGGCCAGATCGTGCAGGTCAAAAATGCAGGGGTCACAGCCATTGCCGCAGCAAGCCTCGAGTTCAGGCTGCACGGGCGGGGTGGGCATGGGATCGTTGCTGGGGGGCTGTGGGCTGGGCATGGTGCCATTTTCGCGCAGGCCTGCGGCCCTTGCCGGCGCAGGGTCAGCGCTGCGGCCGGCCCAGCGCATCCCGAAAACCCAGCTGGCTGACGATGCTGGCCACGATCAGCACCGTGGCCATGGCCAGGGCGGGGTCGTGCCCCAACCCCACGGCTGCGGTGCACAAGGCACCCACCATCATCTGAATGGCGCCGTACAGCCCGGCGGCCGAGCCCACCAGGTCAGGGTGCACGCTCAGAGTGCGGGTCAGCGCCGCAGGGCTGGTCATGCCGGCGCCTACGTTGAACATCAGCAGCAGGGCCAGCACCAGCCACCATTGCAAAAGGCCGGCCAGCAGCACGGCCAACAGCAGCACGGCGCTGGCCAGGCTGAGCGCATTGGCGCGCAACATCAGGTGCTCCACACTCACGCGGCCGATCAGCCTGCTGGCCAGGGCGTTGCCCAGTGAGAGCCCGGCCACCAGCAGGCCCAGGTACAGAGCCACTTCGTGCGGTGGCCGGTGCATCTCTTGCACAAAGATGAAGGGCGCCGAGGCCAGAAACGCATAAATCGAAGTGGTGGCACAGCCGCCGCCGATGGCCAGGGCCATGTAGGGGCGTGAACTGAGCAGCCGCCCGTAGTCGCGCTGCAGCTTGGCTGGACGGAATTGCCCGCTGGGCTCGCCGGTCTCGGGCAGGATGCGCCAGGTCAGCAACAGGTTGAGCAGGCCCAGCCCGATCAGCAGCACAAAGATGAAGCGCCAGCCCAGCCAGTCGCTCACCGTCTGGCCCAGCAGCGGGGCCAGGCCGGGGCCGATCATGGTGATGAGGTTGATCATGGCCAGGCGCCGCACCGATTGCGTCATGCCTGAGCTGTCGCGCACGATCGCCCGGCCCAGCACCAGACCAGCGCAGCCGCCCAGGGCCTGCACAAAGCGTGCGGCCGCCAGCAGGCGGACATCCGGGGCCCAAAGCGACAGCAGCCCCCCCAGCGTGAACAGGGCCAGACCCACCATCAGCACCGGTCGGCGCCCGTAACTGTCGGACAGGGGCCCGTAGATGGGCTGGCCCACGGCCAGGCCCAGGATGTACAGGCTGATCGTCAGCTGAATGGGGCCTGGTTCGGCGTTCAGGCTGAGGGCCGCCTGGGGCAGGGCGGGCACGAAGATGTGCATGGCCACCGTGCCGCTGAACGTGATCAGCACCAGCAGCCACAAGGGGGGCAGGGGGCGGTGCACGTCAGGCATCCTCGGCGGTTTCAGCGGCCTCGCCCCCATCGAGCGCGGCCAGGGTGCTCAACACCTGCTCCAGCACCTGCACGGCCGTGTTCAGGGCGCTGTCGTCAATGCCGGCCAGCAGGGTGGCGCGCACTTGTTCGGTCTGGCGCCCGACCTGAGCGACGATGGCCTGGCCTGCCGGTGTCACGTGCAGGATCTTGGCACGTCGGTCTTCGCCCTCGCGGCGCTCGATCAGGCCGGTGGCTTGTAGCTCGTCCAGCAGGCGCACCACGGACGAGGTGTCCAGTGAGAGCAGGGCAGCCAGGTCCTTTTGGCGCATGGGCTGGCTGGCACGCGCCACATGCCACAGCGGGAGCCAGGTGGCTTCGGTCAGGCCGAGGGGTTGCAATTGGCGATTGATGGCCCGGCGCCATTGGCGTGCCGTGGAAGACACCAAGGCACCGAACACGGCACGTGCCGGCTTGTCGGATGAAGGCATGAAGTGCTGCCATGGCAGCGCGATGGGCCCCGCGCCACCTTGGGCAGGCCGGTTCGCGCAGGCCGGGCATCTCACAAAATGATTGGGATGCCAATTATATGTTTGTCACTCAAAACCCGCCGGAGGGCAATGACGTGACCCAGGGCGCAGCGTGGGAGGCCCTTGGCCTGCCGTTCAAGCCAGCGCGCTGTCGGCCAGCAGTGCCTGCTGGCAGGGCGATTCGGGCAGCAGGCTGAGCCCTTGTTTGGCCTGGTTCAGTGCCGCCTGCGCCCGCGCCAGGGCGGCGGCCAGGGCGGCTTGGGTCAGTCGGGCCGGGCGGCCGGGGGGCGCCAGATCAGGCCGGCTTTCGCGGTTCAGTTGCCACACCAGGCCCCAGCTTTGGCCATAGGCAGCCAGGGCGGCTTCAACCTCGGGCGGGGCACCGGCCAGAATGGCGGCGCAGCGTGCCCCGGCCTCGAACAGCGAGGCCGTCCGGGCCTGGGTGATGCGCTGGTGCCGGTCACCGGCGTCATCCGACTGAGCTGGGGGATCCGGGGTCTGGTAGGTCTGCTGGTACATCACCGAGCCCTCGGCCACCTGGTTGGTGGCATCTGCCAGCACGCGCAGTACGCGCATGTCGCCCAACTCCACAATGGCCCGGAAGGCCCCGGTGTAGAGCAGATCGCCCAGCAGCACGCTCGGTGCATTGCCCAGGCCGGCAGGGGCCTCTTCGGCGGGCAGGTCTACCTCATGGTGCAGGGCCAGTGCGGCGTGGATCAGTTCGACGGCTGCCGCCAGCACCTGCTGGCGTGCCCCTCGGTCTCCCAAGGCCTGGGCACAGACCAGCGCCAGGGCAGGGCGTACGCGCTGTTCGGGTGATTGGGCGATGTGCCGTGCCGCATAGGCAATCAAGGCCACATCGGTGTTGAGACGTTGCTGGATCAGCGTGCCGACCTGAGCCAGGTCGGCATCGATCAGGGCAAAAAATGAACTCGGGATGAGGGCGTGCATGGTGACGGGTTTGGCAGGGGGAAGGCGAGCTCAGCGGCCTTGGGATGGCTGTCAGCCGCCCTGCTCCGGCGCAGGGTTTGCCGGCGAGTGTAGGTGAACTCACCGGGCCCGCCGCGCAGACAGGTGCAATGACCCGTTACAACGGGCCAGAGGCGATGCCGAAAGCATGGGCGCGGCGCGGGGGCGCAGGGGTCTGGGCACAGCCCAGCCATAGAGCGGGGAATGGGCCCTTGATCAGCGACAAGGCTCGGGTGCTCGGGCGCAGCGCGTCTTTTGCGATTTCTCAAGCTTTCAAGATCTGGCCGGAATCACTTTTTCTTATCTGAAATGGGTCGAAGTTCGATGCAGGCGCGGCGCTAGATTCGGCTCGAACCGGGGGTAGGCAGCGCATGCAAAGGCCCGCTGTGCTCCGGTGATCCATCCCTGTTGAACCATTTCCAGACCGAGCAAACACCATGAGCTTCTACCAAGACTTCAACGACAAGCAGGCCATCGAAGCCTGGCATGCACTGCCCCGCGCACCCTACAAGACCTTCAAGCTGACGCGCCTGGCACCCACGATCGGTGCCGAGATCCAGGGTGTGGACCTGTCACGCGACCTGCCTGACGAGCAGTTGGCCGAGATCCGCCGCGCCATCGGCGAGAACCTGGTGCTGGCCTTCCGCGGGCAGACCTTGGATTTGGCGTCGCACAAGCGCTTTGCACGCCGCTTTGGCACGTTGCACCGCCATTTGTTGGCCAAGAGTCGCGCCGTGGCCGGCGGCACCGACGACCCCGAGGTGCTGGCCTGGCGCACCGGGCCGCAGTCGCGCTTCACCGCCGGCGACGCCTGGCACCACGATGTGTCGTGCGATGCCAACCCCATCTGGGGTTCTTTTTTGCATGTCACGCGCCTGCCCGAGTCGGGGGGCGGCGACACGGCCTTTGCCAACCTGGTGCTGGCCTATGAGTCGCTGTCGGCGCCCTACAAGGCCTTTCTTGACGGCTTGACCGCGGTGCACGATGGCTCGACCGCCTGGACGGCCGGCTACGGCAGCCAACCCGAGCCCGGCAAGGCCTTTCCGGCCACCGAGCACCCAGTGGTGGCGCGCCATCCCTTCACCGGGCAGAAGTTCCTGTACGTGAACGAGGCCTTCACCTCACACATCGTGCAGCTCAGCCGCCACGAGAGCCAGTCTGTGTTGCAGCAACTGTACCGCCACATCGAGCGCAACCTGGCCTTCCAGGTGCGTGTGAAGTGGGAACCCGGCACCCTGTTGTTCTGGGACAACTGGGCCACCCAGCACCATGCCGTGTGGGATTACTTTCCGGAAGAGCGCTGGGGCGAGCGTGTGTCGGCCTATCTGGACCACGGCCCCGAGGCTTGATTGAGGGGGTGCCGCAGCGCCTCAGTCGCCAGTTTGACCGGCGCGGCGCTGCTCACGCAGCATGAACAGGTAAAGGCTTTCGACCTTTTCACGCGCCCAGGGCGTCTTGCGCAAAAAGGTCAGGCTCGACTTGACGCTGGGGTTGAGCGCAAAGCAGCGGATGGGCACCAGGTGGGCCAACTCGTCCCAGCCGTAAAAATCGACCAGCGCGGTGACGATGGCCTCCAGGGTCAGCCCATGCAAGGGGTTGTGGCGCTGGGCTGGAGGGGCAGGGGGCGTGGACATGGTGAGGTCTGGGCGGGTGAGGCGGGGCTGGCGAGCTTAACTCATGCCTGGCAGGGTGCCCAGATCCGGTCACCCAACATCTTGGGGCCGGTGCCCTGAGAAATTCTGCTGGGTGCAAACCGTGAGCCGAAGACGTCGTTCTGTCGTCGTGGAGGGGCTTCCGCTTGCCCTGGGGGGCTTGAAGCCCGTCCGGGCCTCTTGCAAAAAAATGGAGTTGAGGTGATGCCGCGCACGCGCTTTTGCCGCGGTGAGGGCCCGGTGATCAAGCCAAGTCGGCAGGCTATCTCGCCGTTTTGACGGATGCACATCTGGGTGTAACTCAGCGTGAGGGGCTGTAGATGTCCGAGCCCGTTGAGGGTGCGACACATCTCGATGGCCTGCAACCCCACCGCTCAGACTGCCCGTCGACGGGCAGAAAGAAAATGACAGCCCGTCTTCAGATCAAGATGATTTTCAGGTTCAGGCAATCGAGGATTTGTTTGGGTTTGATCGAGGCGCCAGATTTTTCCGTTTGAAAAAGAGGAGGGCCATCAGACAGGAGAGAACCGCCATGCCATATTCGGAGAGTGTCGGGATGGAAGAAGCTGCAGCAGCGATGACGACATTGAAATTACTCAGCGCCGTGGCGTTTGAAATCACCGCACCTGTGTTGGCATCGTAGTCGGACAGCGATTGCAAAGAATAGGTCCCGGGTGTGCTGGGGTTGGTCACATTGTGAATCGTGATGGTGTACGTTCCTGCACCCATGACATGGGAGGTGCCGGGGTTGGTGTTGGCGACGTACAAAGAACCTCCCGCGCTCAATGCGCATCGTGGCGTGACGGGAGGGACGGGTGAAAAATTGACCGCATTCACAGCACAGTTTGCTTCGGTTGCGTAGGTACTGCCTGTGGTCATCCCTGCAGGCAATTGCAGCGAAACATACCAACCACCGTTTGGAGCCCCGCCAAAATTGGCGTCTGTCGTTGTGAATGTGATCGTCACGTCACCTACACCGCTGGCAGCGCTGCTGGTGCTGCTGAACCCCGTGAGCGCTGTGGTGGCAAATGCAGAGGCACTGATCAAGGTGAAAAAGCCCGCAAACAGAGCACGATTAAAAGTTTTCTTCATGATTTATCTGCATCCAAGAGCTAATAAAAAATAACCATTGCTGATGGTTTTGATTCAGGGGTGTTTTTGATGGCGATTGACATGCAATTCCCCATCCACCTCAGCCAATCAAAGATTGGCGTGTGTTCAGAATTTAATGGTTCAATGCCGTTTAACACTATTCTTTTTAAGAGTCTGGCAGGTACTCGGAAAGACAGTGAAAATCGACGTTTGTCTGGACGGTAAGTTCGGTTGGTGATTTCTGGTGTGACTCATCACAAATGTGATCAGAGTGAGTTTTTACCAAAAGAAAACATCGTTGGCAACTTTTAGGGTGGAAAAAATTATTTCCCTTGTTGAATGTTCTGATTTGATCAATTTAAGTTCATCAGCGGAACAAATGGCGGAAAAGTACTTCAACGGTGTTGACGTATTCAAATCATCGGTCACCAAAAAACGGAATTAATCGGCTTCGGCCAGGTGGGGCCCCTCGATCGCCACATCTGACTGTGCATTGGTGGATCAGCCACTGCACCTCACCGCGAACAGGCAAATAAAGCCACCACAAGGACCCGCATTGCGATTGGGGTTTGACCCTCACCACAGCCAACGCCGTGTCGAGCGAACACCCCGTCGGGCCTTTGAAGCAGCACCTTTGCATGCCGTTGCCGTTTGCCCGTTTGCCCGTTTGCCGGGGGCGCAGGCCAGCGCGCTGGCAAGCAGCGCCACATGCGCCTCACGGCCTGTCGCAATCGCCGCCGTGATGGCGGCAATGTTGAAGGCATGCGAGCCAAACGGCGCCATCAACGGCGATCCCAGGCCTGGCGTTGCCACGACAGGGTTGGCGTTGGTCTTGAAGCCGTCGTTGCGCAGCACGAGCATGCCGGGCATGTACTGGCCCGTCAGCGTGATGAGGAACAGCGGCAACGCCAACTCCACGTTGATACGCGGATGAGCTGCAAGCAGCCGGCGGGGGCCGGGGTACGCGTCTCTGACAGACTACGAAATCAAGTCGGCCATCTTTTATTTGGCCAGCGCACGGCGTGGCTTGCCAACGCCTGTCAGAGGCGATCATTGGGGAAGTGGGTAGCGTACGGGTCGGCCAGGCACGCATTCTTGAACGGCTCCAATGGGTCTAGGCGTGTTGACGATGATGCTCGTTTGATCCAGGTCCCCTCTGGGATCAACCGATGGGCCGGCCCACAGGTTTGAAGCCTCGACCCATCGCGACCGAAGGTGTTCAGCGTTTCTGCAAGGCGTCATCTCCGGTGGCCGCGGAGGCCGGCACCCATGGGACATCGTCCCTTGGCGTGATTCGCGCTCATGGCCCGAGGCCTTGTAAGTCCTTGGGTCGCTGGAGCCCCGCCATGGCTCCAGTCACCCAGCTGTATCAACGCTCGATCGTCTTGTTCCACCGGCTGTTCCAGCCCGGGCGCTGTTCGTTGATGGCGTCCCAGTCCACGGTGATGGCGTTTTTCATGTAGCCGTTGATCAGCTTGACCTGTTCCACCCCATTGCCCACCACCGGTGCCTTGGGGTTGGTGGGGATCTGGTCGCCAAACTGCAGCACATTGGCCTGGGCCAGGGGCGACAGCAGGAACTCGGTCAGCTTCTGGGCCAGTTCGGGCTCGCTGTTCTTGGCGATCACGCACTGGGCCACCATCAGCACCACGGAGCCCTCTTTGGGCTGGGCGTATTCCACCGGAATGCCCTTGGCCTTGAGCCCGGCGACGGCGGTGGGGGTGAGGGGGAACAGCGCGGCCTCGCCGGTCTGCACCATTTCAGAGATCTTGGCCGAGCTGGGGATGTACTCGAGCACATTGGGGCCGATGGTGTTGGCCCAGGCTTTGAAGCCGGGTTCGACGTTTTTGTCGGTACCGCCCTGGATGCGGTTGAACATCAAGAAGCCGTGCAGCCCGAAGGTGGAGGATGGCATCGACTGGAACACCACCTTGCCCTTGTACTTGGGGTCGGCCAGGTCCATCCATGAGGTGGGCGCAGCCCAGCCCTTTTCGGTGAACATCTTCTTGTTGTAGGCCAGGCCGGTCATGCCCAGGCTCACGCCGGTGGCCATGTCGTTCTTCAGGCGGGCGGCGGGGTAGATGTCTTTCAGCACCGGGGTGTCACGCTGTTTCTCGCACAGGCCCATGTTGATGGCCCGCGCCATGATGCCGTCGTCTAGAAACATCACATGCATCTGGGGCTTGTCCTTGTTGGCCTGGGCCTTGGCCAGGATGTCGGACGAGGTGCCCGGCACCACCACCACCTTGGCGCCATAGGCCTTTTCGAAGGCCGGGAAGACGTACTGGGTGTAGGCCTTCTCCATCTGGCCCCCGTTCATGCCGATGTAAAGGGTTTTGGTGTCGGCCATGGCGTGGCTGCCCAAGGTGGCGGCGCACAGGGCGGCGCTGGCCCAGGCCAGGCGGCTGAAACGGCTTGCTTGCACAGAGGGGGTGGTTTTCATGCTGTGGTCCTTGTTGGCTGGTTGGGGGAAGGTCGGTGAATGAAAAGGCAGGGGTGATCAGGCCAGGGCCGCCGTGGCGGGCTGGAAACGGGCGATGTCAAAGCCCTCGAGCGGGGTGCTGCTGTGGCCTTGGTGCACCAGCTCGGCCAGCACCTCGCCGGCCGCCGGGCCGATCTGGAAACCGGCGCCGGCAAAGCCGAAGCCATGCCACAGGCCGCTGCGCTGGTGGCTGGGACCCAGCACGGGCTGGCGGTCGGGCAGGTAGCCCTCGGTGCCGCTCCAGGTACGGATGATGTGGGCGCCGCGCAGTGCGGGCAGCAGTTCGATGGCCTGCTGGGTCAGCTTGAGCAGGGCCTCACTGCTGCTGCGGGCGCGCTGGCCGTCCAGGGCCAGGCCCGAGCCGCCGCCCAACACAAAGTTGCCCCGCCGCACCTGGCGGCCATAGATGCCGCCGCCCTCCACGCCCAGGCTGACCGGGGCAAAAAAGGGCAGGGGCTCGGTCACAGCCATGGCTGGGTGGCCCGAAACCAGGGGCACAGGCTCGCCGAACTGGGCCGCCAACTGGCCTGCCCAGGCGCCGGCGCAGT
Source organism: Curvibacter sp. GW821-FHT09D12 (assembly GCF_059416245.1). Lineage (NCBI taxonomy): Bacteria > Pseudomonadati > Pseudomonadota > Betaproteobacteria > Burkholderiales > Comamonadaceae > Curvibacter > Curvibacter sp. GW821-FHT09D12. The sequence continues at coordinate 115,509 of NZ_JBWKOU010000011.1, read as the reverse complement.
TGATCACCTGGGGCGCGCGCAGACGCCAGTGGGTCTGCCCGTCGGGGCCGGCCTCGGCCACAAAGCGTTGGCCATCGTGGGCCAGTGCGATCAGTGGGGTGCGCTCCAGTACGCGGGCACCGGCGCGCTCGGCCGCCCGGGCAAAAGCCGGCGACACCAGGCGCGGGTTGGCTTGCCCGTCTTCGGGGCACAGCGAGCCGCCCACCGCCACCTCGCCCAGCCAGGGCCAGCGGCGATGTACCTCTGACCGGCCCAACACCTGCAGGCCCAGGTCAAATGCGGCGCTTTGCTCGCGATAGCGTTCCAGCGCGGCCAGATCGGCCTCGCTGCGGGCCAGTTTGAGGTGCCCGCTGCGCTGGTATTCGCCGTCGCTGCCGATCAGTTCGGGCAGGCGACCCCAGATGCCGTGGGCCCGCTGGGCCAAGGGCAATTGATTCATGGGCCGGCCCTGCCGCCGCACACCGCCAAAGTTGACACCGCTGGAGCGCGAGCCACACAGATCGCGTTCGATCAGCACCACCTGGCTGCCCATGCGGGCCAGCGCCAGCGCCGCCGAGCTGCCCACAATGCCGCCCCCCACCACCAGCACATCGCAATCAAGGGTCTGCATCAGTCGGTCTCCGGGGCTGGGTCTGGCCCAAGCTGGCTGGCCTGGGCCATCAGGGGCAGGGGTTTGATGGGGGCCTGGGCGCGCAGCCGGCCCACCTGTTCGATGGGCTGACCGCTGGCGTGGGCCAGGATCTCGGCGGCGGCCACGCCACACATGCGGCCCTGGCAACGGCCCATGCCGACGCGGCTGAGCGCCTTGAGGCGGTTCAACTCGGGGGCGCCGGTGTCTTTGACCTGCTGGCGCAACTCGCCTGCCGTGATGTTTTCGCAGCGGCACACCACCAGCTCATCGGGGGCGTGCGCCGCCCAATCGGTGGGGAAGGGGAAGGCGGTCTCCAGCCCCTGGCGGAAGCGTGCGATGCCGGCCAGCTTGGCGTCGAGCGCGCGGCTGCGCGGGCCCGGGGCCAAGCCCTGGCGGTCTTCCAACAGGGCCAGGGCGGCGCGCTCGCCAGCCCATTCGGCCGCATCAGCGCCCTGGATGCCGGCACCATCGCCGGCCAGGTACACGCCCGCCACGCTGCTGCGCCCGGCGGCGTCGCGCACCGGCAGGTGGGCCCGGTTCAGGGCGTTGAATTCAAAGCGGCAGTCCAGCAGATCGGCCAATTGGGTCTCCGAGCGCAGGGCATGGCCGAGGGCCAGACCGTCGGCTGCGGTGCTGTGCTCGCGGCCCTGGCGATCCTGCCAGCGCAGGCCTTCGACGCGCTCGCTGCCCAGTATCTGCAAAGGCCGCACGCCCCAGTGCACCGGCACCCCATGGGCCAGCAGCCAGGCCAGAAAGTACTGCCCCTTGGCCAGGGTGGCGGGCTGGTTCAGCAAGGCGGGCAGCGCGGCGATCTTGCCGGCCCAGCCGGCCGTGTCGAGCACCCCGGCCACCTGCACACCGTGGGCGCGGCCGGCCTTGGCGATCTGGTAGGCCACCAGGTAGAGCAGGGGGCCGGTACCGGTCAGCAGCACGCGCTGCCCGATGCTGCAGCCCTGGTATTTCAAGGCCACCTGGGCCCCGCCCAGGGTGTAGACGCCGGGCAGCGTCCAGCCTGGCAGGGGCAGTACGCGGTCGGTGGCGCCGGTGGCCACCACCAGTTGCGACCAGGCCAGGCGCTGGCTGCGCTCGCCTTGCAGCACGTCGAGCCAGCCCGGGCCAGCGTTCCACACCAATTGTTCGGGGCGGTAGTCCACCCGGGGCAGCAGCGCTTGCCAGGCCGCATGCACGGCGCGGGCGCGGCCGGCCTCGAAGCCATACAGGGCTTCGGGCGGGCGAGAGAACCCTGCCGGGGGCTGCCGGTAGATCTGGCCGCCGCCTCGTGCGGCTTCATCGATCAGGATCGGCCTCAGGCCATGGGCGACCAGGGTCTGGGCGGCGCGGATGCCGGCGGGGCCGGCGCCCACGATCACCACGGGGGCCTTGGGGTCGGGTTGAAGGCGAGGGGCGTTCACAGCGGGCTCTCCTCGGCATGGGTCAGCACGCTCAGACCAGGGCTGACCAGGGTGGTGCAGGCGCGCAGGCGCTGGCCTTCTGGCGTGCGCACCCAGCAGTCCTGGCAGGCACCCATCTGGCAGAAACCGGCTCGCGGCTGGCCGCTGAACTCGTTGTGGCGCAAGGAGGCCTGGTGCTGCAGGATGGCGGTCAGCACGGTGTCGCCGGCCAGGGCCTGCACGGGCTGGCCATCCACCTGCACGGTCAGCGGGGTGCGGCCGGTTTCGGCCACGCGGTGCAACAGGCCGGGGCCGCTCTTCTTCAGGGCATGGGGGTTCATCGGTGACCTCCGACCAGCACTTTGTCGAGGCCGTAGAGGCGGTCCAGCACCAGCATGGCAATGGCGGTCAGCCCCACCATCAGGGCCGACACGGCCGCCATCAGCGGGTCGATGGATTCGGTGGCGTACATGTACATGCGCACCGGCAGCGTGACGGTGGACGGTGAGGTGACAAAGATCGACAACGTGACCTCATCAAAACTGTTGATGAAGGCCAGCAGCCAGCCACCGCTCACCCCGGGCAGGATCATGGGCAGGGTGATGCGCACAAAACTGCGCCAGGGCGAGGCCCCCAGCGACAGCGCGGCCTGCTCGATGCTGCGGTCAAAGCCCACCAGCGAGGCCAGCACCAGGCGCAACACATAGGGCGTCACCACCAGGGCATGCGCGAGCAGCAGAAAGCCGAAGCTGCCCGCGGCACCCACCAGGCTGGACAGGCGCAGCAGGGCCACACCCAGCACCAGGTGGGGAATGATCAGCGGCGACAGGAACAGCGCGTTGATCAGCTCCCGGCCTCGAAAGGTGTAGCGCGTGAGCGCCAGGCCAGCGGGCACGGCCAGCACGGTGGACAGCGTGGCCGAGCCCAGGGCCAGCCACAGGCTGTTCCAGAACGAGGCCACAAAGTCGGGGTGCTCGAACACGGCCTTGAACCAACGCAGCGACAGGCCGTGGCGGGGCAGGGTCAGGGTGTTCTCGGGCGTGAAGGCGACCACACAGACGATCAGCAGCGGGGCCAGCATGAAGCTGACCACCAGGGCGTTGAACAGCAGGGCCAGGGGGCCATTTTTGCCCGGGATGCGCCCGGAGGCATTGAGGTTTGCAGTGGTACTCATGGCGGATTCACCCCAAGGCTTTCTGGTAACGGCGCTCAACCAGTCGGTTGTAGCTCAGCATCACGATCAGGTTGGCCACGAGCAGGGTCAGGGCCACCGCCGCGCCCTGGGGCCAGTTCAGTTCGTGCAGGTATTCGTCGTAGACGATGGTGGCCACCATCTTGAGCCGCCGCCCGCCCAGCAGGCCCGGGATGGCGAACGAGCTGGCCGACAGGCCGAACACGATCAGACTGCCCGACAGGATGCCGGGCATCACCTGGGGCAGCACGATGCGGCGCACGATGGTGAAGGGACTGGCCTGCAACGAGGCGGCGGCATGCTCCACGCTGGGGTCGAGCTTTTGCAGCGAGGTCCAGACCGGGATCACCATGAAGGGCAGCATCACATGCACCAGGGCGATCACCACGGCCGCCTCGGTGTACAGCAGCTTGACGCGGCCCAGGCCCAGGGCCATCAAGGCTTGGTTGACCAGGCCTTCAGGGCCCAGCAGCATCGACCAGCCAAAGGCCCGCACCACCACCGACACCAGCAGCGGCGCCAGCACCACCAGCAACAGGATCGAGCGCCAGGGGCTGCCCATGCGGCTCAGCACATAGGCCTGGGGCGCGCCCACGGCCATGCAGATCAGGGTGGTCAGCCCCGCCATCCAGAAGGTGCGCCAGAAAATGCCCAGGTAATAGCTGTCGCTGAACAGGTGGGCGTAATGGGCCAGGGTGTACTCACCCTCTTTCACGCCGGTGGCGTAGTCAAAGCCGTTGAACGAGAGCACGGCGGTCAGCAACAGCGGCGTGACCAGCAGCGTGGCGAACAGACACAGCGCGGGCCCGCTGAGCAGCCAGGGGACGGGCTTTTTCATGCCATGGCCTCAGTGGCTGTCAGCGCGGCGGCGGCGCCCGAGGCTTCCAGCACCCGGGTCACATGCAGTGGCCAGTCGATGCCTGCGTCAGCGCCCACGGCCAGGGGGCTGCCACCATCGTTGGGCGCCAGCAGCAGCAATTCCCCCAGGGCGCTGTTCAGTCGGTACATCCACTGGCTGCCCAGAAAGAAGCGCTCCAGCACCTTGGCGCCCAGCCGGCCTTGGCCGGGCGCGCACAGGCGCAGCTTTTCGGGGCGCAGGCCCACCAGCACGCCGGTGCCCGGCGTCTGGCGCAGGCCCGGCACCGCCAGTTGCAAGGGGCCCAGGCTGATCTCAGGGCCGTGCTCGCCGGCCACCACCTGGGCCGGAATCAGATTGGCCTTGCCCACAAAGGTGGCAATGAAGCGGTTGCCCGGGTGCTCGTACACCGCTTCGGGGTGGTCGACCTGGGTGATGCGCCCAGCCTCCATCACCACCACCCGGTCGCTCACGGACAGGGCCTCCGACTGGTCGTGGGTGACCATCACCGTGGTGGTGCCCACCTGGCGCTGGATGCGGCGCAGCTCGAACTGCATCTCTTCGCGCAGCTTGGCGTCCAGATTGGACAGGGGCTCGTCGAGCAGCAGCACTGGCGGGCGGATCACCAGGGCACGCGCCAGCGCCACGCGCTGGCGCTGCCCGCCCGACAACTGGCGCGGGTAGCGTAGGCCATGCTGGTCCAGCCGCACCAGGGCCAGGGCTTCGGCGACGCGCTGATCGCGTTCGGCCTTGGGGCAGTGCCGCATCTCCAGGCCAAAGCCCACGTTCTCGGCCACAGTCATGTGCGGAAACAGGGCGTAGGTCTGGAACACGATGCCCAGGCCGCGGCTGCTGGTCTTGGTGTGGGTGATGTCCTGGCCATCCAGCACGATGCGGCCGCTGCTGACCGCCTCGATGCCGGCAATCATCTGCAAGGTGGTGGTCTTGCCGCAGCCCGAAGGGCCGAGCAGCGAAACGAATTCGCCTTGCTCCACCTGCAGGTTCAGGTCACTCACGGCCCGGGTGGCGCCGTAGTTTTTGCACAGGTCGTGCAGTTGCAAAAAGGACATCGTGAAAGCCTTTCAGCAGATGCCCGGGGGCATCGGCGTCGATGAAGAGTGGAAGCTGGAAAGTCGCTCGTTCTTTTTTCAATCTATTGCAATACCCGGGCCCGAAACAATGGGATATTCCATTAAACAGAAGATATTTATAAAATATTCCGTTAAATGAAATAACTGGGGTTGAATGCCTCGGGTCCATTCCAACGAGGTGAAGATGGCAGAAGCAGAAACTGGCACCGGTGGTGTGCAACGCGTGTTTGCGGTGATCCGGGCGCTGAGCCGCGTGCCCCCGGAAGGTGCGCGGGTCACCCATTTGGCGCAGGCCGTGGGCCTGACCCAGGCCACCACGCACCGCTTGCTGCAGGCCCTGGTGGCCGAAGGCATGGTGGAGCAGGACGGCCGCAGCAAGCTGTACCGGCTGAGCGTCGATTTCTTTGCCCTGGCCGCACAGGCCGGCAACACGGGCGGGCTGCGCGCACTGTGCCGGCCGGCCCTGCTGCGCCTTTGCGCCAGCCTGGGCGACACACTTTTCCTGCTGGTGCGCAGCGGCTTTGACGCGGTGTGCCTGGACCGGGCCGAGGGGCCGTTTCCGATCCGCTCGTTCACGGGCGACATTGGTGGGCGGGTGGCCCTGGGGGTGGGCCAGGGGGCGCTGGCCATCCTGGCGTTTTTGCCCGAAGACGAACGCGAGGAGGTGATCCGCTTCAATTTGTCGCGGGTTCGCGAGTTCGGGGTGTATGACGAGGTCTACCTGCGCACCGAGGTCGAAAGGGTGCGCCAACTCGGCTATGCCGGGCGCAACACCGGCCTGCTCGATGGCATGGCCGGGGTGGCGGTGCCGGTGCTGGGGGCCGATGGCCGGGCCGTGGCTGCCCTCAGCGTGGGCACGATCGCCGACCGGCTCAACCCCGAGCGCTTGCCCACCGTGGTGGCCTTGCTGCAGCGTGAGGCGGCCCAGATCGGCCCGCGCATCAACCCTTTCGATCCGGTGTTGCGGCGCCCCTCACAAAGCCTGGCCGAGCCCTGGACACAGCCCGCAGAGCCCGATGCAGGGATCGCCTCATGATGCTGTCAGAGAATGATGAAACGCTAATCTGTGGGATGTTTGAGTAGACTTGATTCTGTTTGAACATCAAGTCTTTCGCAAACGTCGATAGGCAGGGGCGTTGGTTTGCGCGATAGTGCGGCCTTCCGAGCCTCACCCGAAAGACGTTCATGAGCAGCACCATCAGCCTGTCCTCCCCTTCCTCTCCGCTGTCCAGCGGATTTCCTCCGGCCCCCCAGGAACTGGACCGTTTGATGGGGGCCTTGGGCGTGGCACCCACCCAATACCGCCAGCCGGGCGGTTTGATCGTGCGCTCGCCGATCACGGGCGAGGTGATGGCCCAATTGCCGCTGCAACAGGCGGCTGAGGTGGCGGCTGTGATCGGGCAGGCCCAGCAGGCATTTCTGGCCTGGCGCGAAACCCCGGCCCCGCGCCGCGGCGAGCTGGTGCGGCTGATTGGAGAAGAACTGCGCACCCACAAGGCCCTGCTGGGCCAATTGGTCACCCTGGAGGTGGGCAAGAGCCCGTCCGAAGGTGAGGGCGAAGTGCAGGAGATGATCGACATCTGTGATTTCGCGGTAGGTTTGTCGCGCCAATTGCACGGCCTGACCATCGCCACCGAGCGCCCCGGCCATCGCATGATGGAAACCTGGCACCCGCTGGGGGTGTGCGGGGTGATTTCGGCCTTCAATTTTCCGGTGGCGGTGTGGTCGTGGAATGCCGCGCTGGCCCTGGTCTGCGGCAACTCGGTGGTCTGGAAGCCCTCCGAGAAAACACCGCTCACGGCGCTGGCCACCCAGGCCATTGTTCAGCGCGCCCTGAGCCGCTTCGGCACGGCCCCTGAAGGGCTGCTGCCCCTGCTGCTCGGTGAACGTGATGTGGGTGCCGCCCTGGTGGACGACCCCCGGGTGGCCCTGGTGTCGGCCACCGGATCTACCGCGATGGGGCGCGCCGTGGGCCCCAAGCTGGCGGCCCGATTTGCCCGCGCCATCCTGGAGCTGGGCGGCAACAACGCCGCCATCGTGGCCCCCAGCGCCGACCTGGACCTGGCCCTGCGCGGCATCGCCTTTGCGGCCATGGGCACCGCAGGCCAGCGTTGCACCACCTTGCGCCGGTTGTTTGTGCACGACTCGGTGTACGACGCCCTGGTGCCGCGCCTGATCAAGGCCTATGCCAGCGTGCGGGTGGGCGACCCGCGTGAAGACGGCGTGCTGGTCGGCCCGTTGATCGACGCGGCCGCACTGGGCGCCATGCAGCAGGCGCTGCAGCAGGCTCGCGAACTGGGCGCCGTGGTGCACGGCGGCGAGCGGGTGTTGACCGAGGCTGGCGAGTCGGCCTGTTACGCCCGCCCCGCGCTGGTGGAAATGCCGGCCCAAAGCGGCCCCATGCTGCATGAAACCTTTGCCCCCATCCTGTACGTGCAGCGCTACACCGATCTGGACGAAGCGATTGCGCTGAACAACGCAGTGGGTGCGGGCCTGTCGTCGTCGATCTTCACGCTGGACCTGCGCGAGGCCGAGCGCTTCATGTCGGCCGTGGGCTCGGACTGTGGCATTGCCAACGTCAACATCGGCCCCAGCGGCGCCGAGATCGGTGGCGCTTTTGGCGGCGAGAAAGAAACCGGCGGTGGCCGCGAAGCCGGCTCGGACAGTTGGAAGGCCTACATGCGCCGGGCCACCAACACCATCAACTATTCGCGCGAGCTGCCGCTGGCCCAGGGTGTGAAGTTCGACGTGGAGGGTTGATCCAGGTCGGGCGGTCGAGCCTGGCCTGGGCTAGCGGGCCCGGTCGCCGTAGCGCACTTCCTTGAGGGCGCCGCTCTCGAAGCGCAACACGGTCATGAACTGCCCATAGCCCGGGTTGTAGAGCAGTTCTTCCACCTTTTCGCAGCTGCCGGCCGCACTCTGGGCCGGGGCGCGCGCCGGGTCGGTGGGCTTGCAAAAGCTGTCAGTGGCCAGGGGCTGGCCGCATTTCTGCAGCACATCGAGCTTGCTCATGCCGAGCTGGGTGAAGTCGTTGCCGCATTTCAGCGATTGAGCGGCTGCCAGCAAAGGCAAGGCAGCCAGCAATGAGCCTGCGAAAAGTGCTGTGGTTTTCATGGGCAGATCAATTGGACCGAGGGGGGCATGATGGCGACACCTACCCCGCGTATCGTCAATGACGGGTGTCAGGGCCGCACAATCGATTTATTCGATTTTTTGACGGCGTCACCCACCTTGAAGCCCGGGTCGTTCTGGAACTCATAACGCTGGGTGCTGTTGCCGTTGAATCGCACGGCAACCACCCAGATCTTGTGGCTCTTGACCTTTTTCTCGACTTCGCGGCCCGCATAGGCGCCCCCTGCAGCACCCGCCACGGTGGCCAGGTCTTTGCCAAAGCCGCCACCCACCTGATGGCCCAGCACCGCACCGGCCACGCCGCCCGCGATCAGGCCCAAGGCGCTGCCTTCGCCCTCACGCTCGACCTGACTGACTGAACTCACCGTGCCGCAATCGGCACAGCCCGCCGGGCCCGCGTGCTCGGGCGCCGTGACAGGCTGGCTGGCTTTGAGGGTGGCCAGGGCCTGGTTGTATTCGGTCTTGGCGTCGCGCTTGCATTGCATGCGGCTGTCGGCGCTGGTTTCGCTGGCGCAGATTTGCAAGTCTTGCTTGTAACGATTCTTGGCTTGTTGCGTGTCGGCGGGGGCCTGGGCCTGAGCCGCCGAGGCCCAGGCCATGGCGCTCAACATGAAAGGCAGCAAAAGGGATGGGCGCATGATGACCTCACAAAATGATTTTTATCTTACGCTTACATGATTGTTACTATCAATTTTGAATGTAACAGTGAGTAGGGCTGTTCACGGTTTGGCGCCCCCCCTGAAGGCTGCTGGCGTGGGATGCCTCCGGCCATGCTGGTGCGTCGGGATTTCAAGCCTCACCGATCGCGGCATGCGTCAAAGCAACCAGGGGTCCAGTTCTGGGTCACCAAACTCGGTCTGCAGAAACTCCAGCAAGGCCTGGACCTTGCGGGGCACGTGTTTCCGCCCGGCGTAGCCGGCCCATACCTGCCATCGGTCTCCTATCCATTGCGGCAACACGCGTACCAAGGCCCCGCTGCGGATGTAGGGCTGGGCATGAACCGACAGCATGCCGACCAGTCCCAGGCCCTGCAAGGCTGCGTGGTAGAGCGCTTCCGAGCTGTTGGAGTGGAACTTGGCCGGCCCGGGGCGGAATTCGTAATGCTGGGGGGCGGCCGGTTCGGACGAAGCCAGCAGAAAGGAATGGGGCAGGTCCTTGCCTGAGGGCAGCAAGCACTCGTGGTGCACCAGATCCGAGGGGTGTTCAGGTGCCGGATGGGTCTTCAGGTAGTGCGGCGAGGCGCACATCACACCGGTGGTGGTGCCCAGCTTGCGGGCCACGAAATCACCGTCCGGCAGGCCGTTGCGCGAGAACAGCACAGTCAGGTCTGACTCGAGGTCGGGCGACTCCAGCAACCGATCGCTGGTGTTGATCTCAACTTCGAGTTTGGGGTACAGGCGCTGCAGGCGAGAGACTCGCGGGATCAACTGGGCCGCGGCAAAGTCCAGAGACGAGCGCACCTTCAGCACCCCGCTGGGCAGGCGGCCGCTGGTGCTCACCTCGTCATTCGCGGCATCCAGTGCATCGATCACCGGGCGGATGCGGGCTGCGTAGAGTTCTCCGGCCTCGGTCAGTGACGAGGTCCGCGTGGTGCGCTGCAGCAGCCGGGTGTTGAGGGTCTTCTCCAGGTCCTGGATCAGTCGCGTGACCTTGGCGGGCGAGGTATCAAGTGCTCGCGCTGCGGCGGCAAAGCCGCCCAGGTCGATGACGGCCAGCAGGGCACGCAGAGAGTCGAGTTGGTTCATGGCGATCGTTGGGTGAGCGGCTTGGGCTCACCCAGGCTGCCTGGTCTATTGTGGCCCGTCAGAGGTGGCCGTGCCGAGCGTTTGCACCGGCTCGCGTTGCGGGTGCAGGCGCGAAGTCTCCGCGGCCCCATCTGAGGTCAGCCAACCAGTATGGCGCTGTGGTGCGGCCTGGGTTTGCAGGGGCCATGGCGTCGGGCATGCCTCAAGCCTCATTTCTGCTGGCCCAGCGCCTCCAGAAGGTGGTCCAGAAAGGCTTTGGCGGCACGCGGCAGGGTGCGACCCGCCAGGGTCTGCACTTCGAAATGGCGCTCGTTCATTTCGCGGTCGCGCAGCGGGATGCCCACCACCTCGCCGCGGCGCAGGCGCTCGCGCAGCGCCAGTTCGCCGTTCAAGGTGATGCCGCCGCGCGAGCGCACAAAGGACAGGCAGGGATCGAGCCGATCGCATTCAAACACCGCCTCGAAGTTCAGGCCCTGGCGGCTGCAGCTGATGTCAAACAGCTGACGCAAGGTGGAGTCCGGCCCCGGCAGGGCGACCGCATGGCCCACCAGTTGCGCCAGCGTGAGTTGGCTGCGGCCCGCCAGAGGGTGTTCGGGGTACAGCACCGCGATGATCGGGGAGGGATGCCGCAGCGCCACGCTGATGCCGCGCTCGGACACTGTGCTCACGGTGATGCCGATATCCACCTCTCCCTGGCGAACCTTTTCGGGCACCTGGGCCTGCAGGCTGACTTGCAGGCCGAAGCGGATGCCCTGGTACTGGCGCTGAAAATCTGCGATCAGGCCCGGCACGAATTCGGACGCAAAGCCTTCGGTGCAGGCCACCCGCACCACGCCGCTTTTCAGGCCTCGCAAGGCCTGGATTTCGTCGGCCACCCGTTCAATGTCTTGCCAGGCGCGGCGGGCGTGGGTGGCCAGCAACTCGCCTGCGGCGTTGGGCACCATGCCGCGCGCGCGCCGCTCGAACAGCAAGGTATCCAGCTCGGCCTCCAGCCGGGCAATGTGCCGGCTGACAGCGGAGGGAGCCACCTGCAGGCGGGCTGCCGCTTCGGTCACCGAGCCGGTCTGCACCACCTCCAGGAAATAGCGCAAGGACGTGTCTTGCAAGGCTTGGTGATTCATGGCGGGGCGGTTCATCAGAAAACAAGGCGCTTTGCGGCGCAGGCAGGCGAGGCCGACATGTTAAGCAGGATGCTGCGCTCTCCAAAATTGCAACGCAATGTATCTGATCTCCTATCATCGGCCACCGGGGGTGGGGCCCGTGGGGCTGTGTACACACCGATTCGTCATTCGGGCCAACTGGGCCGAACAAATCACCATTGGAGGCAATGCGCATGAGGAAGTTGATTTTTTGGCTCGCGATCTCGATCGGCAGCCTGGGCCTGCTGGCCGGCTGTTCCACCATGAGTGTCGAGGAGTGCAAGGTGGCCCGCTGGAGCGATGTGGGCCTGCGTGACGGCATGGCGGGTGCGCCGCTGTCCAAGCTCAACGATCTGTCCAAGGACTGTGCCGAAGCCAGGGTCGTCGTGGACACCCGGGCCTATGTGGCCGGGCGCGATCAGGGGCTGCTCAGCTATTGCCAAATGCCCAATGCGGTGCGGCTGGGGCTGGACGGTAAGTACTACAACGGCGTTTGCCCCGCAGCCATCGATGGCGAGTTCCGCCGTCGGGTCAACGTGGGGCGCGAGGTGCGCGACTCAAGGGAGCAGGTGCGCAGCCTGGACAACCGGCGCATCGATCTTGAAAACAAGCTGCGCAACGCAGGCAATGACGATGCGCGCAAGAAGCTGCGCGACGACCTGTCGGACAACGACCGCAACCTGCGCCGTGCCCGTGACCGGGTACGCGATGCCGAGTACAACCTGGACCGCATGCGCTAGGGTGGGTGCCACGGCACCACATGAATTGCGCTGTTCGCAACGCAGGTTTGTTTGGATTGCCGTTGCTGGAGGGCTCTAGGCTGCCTAACATGGCTTGAACCCACTCTTTCAAGTCGTCTGGAGCCTTTGCCATGAAGCTGTCTTTTTCTTCTGCTTTGAGTCGCCGTGCCACCCTGAACATCCTGGGCCTGGCGGGATGGGCGCTGTGCGCCGGCATGGCGGGTGCCGAGGCGGTCTACCCCGCCCACCCGATCACGCTGGTGGTGCCGTTCCCGCCGGGCGGCAGTACCGACGTGGTAGCGCGCGCCATTGCACCCAAGCTGGGTGAGCGCCTGGGCGCCCCCATCGTGGTGGACAACCGGCCCGGGGCGGGCACCGCCATTGGCGCGGCCTATGTGGCCAAGGCGGCCCCGGATGGCTACACCTTGTTCATGGGCCCGGGCTCCACGCTCACGCTGAACCCGGCGGTGCGCAAGAACCTGCCTTATGACTCCGTCAAGAGTTTCGAGCCCGTCGGCATGATCACCCGTGCTGGCTTGGTCTTGCTGGCCAATGCCCAGGTGCCGGTGCAGAACCTGGCCGATCTGAAAGCCGCGGTGAAGGCCGCGCCCGACAAGTATTCGTATGCCTCCTTTGGCGCCGGCACCAGCTCGCACTTTGTGGCTGAAATGGCCTTCTACGCCATGGGCCTCAAGGTCACGCACATTCCCTACAAGGGCAGTGCCCCTGCCATGACCGATCTGCTGGGCGGCCAGGTGCCGCTGGCTTTCGACACCGTCACTGCCACCTTGCCACAGCTCAAGACCGGCAAGATCAAGGCCCTGGCCGTGGCCTCGCCCAAGCGCCTGAGTGCCTTGCCGAATGTGCCCACCTTTGCCGAGTCAGGCTACCCCGACGTGAAACTCGAATCCTGGGTCATGCTGCTGACGCCGCGCGGCGCCCCGGCACCCGTCAAGGCCAAGCTGCAAAAAGCCCTGGGCGACACCCTGGCCGACCCGGGCGTGCGCAAGGCCTTGAGCGACCAGGGGCTGGAGCCCAGTTTCTCCACCGCGGCCGAAGCCTCGGCCCTGATCGAAAGTGAACTGCCACTGATGCGCGCCACCGCCGCGCGCGCCAACATCCAGGCCGATTGAGGCCATTTGAGGCCGTTTGAGCCCGATTGAGGCCTGTCTCTCCCTTCACGATCGTTCACCCCAGACCCTGCCCATGACTGCATCGACTTCCTCCGACCTGGTCACCCGCTCTGCCGTTGAGCTGCGCGAGCTGATCGCACAAGGCCAGATTTCACCCGTTGAATTGCTCGAAGCCTGCATCGAGCGCATCGAGACCGTCAACCCCAGCATCAATGCGGTCACCGCCAAATGCTATGACCGCGCCCGGGTCGAGGCCCGAGCGGCAGAGCAGGCGGTGCTGCGTGGCGAAGCCCTGGGCCTGCTGCACGGCCTGCCATTGGGGGTGAAAGACCTGGAGCCCACCGCCGGGCTGCTGAGCACGTTCGGCTCGCCGAATTACCGCAACAACATCCCGGCCCAGGACATCGAGTTGGTGGCCCGCCTGCGCCGCGCAGGCGCCATCGTGACCGGCAAGACCAATGTGCCTGAGATGGGGGCGGGTGCCAATTCACGCAACCCGGTGTGGGGGGCCACTGGCAACCCCTTCAACCCGAACCTCAATGCGGGGGGCTCCTCCGGGGGCTCTGCGGCGGCGCTGGCGACCGATATGCTGCCGGTGTGCACCGGCTCTGATACGGGTGGCTCGCTGCGCATCCCGGCCGCCAAATGCGGTGTGGTGGGCCTGCGCCCCTCGCCCGGTGTGGTGCCCAGCGTGCGCAAGTTGCTGGGCTGGACGCCAATCTCGGTGGTCGGCCCCATGGGGCGCACCGTCGGCGATGCCTGCCTGCAGATGGCCGCATCGGCCGGCATGCACCCGGGTGACCCACTGAGCTATCCGCTGGATCCGCTGAGTTTCCTGCGCCCTCCGATGGGCGATCTGGGCCGCTTGCGCGTGGCCTACAGCACTGATTTGGGATCTTGCGATGTGGACCCGGTCATCCGCGCCACCTTCCTGGCCAAGATGGAGGCCATGCGACACCTGTTTGCCCGCTGCGACGAGGTGAATCTTGAATTGGGCGATGTGCACCGCTGTTTTGATGTGTTGCGCGCCGAGGCCTTTGTGGCCGGTACCCGAGACGCCTATGAGCGCGACCCCGCCAGCCTGGGCCCCAACCCACGCGCCAACTATGAGATCGGCATGCGCATGAGCCTGCTCGACAGCGCCTGGGCGCAGGCCGAGCAGACCCGCATCCTCAACCGGTTCCAGGCGGTGTATGCCGACTACGATCTGCTGCTCACACCCACCACGCCGGTGTCTCCGTTTCCCTGGACGCTGCCGCACGCCGACACCATCGACGGCAAAGCCCAGGCCAACTACTACCGCTGGTTGGCGCTGACCTATGTGATCACCCTCACCACCCACCCGGCCATCAGTTTGCCTTGCGGTACCGACCCATTGGGCATGCCGTTCGGCCTGCAGGTGGTGGGGCGCTTCCGGGGCGACCTGGAGCTGCTCTCGGCTGCGCGCGCCATGGAGCAGGCCTTCGCGGCCTCACCTGTGCTGCGTCGACCGCTGCCCGACCTGGCGGCACTCAAACCACCGGTGCCGGCGCTGGACAGCATCGTCACCCACCCCCCTGAGGTTCCGCACACCGGCGTGGCCGGCCTGTCCGGCACTGGTCAATCTGTGGTTTGAGGCGGGCGACGGGAGGGCAACGGGCGGATGATGCGGGTTTTTCCTTCTTGATGAGGGTGGCATTCAATGGCCTGCGTGGTTTCTGGCTAGAATCTGATAGCGATGAGCGGGAGGGAATCCAATCCCCCCTCGCTTGTGTCTGTACCCCCAATCTTCTCGTACCGCTGAACTGCCACGTCATTTTCCTGTTGGGGATACTGGTGGCAAATTGGAAATGGGCGCTTGTTGCGCCCATTGCTGATTTCCACGCGGCATTTCATTCACTTGCTCATGCCTCCCACAGAACATCATCTGATTGCCACGATCTCTCAGTTGTCCAAAGCAACTGACTTGGAGTCGGTGCGTGGTCTGTTGGTGAAAATCGCTCAGATGCTCGATGTGGATCGATTGGATCTGATGGTTGAATACTGGGCGGTTTCTGGTGAAGCCCGTCGTTTGTGGTTTTCAAATATCGATGATGGCCGTTCCAGTGTGGTCAACGTGCCCGACAAAGACTTCATCTTTGGCGCGGCATCCCGGCAGGAATTGACGCAGGCGGATCCGTCGGAAGCCGCGCGACAGGGGCCCTCCACTGATTTTCAGACCTTTGATCTCCCGGAAGGGGTGCGCGTCAAGACGCGACAGGTCATGGAGTTTCCTGCGGGAGTCGGTCTGCCGCATCGGCTGGTCCTGTCGCTGACGCAAGAGGACGGTTCCGCGTCAACCGAAGGTGGCTTGATGAATGCGTCGCGCCTGATTCTGGCCGCCAATCGCATTTCCTTGATGCGCATTTTCAAGGCGGCGCTTGAGCACGTCAAAGATCAGACGTTGACACCCCGTGAGCTTGAATGCCTGAAATGGGCGGCGCTTGGCAAAACCGGCGCCGACACCGCGAAAATATTAACGGTGTCCGAAGCGACGGTGGCATTTCACCTCAAAAATGCCATTTCCAAAATGCACGCTGCCTCCAAGGCCCATGCCGTGGCTTTGGCACTGTCCCGTGGATGGATTGATTTGCGTGGTTTTCATTGAAAATCTGGCTGAAAATCCACGGCTTATTCAAATCAGATGGAATTATTTTTTCATAAATGATGCAGGGTGTTGAGGCTCGCCTTCGTGATCCGGTCGTCAGGCAAGGGTCTTGTTGGGTTTTGAGCCAAGTGGCCTTTTAGAGGGCCGTCACCAACGTAAGGTGCCGCAATCGGCGCCTTTCATCGATCGAGCCCCCGCCTGATTGAGCGTCAGCGTGCATTGCAAGCCGTTCTGGGCACTTGCGGTCAGGGTGTAGGCGTGGGGGCTGGAATGCAGCGAAAAACGAAATGCCGGTCCAGGCGGCACGCCAACGCCGGAGATCCTGTCAGTGCTCAGGTCCGGAAAGTCGGCCATCACCTGGCTGGGGTAACGCTGGGTCTGTTGGTAACCACGCTCCAGCACCTGGCTGAGGGCCAGCAGGTACTGGGCAGACATCTCGGTGCGGCTGGGCGGAGTTTGGGCGTGCAGTGTGGGCAGGGCGATCACCAACATCAGGCCCGCCAAGGCCAGAGCCAACAACCCCTCAATCAAGACGAACATGTTCAACCCTTTCAGACCGGCTCAAAGGGTTTGTCAAACGCAGCGCCTGCATGGACTTTCTTGGTGACTGAAGTGGAAGCCGCTGGCAGCGTGATGCCGTCGGCCGAATGCTTTGTAACAAGCGAGTCGATTCTTTCCAAACTGGCGGTGGTCGCAACTATCACTTTCGATAGTGGATGTCTGGTGCAGAAGCGCTACAACAGAACAATGGCTCGCATCGCTTGATCCTGGGCATGAACACCGATGGCCTCGCGCCGGGTTCGGCGAGTGGTCTTGTAGACCCATAACCATCAATTTTGATAGTTGCGTACTGACGGTTCTGGCTGTGACACTTATTTGATAAGCGGTTCGAATGAGCGCCCAAGGGGGTGACATTGGAGCCGACTAAAAAAAGGGTAGGAATGTCATGAAATCAGTAGGTCTTGAAGTCAAGTTTCTGGACTCGGTGATGTCGGAGGAGGACGATGCCGATGTGATCAGTCGTCTGGACGACAGCTTTCACCGGGGCGATCGTCGCGCAGAGTCCTTCATCGCTGAGCACTTTGTGACCAGTGAAATCAATCAGTACGACTCTGATCTGATGACGGTCGAGCCTCAGCCCCTGGGCGGGTGGGAGATGGCGAAGCCACCCTCCGCAAGGGCTCACAACCAGCGGCGGGCCAGCCGCAAACGGGCTCGCGCGCCGGTGCCGGCGCCTCAGCCCTGGTGGCGGCGCCTGTTTGCATGGTGGCCAAGCCCGCGCTGAGCCCCGCTCTTGACTGAGGCTTGCCCGCGAAGCGGCTGGGCCTTCAGCTAAAATGCTGCCTCTTGCCGCCCCGGCCAAGGTTCATGTCGTTCACGCCCGGGGCCATGTAGAGGAACACCATGTTCAAAACCTCGTCGCTGCACGCTGTGCGGCTACCTGTCGTTTTCTGCCCCCAAGCCCCCGCCTTTCTTCTTGGTCAGATCTTGATCACGCCCATGTGCGCCCAGGAGGCGGCATGAGCTACGCGGTGAAGGAAATCTTTTACACCCTGCAAGGTGAAGGCCTGCGTGCGGGCCGCCCTGCGGTGTTTTGCCGCTTTGCCGGCTGCAATCTGTGGAGTGGGCGGGAAGCCGACCGTGCCACGGCCGTGTGCCGCTTCTGCGATACCGATTTTGTGGGCACCGACGGCACCTTGGGTGGCCGGTTCGCCGACGCTCAGGCCTTGGCCGCCTTGATCGCCGCCCAATGGCCCCAGGGCCAGGGCCACCGATACGTGGTGTTGACGGGCGGCGAGCCCCTGCTGCAGGTGGACCAGGCCCTGACGGAGGCCTTGCACGAACAAGGCTTTGAAGTGGCGGTGGAAACCAATGGCAGCCTGCCGGCCCCACCCGGCATTGACTGGATCTGTGTCAGCCCCAAGGCCGGAGCGCCTCTGGTGCAACGCAGGGGGCACGAGCTCAAGCTGGTCTACCCACAGGCCGGGCTGGATCCGGTCGAACTGCAGACCCTGGACTTCGAGCATTTTCTGCTGCAGCCCATGGACAACGCCAACCAACGCGCCAACACCCGCGCCTGCATCGCCTACTGCCAGGCCCAGCCGCGCTGGCGCCTGTCGGTGCAAACCCACAAAGTTCTGGACATCCGATGAGCCTCGCCCCAGCCAAGCCTTTTCCGCGCCAGGGCGCGGTGTTCGAACTGTCACAGCGCTTTTTCTTTGATGCCGCCCACACCTTGCAGCGCCAGATCGAGGCCGAAGGCAGCCGCCGAATCCATGGCCACACCTACCACGCCGAAGTGCATGTGAGCGGTGCACCCGACCCTGTCACCGGCATGGTGGTGGATCTGGGCTTTGTGCGGGCCGAAATCGCCCGCCTGCGTGAGCAGCTTGACCACCACTTTCTCGACGAAGTGCCCGATCTGGGCCCCGCCACATTGGAGAACCTGTGCCTGTTCATCGGCCGCCAACTGGCCCCGGTGCTGCCCCAGCTCAGCGCCATCACGGTAGAGCGTCAGGCGGTGGGTGACCGCTGTACCCTGCGTTGGTCGTAGCCCTGAGCCGCCGGCGCAGCACGGTGCTCAGGCTCCCGGGCGCCACACCGGCGAGTCGGCAATGCGCACCTTGCGCGGAATGATGTTGGCTTGGCTGAAGGCGTCGGCAATGCGCTGCTGCTCGGCCAGGGCTTCGGCGTCGGGTGGCTGCACCTGGTAGCTGCGGCGCTGGTTGGCTACCTCGACGGTGGCCGCGTCCAGACCGATCACCGGGGCATGCCATTCGGCGGCCTGGTTGGGGTTGTGCTTGATCCAGTGGCCGGCGCGCTGCAGCTCGCCATACACCAGGCCCAGTACGTCGGGGCGGCGTTGGGCGTAGGGCGTGGCCGCCAGGTAGAAGCGCCGGTAGGCCGACAGCCTGCTGCCGTCGACCAGGATGCGGGCGCCTGACTGGCGTTGCACCGCCGCCAGGAAGGGGTCCCAGATCACCCAGGCCGCCACCTTGCCGGTCTCGAAGGCGGCGTGGGCGTCGGCCGGGCTGAGGTAGGCCGGCTCGAGGTCCTGGATGCTCAGGCCATCGCGCGCCAGCGCCTCCAGCAGCAGGTAATGCGCCCCGGCCCCTTTGGCAAAGGCCACCTTCTGCCCCTTCAACTGAGCCACGCTGGTCACGGGCGAGTCCTTGCGAACCACGATGGCCTGGGCCTGGGGCGAGGGGGTTTCGATCGCGTAGTAGGTCAGCTGCGCGCCAGCGGCCAGCGCGAACGGGGGTACCGCATCGGCCACGTCGGCGCTCAGGTCGATGGCGCCCACGTTCAAGGCCTCCAGCAGGGGCAGGCCCGAGTTGAACTCGTGCCATTGCACGTTCACGTTCCAGGGCGCCAGTGCCTTCTCCAGCACGCCCTTGGACTTCAGGTAGATCATCAGGGTGGATGACTTCTGGTAGCCGATGCGCAGGCGGTCGGCTTCGGCCGCCTGCAGTGGGGTCAGGCACAAGGTGGCAGGCAAGGCCAAGCCGGCCTGCAAGAGGCGGCGTCGGGTCGGGGTGTCGATCATGGGCAAGGGGCGTCTGGGCTGTTGGGATTCCAGGCAGTGGCCCGGGGCCGGCCACGCTGGCTTGTGGGCTCCAGCCTAGCCGCCTGGGCTCCTCTTGCATGCGCCCATTTCGCCCTTGCTAGCGCGCTGTGCGCATAAGCACCGCACGCCTGGGCGGGGTCATTGTTGCCCGGGGCCGGCGTGGGTCCAGCGCCCGATCAGGGTGCGGGCCAGGCTGTCCAGGGCAAAACCCAGCGCACCGATCACCACGATGGCGGCGGTCAGCTCCTGGTAGGCCAGGCGATCACGGGCATCGAGGATGAAGTAGCCCAAACCCGAAGACACCCCCAGCATCTCGGCCGGCACCAACACGATCCAGGCCACGCCCAGAGCCAGGCGAAAGCCCGTGAGCACATGGGCCAGAATGCCCGGCAGCACCACCCGGCTGATCAGCTCCCAGCGGGTGGCCGACAGGCTGGCGGCCAGTTGCAACCAATGCCGGTCGAGGGCTGCCACGCCGGCTGCCGTGTTCAGCACGATGGGCCAGACCCCGGCGAAGACCAACAAAAACACCACCGCGCCATTGCCCAGGCCCAGCGCCATCACGGCCAGCGGCATCCAGGACAGCGGGGACACCATGCGCAGAAACTGGAACAACGTGCCCGTGATGCGTGCAAAGCGTGGCGACAGCCCCGTCAGCAGGCCCAGCGGCAGCCCGATCAGCAACGCACCTGCCAGGGCCATGCCGATGCGCTGCAGGCTGGTGCCGATGTGGCCCCAGAAGCTGGCCTCACCCAGCAGCGCCCACAGCGTGCTCAGCCCGGCCTGCGGCGAGAAGGCCTGGTTGATGGCCTCGACATCCGACAGATGCCCGGCCCCGAGCTGCCACAGCAGCCCCGCCCCGGCAAAGCCCAGCAGGGGCCAACCCAAACGCGCCAGCCAGGTCGTCATGGGTTCAGCGCCTCGCGTCGGGTGAAATCGGCACTCAGACCGAAGGCGGGCAGGCCGCCTACACTTTGCAGGGCCTGGCGCACAAAGCGGTCGTCCACCAGGTCGCGGGCCACAAAGGCAGGGTCCAGCGTTTGCAGGAAACGGTTGTCGCCCTCCATGGTGGTCTCGCGAAGCGAGCGCACCAACTGCTCGGTGTACGAGGGGTAAGGGTAGGGCTGGAAGTCGATGCGGCGCTGGTTCCAGCCTTTGTTTTTGATGATGCCGGCCTTTTCGTACTCGCTGTAGTCGGTGGCAGCCAGTACCTTGGACAGCACGGGCAGGGTGTGCGGCGTGTACTTGCCCTCGCCGGTGTTGGAAAGCAGTTTGGCGGTCTCCAACTGGTTGTTGCGGGTCCAGAGCTGGGCCTTGACCAGGCCCGTGGTCACCCGCTGGGCCCACTCGGGGCGTTCGACCAGGTCACGCTCGGCCAGAGTCACCAGGCAGCAGGCATGGTTCTTCCAGATGTCGCCCACAAAGCGAAGCACGCGGCCGACCTTGAGGCTCTCCGCGGCGGCGTTGTAGGGCTCGGCCACGATGAATCCTGCGATGGAGCGCGCGGCCAAGGCCGACACCATCTCGGGCGGAGACAGCACCGCCAGGTTCACCTGCCCGGGCTTTAGCGCCTCGCCGCGGGGGCGATTGACGACCGTCAGCCCGTGCTGGCGCAGCAGTTGCTGCAGCACGATGTTGTGGATCGAATACCAGAACGGGATGGCCACCGTCTTGCCCTCCAACTGGGCTACCGACTGGATGTCGTTGGCCACCGTCAGGGCCGAGCCGTTGACGTGGTTCCAGGCCACCACGCGGGCCGGGAACTTGCTGCCATAGCGCACCCACAAGGTGGTGGGCGACAGCAGGTGCACCACATTCACCTGGCCCGCGATGAAGGCCTCGACCAATTGGGGCCACGACCGGAACAGCCGCGGCGCCTCCGTGCGCAGGCCTTCGGCCTCGAAAAAGCGGCGCTGGTGGGCCACCAGCAGCGGGGTGGCATCGGTGATGGGCAGGTAGCCGATGCGCACCGGCTGGTCGTCGCCCTTGAAGGCCTGGGCCCGGGCGTCGCCGGCGGCCAGCAAGGGGGCGACCACGCTGGCGCTGGTCAGGGCGCCCAGGCGCAACAGGTCGCGCCGGCTCATGCCGCAGCCGCAGTCGGAGGTGGCACACAGGTGCTGGTAGTTCGGGCGGGAGTCGAGGTTCATGGTCAATCAGTGTTGAATGGGGTGAACTGGGCGCATCAATCAGTGCGCGGCCCGCAGGTCTTGCAGGGCGGCCAGGATGTCCAGGCGCAGCCGGGTCAGCTCGGCCGGGTGTTCAAGGCGGGGGCGGCTCAGGCCCACGGCCCATTCGCGCACCAGGCGGGCCGGCTCGCCGGGGTGGCCGCCCATCAGCACGATGCGGTCGGCCACCAGCAGGGCTTCGTCAATGTCGTGGGTGACCAGCAAGGCGGCGCTGTGCCAGCGGTGCACCACCTCGACCAGCAGGTCTTGCAACTCGGTGCGGGTGATGGCGTCGACCGCCGAGAAGGGCTCATCAGCCAGCAGCAGGGCCGGCTCGCGCGCCAGGGCACGAGCCAGGGCCACGCGCTGGGCCATGCCGCCCGACAACTGGCTCGGGTACAGGCCACCTTTGCCGGCCAGGCCGACGGCGGCCAGCGCGTCGCCGATGCGGTGCTCGCGTTCGGACCGGGTGCTGGCGGGCTGATGCTTGAAATCCAGCCCGAAGCCCACGTTGGCCTGCACATTCAACCAGGGCAGCAGGCTGGGCTGCTGGAACACCACCACCGCCCTCGGGTGCGGTTGAGTCAGTGCCTGCCCCATGAATTCCACACAGCCTTCGTGGGGGGGCTCCAGGCCTGCGAGGGCGCGCAACAGGGTGGATTTGCCGCAGCCGCTGCCGCCCAACAGGCAGACGATCTCCCGCGGGGCGATCTGCAGGTCCAGCGGGCCGAACACCGGCAAGGCCCTTCCGGGCCAGCGGCGGCTCAGGCCCCGGGCGCACAGAGCGGGTTCAGGGCTGTCGGCATTGGGTTGGAGCGGGGGGCTCATCTCGGTCGTCATGTTGTCGCCCCGGAGGAGGTCGCCGATGAAATGGGCGGGGTCTGTGCGCGTTGGCGTGCCAACTCGGCCTGCAACTGGGTCAGGCTGGGCGTGACCACGGGTACGAATGCGGCTTCGAGCCAGCGGCGTGCAAAGCCCTTGTCTTGGCCTTTCAGGTAGGCGCGGCCACCCGTGGCCTGAAGCTCCAGTTGTACAGCGGCCTGCACCAGACCGGCCAAGGCGATGCGCAGCTCGAACAAGGGGGCCACCTGGGTGACGTACTGGCCCGAGGCCACACCGGCCTGCAGCGCGGCAGTGGCCTGCTTCAAATCGCGCTCCAGCGCCTGCCAGGGGGCTTGTAGGCTGGGGCGCGAGTCACAGGCGACATGGCTGGCCGCCAGGGCCCCACGGGTCAGCCCGATCGACATCCCGCATTGCATGCCCAGGAAGTGAGGGCGCAGCCGGCGCAAAAAGTCAGGTCCATGGTGAGACAGGACCTGATTGGCTGGCAGTGCCAGGTCCTTCAGTTGAAGTTCAGCCGTGCGGCTTCCGTTCAGCGCCAGCAGATCGAGATCGGCCGAGCGGTGGAGGCCACAGCGCTCGCTCTCGATGGCCACCACGGCCAGGGCTTGGCCCGCGCCCATGTCCACGGCGGCGGCCACCACATAGCCCTGGGGCTGCAGGTTGGTGACCCAGGGCAGGCGGCCGTCCAGGCGCAGGTCACCGGGCTGCTCGGGGTCGGGTCGGGCCTGGACCTGCAGCTGTTCGATCTGCGACAGAAACTTCATCGCATTCGACAAACCGGTGGCGCCGGCCAACTCGCCTGTCAGCAACTGGGGCAGCCACCGCTCGCGTGGGGCCGGGCTCTCGCTGTTCACCACGTAATCGATGAAGGCGCGCTGGGCCCAGAGGACAAAAGCCGCCGTCAACGAGTGTTCGGCCACCTGGGCGATGGCCTCGATGGCGTCGCCGATGGTGGCATCGGCGCCCCCCAGGGCGCTGGGCACGCCGATACGCAGCAGGCCCGCCTGGCCCAGACGAGGCAGCAGCTCCTCGGTCGGACCCTGGCCCAGATCAATTGCATCGGCGTTTGCTTGCAGCCATGTCCGAAGCGTTTCGGTTAGCCAAGCTGGGGAGGGTGGGCGAGAGGTGCTCATGCGTTCAGGTTTGATGCGGTGATACAGGCCTTGAAACCGATGGGCGCATCGGTTGGCACCTCCTTCAGCGTGGCCGGATCACTGTGCTGCTCCATGCCCGATCTCCAATGAGCGCGGCAGGCTTTGACAAGAGCTCGCAGCGCGCGCAGGGGTTGGCGGGTCATGGCTTGAAGTGAGGGAGACGGAGCAAGGCCGGTGCGGCGGTGCTGAATTGTCTACCTTTTGTTACCGCTTTCGCCCTTCCAGCGTCCCAATCTGATCTTCTAGCGTCCTGCAGGCGGAAATCAGAAGAAACAGTGCTTGCTGGGCGGGGCGGTCCTTGGCGTGGGGGCGTTGGGCGGGCCCCCCACCGCCATCACAGCGAGTGGTTGTAGGCCAGCATGAAGCCTGCCGTGCCCAGCAGATTGATCTGGATCGCATCCTGGTCGCCCAGGCGGTAGCCCAGGGCCGGGATCAGGCCCGGCGAGAAGCCGTGGTAGTTCAGCGGCACCTTGTTGTTGTAGGGCGGCAGGTAGCCATAGATCACGCCGACGCTGAGCTTGGTGTACAGGTTGGGGTGTGCTGCCCAGGGGTGCCACTGCCAGCCCCGGTAGGCGTACGCGGCGGGCTGGCCGAAGGAATTGCGGAACAAGCTCACGCCCGTGAAGCTGCCCCCAGGCCCGGAGCGTTCCAGGCCGGCCAGGTAAACGTGGCGGTGGGCGGGATCGTCGTGCCAGTGCTGGGTGAAGGGCGAGAGGCTCAGCGTCCACTGGCCGGGCTGCGCTGTGGCGCTGAAGGTCGGCGTGGGGGCGGGCTGGGAGACTTGTGCTGCGGCAGTACCTGCAAGGGTGAACGCCCAGGCTGCTGTGCAGGCGCAGATTTGAGCCCGCAGGCGGTGGGTTGTTGGAAGTGATACAGACATGGCCGGGGCCCGCCAACGTGCGGGCAGCAAAGAAAAAAGCCCCTGAAAAGGGGCTGATCGAGTGTATCGTCGGCCTCAGCTACTTCCGGCCCTGCAGGCGGTCACCCTGGCCATGCGGCGGTAAAGTTCTGTGAGAAATCAGTTAACTTGTAGCTTCAATCGAGGGTGACGTCGGCCTCTTTGACCACCTTGGCCCAGCGCGGCAGCTCTTTGCGGATCAGGGCAGCGAGTGGTTCGGGCCCGATCTTCAAGGGCTCGCAGCCGATACCGGCCAGCTTTTCGCGCACATCGGGCGCGTCCAGTACCTGGCCGATGGCGGTCTGCAACTGGGCCACGATGGCCTTGGGCGTGCCAGTTGGTGCAAACACCCCGTACCAGGGGGTGTAGCCCAGGTTTTTCACGGTCTCACCCACGGTCGGCACGTCGGGCAGGGCGGCGATGCGCTTTTCGTTGACTACCCCCAGCACCTTGAGCTTGCCGCCCTTGATGAAGGAGATGGACGAGGGCAGGCTTTGCACCGAGACCTGTACCGTGCCGCCCACCAGGTCGGTCACGGCGGCCGAGGCGCCCTTGTAGGGCACATGGGTCATGTCGATGCCAGCCGCCTTGCCCAGCATTTCGCCAAACAAATGGTTCACCGTGCCGTTCCCGGCCGAGGCGATGTTGATCTTGCCCGGCGCGGCCTTGGCGGCCGTGATCAGTTCGGCGATGTTGTTGGGCGCGAAATGAGGGTTGGCCACCACCACGTAGCCCGAAGAGGCCACGGTGCCCACAGGCTCGAAATCCTTCAGGGGGTCGAAGCCGGTGGACTTGTAAAGCGCCGGATTGATCACATAGGCGCTGTCGGCCGTCAACAGCAAGGTGTAGCCATCGGGCTTGGCCCGGGCGGTGGTGGCGGTGCCGATGTTGCCACCCGCGCCGGGACGGTTGTCGACGATGAACTGCTGGCCCAGCGTCTCTGACAGCTTCTGGGCCACGATGCGCGCGATCGCATCGTTGGCGCCCCCTGCCACCTGGGGGACCACCAGGGTCACGGGTTTGCTGGGGTACTTGCTGTCTTGGGCCAGGACGGTGGCGGTGGCCATGGCCGCGGTCAGGGCCAGCAGGCTCAGGGCGGTTCTTCGGCGGGCTTGCATGGGGTGTCTCCTCGGTGGTGGGCTTTTGCAACAATTCTAGCCAGCGCCGTTTGACGGTCATGGTGGCCGGCACAGCGGCACCCCCAAAAAAGAGGCCGCCAGAAAGAGACTTCTGGCGGCCATCAGAAAGGTCCGGCCTGTGGCCGGACACAGCTCACCCCCGCGAGCCATTCGGTGCTGTTGTGGTCAAGCCCTTTGGGGGTCCAGGGGCTTCACCTCAGCGTCTGCATGTTGGCAATGTCGCATCAAGCCCGGCTCACGTGAACGAAGGAGCTTGCATATCGATAGTCATAGATCATGCCCAGGGCACGCCCGGCATGATCAGAAAGCCCATGATCAGGAACAAGGCACTGACGAGCAGCACGGCGATGCCCAGGGCCTGGGTCAGATCGAGCCAGAAGCGGGTCCTGTTGAGGCCTGGGTTGGCCACATCCTCCAGCAGCAGGTGAGGGGAAGAACGGGGGGTGACGGTCTGGGGCATGGTCTTGTTCCAGGGGGCTGGCGGTTTAGGGGCGGGGCTTCAGACCCAGTCGGTCGAGGGTTTTTCCCACAGGTTGATGCCCCCTTCGACGGCGTGCTGGTCAATCTCGGCCAGTTCGGCCGGGCTCAGCGGGGCCTGGGTCAGGGCGGCCACGTTTTCACGCAGTTGCGCGACGGTGCTGGCGCCGATCAGGGCCGAGGTGACCCGCGGGTCGCGCAACGTCCAGGTCAGTGCCAGTTGCGCCAGGCTCTGGCCGCGGCGGCGGGCGATCTCATTCAGGGCGCGGGCGCGCGCCAGATTGGCTTCCGAGAGGTGGGCTGGCTTGAGCGACTGGCCGCCGGGGCGGTTGATGCGGGCATCGGCCGGTGGGCCGGCCAGGTATTTGTCGGTGAGCAGACCTTGCGCCAGGGGCGTGAAGGCGATCACACCGGCACCGAGTTCGTCGGTGGCGTCGAGCAGGTCCTTTTCGATCCAGCGGTTGAAGAGGTTGTAGGCCGGCTGGTGGATCAGCAGCGGCACCTTCCAGCTTTGCAGCAGGGCCGCGATTTCGCGCGTCTTGGTGGCCGAGTAAGAAGACACTCCGACATAGAGGGCCTTGCCCTGTTGCACGGCTTGCGCCAGGGCTGAGGCAGTCTCTTCCAGCGGGGTGTGCTGGTCAAAGCGGTGCGAGTAGAAGATGTCCACATAGTCCAGGCCCAGGCGCTGCAGGCTCTGGTCCAGGCTGGCCAGCACATGCTTGCGGCTGCCGCCGCCTTGGCCGTAGGGGCCAGGCCACATGTCCCAACCGGCTTTGCTGGAGATGATCAGCTCATCGCGGTAGGGCTTGAAATCCTCACGCAGCAAGCGGCCAAAGTTGGTTTCGGCGCTGCCATAGGGGGGGCCGTAGTTGTTGGCGAGGTCAAAGTGGTTGATGCCCAGGTCAAAGGCGGAGCGCAACAGCTCGCGCTGGGTGCTCAATGGGGTGGTGTCACCAAAGTTGTGCCACAGGCCCAGCGAGAGCGCTGGCAATTGAAGGCCGCTGCGGCCGGTGCGGCGGTAAGGGAGGCGGGTGTAGCGATCAGGCGAGGCAGTGAAGCGGGTCATGGGGATTCGAGGTGAATGGCAGGCAAGCCGTTTGTGTGACGAATATAGAAAGCCTGCTTCGGAAGGGGGCGAATATTTGGGCGCATGGATAGTTGCTCCGTGCATGAGACCCGCCGCAGGACGGGCCTGCCTGGGCGGTCGAACCGGCGCAGTGGCCGGGCACACCGATAACCGCCAGGTATCGCGCCTTGATGCCCGACATCTTTTCGGCTGGGGCCGGCTTGTCGAGAATCCGGCGCTCAACACGGGCTGCCTTGGCGGGCGGCCTTCCCCAGGACCGCATTCCGAAAGCAAACCATGGCACAGATCATCGGCGCCATCGCCACCTCGCACACCCCCACCATCGGCTTTGCCTTTGACCGCGACAAGCAGCATGACCCGGTGTGGGCGCCCATCTTTGAGGCTTTCAAACCGGTGCAGCAGTGGATCGCCGAGCGCCAGCCCGACGTGCTGTTTGTGATCTACAACGACCACGTCACCTCGTTTTTCTTCGACCATTACTCGGCCTTTGCCTTGGGTGTCGGCGAGCGCTACGAGGTGGCCGACGAGGGCGGCGGTGCGCGCGACCTGCCGCCGGTGGGCGGGCACTCGGCCCTGGCCCGGCACGTGGGGCAGTCGTTGGTGGCCGATGAGTTTGACATGTCGTTTTTTCAGGACAAGCCGCTCGACCACGGCTGCTTTTCGCCCCTGTCGATGGTGTGCCCACATGAGCCGGCCTGGCCGGTGCAGATCGTGCCCCTGCAGGTGGGGGTGCTGCAGTTCCCGGTGCCTTCGGCGCGCCGTTGTTACAAGCTGGGCCAGGCGCTGCGCCGGGCCATCGAGAGCTACCCCGAAGACCTGAAGGTGGCGGTGGTGGCCACGGGCGGCCTGTCGCACCAGGTGCATGGTGAACGCGCCGGATTCAACAACCCGGCCTGGGACCAGCGCTTTCTCGACCTGATCGAGCAAGACCCCGAGCGCCTGGCCGGCATGACCCAGGCGGAGTTCGCCAGCCTGGGTGGCTTGGAAGGCGCCGAGGTCATCATGTGGCTGATCATGCGCGGGGCCCTGTCGGCCAATGTGCGCAAGGTGCATCAGAGCTACTACCTGCCGTCGATGACCGGCATCGCCACCGCCATCTATGAGAACCAGGCCTCGGTGGGCCCGGTGGCGGGCGAGATCGAGCGCCATCGCGCCCACATGGCCAAAGAGTTGGCCGGTGCCGGCGGCCTGAGCGGGACCTACCCCTTCGACCTGGCCCGCAGCGTCAAGGCCTACCGGCTGAACCGCTTTTTGCATGAGCTGATCGTGCCGGCGCACCGCCAGGCATTCATGGCTGACCCCGAGGCCGCTTTTGAGCAGGCCGGCCTGACGGATGAAGAACGCACGCTGGTGCGCGAGCGCAACTGGCGCGGCCTGATCCATTACGGCGTGATCTTCTTCATGCTGGAGAAGCTGGGCGCGGTGATCGGGGTGTCCAACCTGCACATCTATGCCGCGATGCGGGGCGAGTCGCTGGAGGATTTCCAGAAGACCCGCAATGCCCCCGGGGCCCTGTACTCGGTGGCGGGCCAGGACAGCAAGACCCTGAGCTGGAACACCTGAGCCCCATCGATTCGGACCGGAACAACAACACGGAGACTTCATGAGCCATGCAACAACGACCCTGAACGTCAGGGAGTTCATCAACGCACGAGCGCTTTCCCCCAATCAGTGGGTGTTGGTCCTGCTGTGCTTTTTCATCGTGGCCGTGGACGGCATGGACGTGGCCATCATGGGCTTTGTCGCGCCCTCCATCCTGGCCGAGTGGGGCATCTCGCGGCCGGCCTTCGGCATGGTGATGGGGGCGGCTCCGATCGGGCTGGCCGTGGGGGCCGTGCTGGCCGGCTCCTCGTCGGACTGGTGGGGGCGGCGCCGCGTGCTGATGGGCTCGGTGCTGGGCTTTGGCCTGTGTACCCTGCTCACGCCCTTGGCCCACGACACGGCCCAGATGGCGGCGCTGCGCTTTCTGACCGGCCTGGGCCTGGGCGCCGCCATGCCCAACACCACCACCTTGTTGTCCGAGTACGTGCCTGAGCGGCGCCGCGCCTTTCTGGTGGCAGCCATGTTCACCGGCTTCAACCTGGGCTCGGCCCTGGTGGGCTTTGCCGCCGCGGCCCTGATTCCGCACGCCGGCTGGCGCTCGGTGCTGCTGCTGGGGGGCGCCTTGCCCTTGCTTCTGCTGCCGGTGCTGTATGTGTACCTGCCCGAATCGGCCCGCTTCATGGTGGCCCGCAACATGTCGGCCGAGCGCATCACGGCGGTGCTGAGCCGGGTCTGCCGTGCCCCGCTGGCGGGCGTGACGGCCTATGTTTCGGGCGAGGCCGAGGTGCCGGCACGCCAGCCCCTGGCGGTGTTGTTCGAACGCGGCTTCAGGCTGCGCACAGCCACCCTGTGGGTGACCTACTTCATGGGCCTACTGGTGATCTACCTGACCACCAGCTGGCTGCCCACCATGATGAAAGACGCGGGCATGAGCATTGACCGCGCCGCCAACGTGACCGCGATGTTCCAACTGGGCGGTACCGTGGGCGCCCTGCTGGTGGGTTGGCTGATGGGCCGCATGAACCCCAACCGGGTGATGGCAGGCGCCTATGGGCTGGGCGCTGTGGCCCTGGTGGTGATGGGCTTCAATGGCTTGATGTCCGAATCCATCGTGTGGCTGGTCATGGCCGTGGGCTTTTGCCTCAGTGGTGCGCAAACCGGTTTGAACGGCTTCGCGCCGGGCTGCTACCCCACGGTCGCCCGTGCCACGGGGGTGAGTTGGATGCTGGGCGTGGGCCGCCTGGGCAGCATCCTGGGTTCGTCCATCGGCGGCGTGTTGCTGAGCCAGGGCTGGGGCTTTGACGGGATCTTCATGGCGTTGGCGGCCCCGGCCGTGCTGGCTGCGCTGGCGATTTTGTGGAATCGGCGCAGCCTGTGAGGCTGGTGGGCTGAGCTGAGGGTGACAAACCAGGCCCGGTGCTTGCGCGGCCCGGATCGCGGGTTTGTCAGCCGGCTGCACGGGTCTGGCTATTTCAAAGGCAGTTCAGACACGGCGTCATGGATCTGCAAGGCTTGCCTTTCATTGAGTGCGGCGAAGCAAGCCAGACGGCGCATGTCCAGAGCGTTGCCAATGGCTCCGCCCCCCAGGGAATAGGCCAACCTGCACTGTGCATCACGGTACTGGATGAATGCCTTCTGGGATGCCGCCAATCTCGTCTTGGCTTGGTGGCGGTAACTGCTGTCCTCGTCCCACCTGGAGAGAACGGTCTCCGCCTTCTTTTCGGCATTCTTCAAGGCCTGCTGACTACTTTCGGCTTTTTGGGCCAGGCAGTCGAGCATGCCCGCTTGGGAGAAAGCGCTGCACTCTTCCCGCATGGCCCGCTCGTCAGTAACAGGGGTTGAGGTGGCGGCAAGAACACAAAGGGGCCCATGCAGAGCCAAACCAAAAGCGAATGATTTCAGGCTTCGCACGGAGCTACCTTTCCTTGGCGCACCAGGGGCAGTGCGTGGTCGAGTTTTCTGGCGTAGTAGGGGTCGCCGCCGCCGTTGTAGCGTTGAGCGACCACCGTCGTGGTGATGGGCCGCCAGCTCGTCACGATGCGTTGCATGACTGCCCTCCGGCATTTCAATGTCTGGCCAACTCGCAGAGTGCCTGCCGTCGGATTCAGTTGTTTCAGCATTTCGACTGTGCTTACTTGAGCCCTTGCGATCTTGTCAAGGCTGTCGCCAGATTTGACCGTGATTTCAAACACCTTCGAATGGGCGTCTGGTGTGTTGCGATAGCCGTAGTTCGCCAGCTTCATCAAGAGGTAGCCAATACCCGCGCGCAGGTTGTGTGCCGGCAGAGTTCTGGCTGAGCTTAGCGTCAGTTGTCCATTCCAGGCAGGTGGAAGAATCAGATCGCCACCTTCGCGACTGGCAAGAAGGGATGCTAGACCTGGATCTCCAGGAACGCCGATGCGCATGGGCTTGACGTTCCAGTCAGCATCATGAGCGCCCGTTTCTACCCACGCCATGGCCTTGATGAGGTGCCAATCCAGTGACACATAACCAGCTGTACCAGACAAATGACGGTTGTATTGATTGACGGCCATTTGAATTTCACAATCCCAGGCTTGCCATCGCGCATCGCTCATTGCCTTGTTAATGCCGTCTTGCCACTTCTCGAAGCCCGTTTGGGGTGAAGTCTGAAGTGCCATGTTTCATCCTTTCGAGGTAAAGGGTTCATGCTGTTGGTGCGCTCACACCATGAGGGCATCAGCTTCAGGCCCCTCCACAGGGATCAGCACGGCCCAGGTCTGAGGGATGTCTCCGGTGATCTAAGCCGGTGATGGGGCCAGATGCAAAGGATCATTCTCATCAAGAGCTTGGATGTCACTCCTACCGCCTGTGCTTCCGCAGCGACCTTGACCCGGAACCTACCGTGCCGGTGTGTCGAGCCTCAAGACCCATCGGCGGACAGATCAATCGACCGGAACACGCGCTGCAGCATGCCGTCGGACGAGCTCTGGCATTGGCGCAGCTGGTCCATCAGGTGGTGCAGAAAGCGCTCGGCCGGGGCGCTGAGCGGGGCCTGGCGGCGCCGCAGCACGCCGATCTCGCGCGGGGCGAATCGGGTGTCCAGGTTCAGCGGCACCAGCAGGCCGTGGGCGCCTTCGCATTCGATCAAGGGCCAGGGCAGCAGGGTGAGCATGTCGGTGCTGGCCACCAGCTTGAGCATCAGGGCGGCTGATTGGGCCAGGTGGATGCGCCCATGGGGGATCGGCAGGCCATGCTGCTCGAACAAAGTATGGAACATCGCGGCCTCCTCCTGAGGTGCGTAGTTCAGCAGCCAGCGGGCCTCGCGCAGGGCTTGCATCGAGCGGGCCTGGGCCAGTGGGTGGCCGGCGCGGGCGCCCACGGTGACTTCGTACCTGAACAAGGGGGTGACATGCAGGTCGTGGGCCGCGCCGGGTTCGGGCAGGCGGCCCAACAGCAGGTCCAAGGCGCCTTCGCGCAAGCGAGGCAGCGACACGGCTGAAAGACCATCGAACAGCTCCAGCCGCACCTGGGGCTGGTCTTGGGTGAAGGCCTGCACCACGCTGGGCAGAATGCTCTGGGCGATCCAGGGGGTGACGCCAACGCTCAGGCGTTCCACACGCCCGGCTTGGCGCAGGCTGGCCATTTCGGCCTCGGCATGGTCCAGTTGATCGGCGATCAGGCGGGCGTGGCGCAGCAGGGCCGTACCGGCTTCGGTCAGGGCCAGGCCTGAGCTCTGGCGCACGAACAAGGGCATCTGCTGGCCCTCTTCGAGTTCGCGCAGGGCCTGGGTGAGGGTGGCTTGGGTCAGGCTCAGAGAGCGCGCTGCGGCGCGGATGCTGCCTTGGCTGGCGACGGCGATCAGGTAGCGGATTTGGTGCAGTTTCATGGCAAAGCCTTCAGCACTGGGCAGCAGGGATTGTGCCTGGGCCGAGCGTTCGTCTGACAGGAACTACCTTTCGGGGCAGGTTGTCCCTGTCTTATGGGGGCCCGGGGGGCTTTCTAGACTGCGGTCTTTCCCATCCCGGCCTTGGCCCGATCAGATTCCCCATGAGCACTGTCCCAACACTTCCAGCGTCGGCTGCGGCCGATCCTGTGGCCCCCGGCATTCGCGCCATCGAATCCGAGATGGTGGCGCTGCGCCATCACCTGCACGCCTACCCCGAGCTGGCTTTCGAGGAGCTGGCGACCAGCGACCTGGTGGCCCAGCGTCTGAGCGAGTGGGGTTATGAGGTGCACCGTGGCCTGGGCGGCACCGGGGTGGTGGGCACCTTGTGCAAGGGCGCCGGCGGACGCCGGCTGGGCTTGCGGGCCGACATGGACGCCTTGCCGATCACCGAGAACACGGGCCTGCCCTACGCCAGCCGACACGCCGGCAAGATGCACGCCTGTGGCCATGATGGCCATACCGCCACACTGCTGGCCGCAGCCCGCCATCTGGCCACACAGGGGGTGTTTGAGGGCACGCTGAACCTGATCTTCCAACCGGCCGAAGAGGGCCTGGGGGGCGGCCGCCGGATGATCGAAGACGGATTGTTCAAGCGGTTCCCCTGCGATGCAATCTTTGCGCTGCACAACATGCCGGGTTTTCCGGTGGGCCAGTTCGGCTTCAAGGCGGGGTCGTTCATGGCCTCGTCTGACACGGTACTGATCACCGTGAAAGGGCAGGGTGGGCATGGTTCGGCACCGCACCAGTCGCGTGACCCGGTGGTGGCCGCTGCCACCTTGATCCTGGCGCTGCAGACCGTGGTGGCGCGCAACGTGGACCCGCGTGACATGGCCGTGGTCAGCGTGGGCGCCATCCATGCCGGCGATGCCCCGAATGTGATCCCCGAATCGGTGGCGCTCAAGCTGTCGGTGCGGTCCTACCGGCCCGAGGTGCGGGCACAGTTGCGCGAGCGCATCACCGAACTGGCTCAGGCCCAGGCCGTGGCCCTGGGCTGTGTCGCCGAAGTGGACTACCACTGGCGCTACCCGGCTTTGGTGAACGATCCGGCCAGCACTGAATTTGCACGCCAGGTGGCGCTGGATTGGCTGGGCCCGCAGGGCGTGATGGAGAACGTGCAGCCGCTCACGGGCAGCGAAGACTTTTCGTTCATGCTGGAGCAATGTCCCGGCAGCTATTTCATCGTGGGCAATGGCGTGGGGGATCAGCACGGCAGCGGGGGCTGCATGGTGCACAACCCGGGCTACGACTTCAACGACGCCATCCTGCCGCTGGCCGCGACCTACTGGGTGCGCCTGGCCGAACGCTTTTTGTCCAAGGCAGCCTGAGTCAGCTCCGCATTGGAACCCTCACCATGAACATGAATTCGCCGTTTTCACTGAATCGCCGCACACTGGGCGGCCTGCTGGCAGGCAGCCTGTTGTCCCCCGGACTGTCGGCGCTGGCCCA
This sequence comes from Curvibacter sp. GW821-FHT09D12, assembly GCF_059416245.1. NCBI lineage: Bacteria > Pseudomonadati > Pseudomonadota > Betaproteobacteria > Burkholderiales > Comamonadaceae > Curvibacter > Curvibacter sp. GW821-FHT09D12. The sequence continues at coordinate 81,607 of NZ_JBWKOU010000011.1, read as the reverse complement.
GCCGGCCTACCCAGACAAACCCATCAAGATCGTGATCGGCTACCCGCCCGGGGGCTCGGTCGACTATGTGGGGCGCCTGGTGGGCGATGCCTTGGGCCAGCGCCTGAAAACCCCGGTCGTGATCGACAACCAGGGCGGCGCGGCCGGTGCCATCGCGGCCCAGCGCGTGGTCAGCAGCCCGGCTGACGGGTACACCTTGCTGGTGGGCTCAAGCAATGAGTTGGTGGCCACCCGCCTGGTCAACCCGGCCCAGCGCTACGACGCCCAGAAGGACATGACGCCGCTGGGTCTGATCGCCACGGCGCCGGTGTTGCTGGTGGCGGGGCCCCGTGCGGCGGTCAAGACCTTGCCTGAACTGATCGAGCTGGCGCGGCGCAAACCCGGGCAGCTCAGCTATGGCAGCTCGGGTGTGGGCTCGACCTTGCATTTTGCTGGCGAGTTGCTCAAGCAGCGTGCGGGCATTTTCATGACCCACATCCCCTACCGGGGCGTGGCTTCATTGACCAGCGATCTGGCGGGCGGCAACCTGGACCTGGCCATGCTGTCGGTGCCAGCGGCGCTGCCGTTCTTGCAGAGTGGGCGCATCACGGCGCTGGGCTGCACCGGCGCTCAGCGTCTGTCGGCCTTGCCCAAAGTGCCCACGATCGGTGAGGTGCCGGGCTTGAAGGGCTACGAGCTCAGCGGCTGGTTTGCCCTGATGGGCCCGGCCCACCTGCCACCCACCATCACCCAACGCCTGAGCCAGGCGCTGCAGGAGGTGCTGCAAGACCCGGGCGTGCGCCGCAAGCTGGAGGAGGGTGGCAATGTGCTGGGCAACGGGCACGAAGACCTGTCGGTGCTGATGGCCCGCGAAAGCCGGCAGTACGCTGGTTTGGTGGAATACGCCCACATGCGTGACTGAGCGAGCTGTGGCCGCTGGTGCCCCAGCAACCTGGGCTTTGGGCATGGGGGGCGATCAATCGGCGCTGATGTGGCGCTCGGCCGCAATCTTTTTGTAGACCGCGTTTTCGAGTGTGATCTCCTGGGCGAACTCCTCAGGGCGATTGCCGATGACTTGCGAACCGGTGTCCTCGATCTGTCGGCGCACCTCAGGCGCCAACAGCGCCTTTTGCACGGCGGCGTGTACCCGTTTGACGATCTCGGGTGGCAGGCCCTTGGGGCCGACCAGGCCATAGAAGGCCGTGCGGTTCACCTCCTCCAGCTTGAGTTCGGCAAAAGTGGGCACCTGGGGCAACTGGGCCAGGCGCCTGGGGGCGGCCACCGCCAGCGCGGTCAGGCGGCCGCTTTTGATGAAAGGCAGAGCCGAAGGCAGGTTGTCGAACACGATGGGGATCTGCCCTGCAATCGCATCATTCAGGGCCGGTCCCGATCCGCGGTAGGGCACGTGGGTCAGCGTCAGGCCGGTCTTGCTGGCCATCAGTTCCATCAACAGGTGGCCGATCGAGCCGGTGCCCGCGGTGCCGTAGCTGTAGCGGTTGGGGTTCTTGCGGACTTCGTCCACAAAGCTGGCAAAGCTTTGCGCCTTGAAGCTGGGGCTGACCACCAGCACGTTGGGGGTGGCCGCGATGTTGCTGATGGGCGTGAAATCGGTCAGTGGGTTGTAGGGCAGGCGCGGATTGATGGCTGGGTTGGTGGCGGTGGTGGACACCGTGCCCACCCCCAGGGTGTAGCCGTCGGGCAGTGCACGGGCGGCTTCATGGGCACCAATCGAGCCGCCACCGCCGCCCTTGTTGTCAATCACCAGGGGCTGGCCCAGCGCTTCGCCGGTGCGCTGGGAAATGGCCCGCGCCACCAGGTCGGTGGTGCCACCGGGCGCAAAGGGCACGATCAGGCGCACAGGCTTGCTGGGGTAGGGCTCCGCAGCCATGGCAGGCGCGGCCAGCAGCAGGGCGGCCAGAAGACCGGTGCGCCGGGTCAGGGTTCTTGAAGTCGCGCAATCGAGGGGGTTAACGAGGGTCATGGTGCAGTCTCCGTGTTGATTGAATGGGGCAGTCGTTGGCGTGTTCAGCGCTTGCGGATCAGGGTGTCCGGGCCGAGCTCGCTCAGCTGGTTCACCCCCAGCATGGCCAGATTGCGATCCACCTCATCGCGCAGCAGGCCGATCGCGTGGCGCACGCCTGCCTCGCCTGCCACGGCGGCGGCATAGTTGAAGGGCCGGCCCACCAGCACCATGCGTGCACCCAGCGCCAAGGCCTTGAGCACATCCGAGCCGCGGCGAAAGCCGCCGTCGATCAGCACCGGGTAGTTGGGGCCCAGGGCCTGGACCACATCCCCGAGCACCCGCATTGGTGAGGTCGCGCCGTCCAACTGGCGCCCGCCGTGGTTGGACAGGATCACGCCATCGGCACCCGCCTGCTGTGCCGCCAGGGCATCGGCCACGCTGAGCACCCCCTTGACCACCAGGCGGCCCCGCCAACGTTGACGAATGCGCTGCAGGTGTTGCCAGTTCAGGTGATCGCGGGCCGAGAAATCTCGCAGCACCGTGGAGGACACGATGGGGGCGCCCCGGGTGGCAAACGAGTTCTCGAAATGGGGCATGCCATGGCGCAGCAGCGTGCGGGCGAAGGTGCCGATCACCCAGCCCGGACGCAGCACGCCATCGATGGCCAGGCGCAGGCTGGGGCGCAACGGGGTCGAAAAGCCGGTGCGGATGTTGTTTTCGCGGTTGGCCGAGATGGGGATGTCGACCGTGATCACCAGGGTGTCAAAGCCGGCACGCTCGACCCGGTCGATCAGCGCATCGATCCGGTCCTGATCTCCCGGCAGGTAGGCCTGGAACCAGGTGCCAGGGCAGGTCTGGGCCACGGTTTCCATCGGGATCAACGAGGTACCGCTCATGATCGATGCAATGCCTTCGACTTGTGCCGCCTGGGCCAGCACCACGTCGCCACGGTAGGTGGACAGGGCGTTGATGCCCATGGGGGCGATGGCAAACGGGGAGCGGTAGCGTCGACCCCACAGTTCAACGCCCTGGCTGCGCTGCGACACGTCGCGCAGCACCCGGGTGACGAAGGCGTACTCATCGAACACGGCACGGTTGTCCTGCAGAGAGCGGTTGTCCTCGGCAGCGCCGGCGATGTAGCCAAAGATCGGTCGAGGCAGGCGCCTGCGAGCGGCGGCCTCGAAATCCTGCAGGGACAGCATGCGGCGCAACACCCTGGAAGCCGGGGTCGATGAGGCCGTGCTGGCCGCTTGGGCTGGGTTGGGGTGGGTGGGCGTGGCGTGCATGAGGGCTTCTGTGCAAAGGAATGAGCTGCACTGTAGAAGCCGATGTAGGCGAAAGAAAGCGATATATTCAGAAGAAATATGTTCTCTAAATGGAAAATAGATGGCCACACCCTCGGTCAAGCAACTGGAGGCTTTCTGGTGGGCCGCCACCTGCAGCAACTTCAGCACCGCCGCCGAGCGCCTTCACCTGTCGGTGTCGTCTCTGTCCAAACGCATCAGCGAGCTGGAGGGTGCGCTGGGTCAGGCGCTGTTTGACCGAACGGGTCACAAAGCGATGCTGACCGAGTCGGGGCGGCGCCTGTTGCCGGCGGCGTTGAGGGTGCTCAACGCCGTGGCTGACCTGGGACGCAGCTTGGCAGAGACCGGGGCCTTGTCAGGTCACTGCCGTTTTGGGGTGGGTGATCTGTCGGCATTGACCTGGTTGCCCGCCCTGGTGGCTGGGACAAGGCGTTTGCACCCAGGCCTCACCCTGGAGGCCTGTGTGGATGTGGGCGGGGTGCTGGAACGGCGCCTGGCCGAGGGCGAGTTGGATTTTGCGGTGATCGCCGGTCGCTCGTCGCGCAGCGCCCTGGTGTCGCAATCGGTGGGCGCAGCGCGCTTTGCCTGGGCGGCGTCGCCTCATCTGGCCGTTTCGTCTGCGGCCTCGGTGGCAGGTCTGCTTGAGCGCTGCCCATTGATCACGTTGCCACCCCAGGCCGGCACCACGCGCTTGCTGGACGACTGGTTGCTGGCCCAAGGCCTGGCCGAGCCGCGGGAGCGCATCCAGTGCAACAGCTGGGCCGCTGTGGCGGGCATGTTGCGCGAGGGGGTGGGAGTGGGTTTTCTGCCCGAGGGCTGGATTGACGGGCTGGGCTTGTGCCGCCTTGAGGTTGAGCCCGAATTGGGGGCGCTGCAGTATGCGTTTCAGTGGCGCCGGGGCGATGCGCGAAGCCTGGTGCCGGTCATGCAGGGGATGGTCAGCTCGGTGCTGGACTTTTCGCTGTTGCCTTGCCTTGCGGGCGCGGCCCCCTTGGCCGGCTGAGCCGGTTCGGTCAGCGCAGGGCCAGGTTCAGTTGGTCGACCAGTTCAGCCCAGTCGGCATCCTGCAAGCGCTGCTCACGCAGGAAGGTGGCCTGGGAGGGGGTCCAGAACGGGGCGTCGGCCAGTTCCAGGTCGTCGGCCAGCGGGGCATGGTGACCGATGAAGGTCGCGATGGAATGGGGGTCGGAAGCCAAGCCGAGTTGCGCAAACAGGTCGGTGAAGCGGTGAAACAGTTCGTTGTGGATGGGGCTGTTCATGGTGCGGATCCTGGGGAGCCTTCAGGGGCCATGGCCCGGGTGTCGGGCGGGCTGGCGTTGCTGGATGGGGTGGGGCCTGATGCGCTGCGGCGCGATGCGTTGTCTTGGCGCCGGATCATCTCACGGATGAAGGCGTTGAAATTGTCGGCGGTTTGCCGTTTCAGGGCCGAGTTGCCGAGAAACGAAGGCAGGGGCCGGGTCGGCTCGAAAGCGACGTGGTAGCGCAGTTGCACCCCCCCTTCGCGGGGCCTCAGTTCGGTGCTGCTGTCGAGCCGTTTCACATCGCCGGACACACCGTGGGTGGTGATCAGGCGTTGGGGCGTGAGGCTGACATCACGCACGTTTTCGTAATCAAAGTGCAGGATGCCGGCGCGCGTGCTGCCGCGCTGATGCACGCGCAAGGTGTTGCCCTGGCGGTTGGCCACTTCGCTGAGCTCCAGCCCCGGCAGGAACTGGCTCATGTGCTCGTAATCGGTCAGCACCGCCCAGGCTTGGGCGGCGGGAACGGGGGCCTGGGTGTCCAGGCTGATTTCGATCTGTTCGTTCCCAAACACCACGGTGACATCGTCGGGTTTGATGTCCTTGAACTCGGTCTGGGCCGTTGCGCCACCGCTGGCCAGCAGACCGGCGACCAGGCAGGCCGTGGGCAGCCAGCCGGAAACGCTCTGGCGCTGGGGCCGGGGGCCAGAAAAAGGGTGAAGCATGGTGTTTTGACGGCGGTGTTCTGGGCTCCAAGTGCTGCGGTGGCGGCGCCTCGGAAAGCATGTATCCACAAAATTGTAGGCCGTATTGCTTTGGTGCGCGGATTGAAAAGGCGCGTGCAGGAGGCTGGAATTTGCGACAAGTCTGACCGCTCAGCCAAGTCTGCCGACCGGCTCGGTGTATAACCTTCCCCCTTCAGGGCTTGTGTGCAGTTCGCAAAAAGCACAGGCTTGACCCCCAATGGGCACCGCGGTGTGCCCGACAACACAAGGAATTTCAGACATGGGCGCGCAGTGGAAAGCAAAAGGCAAGGCACAGGTTGCAGATGCCAAAGGCAAGCTGTTCGGCAAGCTGGCCAAGGAAATCATGGTGGCCGCTCGCGGCGGTGCTGATCCGGCGGCCAACTCGCGCCTGCGCCTGGTGGTGGAGCAGGCACGCAAGGTGTCCATGCCCAAGGACACGCTGGAGCGGGCCATCAAGAAGGGCGCTGGTCTGACGGGTGAAAACGTCAGCTTCGAGCATGTGATGTACGAGGGTTACGGCCCGCAGCGCGTTCCGGTGATGGTGGAGTGCCTGACCGACAACGTGAACCGTACCGCGCCGGAAATGCGCGTGTTGTTCCGAAAAGGGCAATTGGGTACCTCGGGCTCGGTGTCCTGGGATTTCAACCACCTGGGCCTGATCGAGGCCGAACCCGCTGCGGCGGGTGTAGATGCTGAACTGGCTGCCATTGAAGCCGGCGCCCAGGATTTCGAGCCGGCTGACGAGGATGGCGTGACCGTGTTCATGACCGATCCAACCGATCTGGACCTGGTGAGCCGTGCCCTGCCTGCACATGGTTTCACGGTGCTGAGCGCCAAGCTGGGTTACAAGCCCAAAAACCCGGTGAAGGCCTCGGACCTGAGCGCAGAGCAACTGGAGGAGGTGGAATCCTTCCTGTCCGCCATTGATGCCAACGATGACGTGCAAAACGTCTACGTGGGCTTGGTGGACTGATCGCCCCCGCCAGCCAGGGCCTGCCGAGGCCCGGCTCTGCACTTTGACGCCAGATCGGGCGTGTCCGTATCAGGCCGCCGAGGCAGTTTTCAGTGCATACCAGTTGACGCCATCGCGCAAGGTGCGGGTGGCTTCCCCACGGCCGATCAGGTAGTTGAGGCAGGCCAGGGTTTCACCGGTGGCCATGCCCAGCAGGCCGGTGTCGGTTTCGGCGATGGGGCGCGAGAACAGTGCACCAAACACGTCTACCACCCGGCGTGGCTCGCTGCCCAAGGCTTCACGCAGGCGGTTGAACGCCTTGTGCTGGCCTTCGGCAAGGCGGTCCAGGCGCAAGTGCAGGCCCCGAAAGGGCTCGTTGTGCGAGGGCAGCACCAGCACATCATCGGGCACTTCGCGGCGCAGTTTCTCGATCGAGGCCATCCATTCGCTCATGGGGTCGGCGTCGGGTTCGGTCGGGTGGACCGAGACGTTGGAGGAAATGCGCGGCAGCACCTGGTCGCCTGAAATCAACACCTTCAGGTCGGCGCAATACAGGCAGGCGTGTTCAGGTGAGTGGCCCGTGCCGACGATGATGCGCCAGTCGTGCTGACCGATGCGCAGCGTCTCGCCGTCGCGCAGGCGCCTGAAGCTTTCGGGCAGCGCGTGGATGTGCTTGCCGAAGTTGCCAAAGCGCAGGCGGTAGCGTTCGATGGCGGCCTCGCCCCAGCCAGCCTGGCGGAAGAACTCGATGGCCTCGGGCGGGGCCTCTCGCCCGGTGTCGGACACCATCACGCGGCAGCTCATGTATTCGAGCCGGGTCATCCAGAGGCGGGCGTTGAACTTGCGTGTCAGCCAGCCGGCCATGCCCACGTGGTCGGGGTGCATGTGGGTGACAAAGATGCGGGTGATGCCGCGCTGGTCTGGTGCATGGGCAAAGAGCTCGCGCCAGACCTGGGCGTTTTCGTCGGTGCGGGTGCCGGTGTCGACAATTGCCCATCCGGCGTCGTCGTCGAGCGCCCAAAGGTTGATGTGATCCAGTGCATAGGGCAGTGGCATGCGGATCCAGTGCACGCCGGGGGCAAGCTCCAGCGTGGTGCCGCGCGGCGGTACCGTCTCAAAGGGGTAATCGAGAGGGTCTTTGGGTTTGGGGGCGTGTTGTTCTTGCAAGCGGGCCTCGCGTCTTGAATGCGGTGGGGATCGGCATCAGGTGGCCTTTCCATCCCGCCAAGTATGTCGCGGCTCGAAGGTGCTTGCAGATCGGCGGAGGCTCGCCCCTGTCACCACCGTGCCAAATGGGAGGTACCTGCTGTCGTTAGGGTCAGTGGGTGGGGCTCTGGAGCAGGTCCCTCACGCCTCGGCAGGCGGGAAAAGCGGTGCAGCCCCAGAAGGATTGTTCGTCTGACGTGTCCAGGCGTGCTGCCTGGCGTTGCATGGCCTTGCCACAGCGCGGGCAGGAGGGGATCACGGCTTCACGGGCTTGCGCCAGAGCCAGCAGCGCGGCGGCATCCAGCGGGGGTTGAACCTCTCCGTGGCGCACGGCAAGCAGGCCCGATTTCGAGCGGACCGGCGCGGCCTGCTGGGTGCTCTTTGACTGGGTGACCGGGTTTGAGCGCACATGGGCAATCCAATGGCGCAGGGCCTGTCCATCCAGAAGCCTGACCGGGCGGCCCGCCGCGAATTGACGGGCCGCACGGGTGAAGTTGCCTGAGGTCACCAGAAAAGCCGAATCGGCCCCCACCGCGTGCATGATGCCGGTCAGCTCTCGGACCACTTCAACCCCCACACGGTACGACTTCCACGGTTTGCACTGGACCAGGGATTTCTGGCCGTCTTTCCAGAGCACCAGATCCATGCCATCGTCCGGCGCGTGGACGTTCATGTCATCGACCTCGTAGCCCTGAAGGCGAAATGCCTCGGCGACCAGTTGTTCGAAGTCCCGCCGATTGAGTTGGTTCAACACGTCGGCCGCCGGGTTGACGGCGGCCTGTTGCAAAAGACGTTGGCGTTGGTTTCGGCGCCAGAACGAAGCGGCGGCCATGATCAGGAACACGGCAGGCACGGCATAACGGCCGTAAAGCACCATGTCTGTCAAGACCTCATGGGAGGTCGAGTGAGGCAGGGGTTGATGGGCGTTCTGGCTCAGCGTCTGGAGCAAGGCAAACAACAGAACGGCCACGACGCAATCCAGCCACCACGGCAGGGTGGCGCTCCAGTCCAGCAGGCGATCACTGAGAGCGAACTCTCGCGCGCGAATCATTTCGATGACACTCCCATTTCCGGTTGTTTGCCTTTGCAGGCAGGGCACACCGGCTACTTTTAGGTATTGATACAAGCATACCAAGATGTATCCGATGGTCTATATCTGAGTTTGGAGGAGGGGCAGAGAAAATGAGGGCTGATGTGTTCAATTTGGCGGATTGAGACCCGCTGTATGGCGTTGATGCGCTGACCGGGGGCCAAAATGAGGCGATCAATGGGTTCCGAGCGCTGAGTCGAGGGGCGAGTTGCTTTTGGATCGCTGGCTTGTAGGCCTGTTCAACTAGGAGATGTGATGTCTGAATGTTTCAAATTTGCCAAGGGGGCCTGTGTGGTGTTGGGGGTGGCCTTGCTGAGTGCCTGTGGCAACAAGGTCAGCCTTGAGAACTACAACCGCATCAAGGTTGGGCAGACCTACGACGAGGTTCGGCAAATTGTGGGTGACCCGGCCCATTGTGATGAGACCTTGGGGATTCGATCCTGCCAATGGGGTGACTCAACACGCAGCATCCGGGTGAACTTTGCGGTCGACAAAGTGGTGTTGATGTCTGCAGAGAACCTGAAATAGGCGCGAGGCCGATTTCTATCGGCGGAGGCCCTGTGAAAGGGCGTGGCAAACGCGAGCATGGGGTTCGGTTTGCTGGGCTGTCCGGGTGCCTTGCGCCACGGGCAGTGCAAGGCGTGGTTTTGGCTTTTATGCCGTAAATGTAATGTGCATGGGTTTTATGGCAGGTACAAAAATCAACCGACCAACCCAAGGCATCCCGTGGCATGCCTCCGTGATTCATGCGCTTCCCAATGCAAGACCAGGTGGTTTTATCGCTGCCACTTCAAGGCGGTGGGTGCTAACCTGTCATACCAAGGCAGATCAAGCGAAAATCTACAAATGGTCAACCTAAAACCGCCGGGAGCAAACAATCCAGAGATGACAGGCCCCCGTTCTTGGTTCGGGTCCTTCTGGATGCAGCTGTCCCTGATTTTTGGAGCGCTCTACTTTGTGGTTGTGGGCCTCGGTGAGTTCTACATGGGCCAGTACCTGACAGAACGGATCACCAAGGACCAGGGTGAAGCCCTTCATCAACGATCACAGGCCGTCGCCAACGCCCTGGCAGAAAGCCTACACGAGCGTGACCGAGAGATTGCGATGCTTTCGCGCCTGCCCAATTTCCAGGCCGGTCCCTTGAGTGCAGATTGGATTGAGCCTTACCTGAACGAAATCCGACGCTCGTTTCCGAACTACTCGTGGATCGGCGTGGCGGATGCTCAAGGACAGGTGCAAGCAGCGACAGCGGGACTTTTGCGCGGAGCCGATGTGCGCCAACGTCCCTGGTTCAGCGGCGGTCAGCAGGGACGTTACGTAGGCGATGCCCATCAAGCTGTCATGCTGGAGCGCCTGCTTCCGCCGCAGGACAGTTCCGAACCTCTGCGTTTTCTTGATTTTGCTGCGCCGCTGCGGACCAGTGATGGCCAGGTGCGCGGTGTGATAGCCGCCCACGTGACACTGAGCTGGATCAACGAGGTGATCCGCTCCGCCCAAGGTGGGGCCGCTCAATTGAATGGCAGCGAGGTGTTCATTCTGGATGGCCGCGGCGAAATCTTGCATCCCTACAGTGCCATTGGCGCACCATTGGCACCATTTTCGTTGCTGGTGGACGAACAACCGTATGCGGTCACCCAGTGGGGCGGTACCGACCAAAACTACCTGACCAGCGCGCTGCGCGTGCGCAGCCGCACCGAGACCGACCTTGGCTGGCGGGTGGTCTTGCGCCAACCCCTGGCCATTGCGCTCGCCCCGGTCGAAGAGGCGCGCCAACGGATGCTGTTGGGGGCTGCTGCATTGCTGTTGTTGGTGATGGGGCTAGTCTACGTGCTGGCCCGCCGTTTCAGCCACCCGATCGAGGTGCTGGCAGAGGCGGCTCAACGGATCGAGGCGGGTGACGAAGACGTCAACCTGGAAATGAATACGCCTAGCGCCGAACTGCAACGCCTGAGCTGGTCCTTGCGCAGCATGACACGCACCTTGATTGAGCGTCGCCGTCAATTGCAGCAAGCCAATGCCACGCTGGAGCAGAAGATTGCAGAGCGTACCGAGCAGCTGTACCTGAGTGAACAGCACTACCGGTCCATCCTGGAAGATCAGACGGAACTCATCTGCCGCTACAGCCATGACCATCGCCTGACTTATGTGAATCAGGCTTTTTGCAGGCTGTTTGGTGTCGACGCGGACGCGGTGCTGAACACTGCATGGGCTCCGATGGTGCTCCCTGAAGATCTGCCGCTGGTGACCGCTGAACTGAGCAAGCTGAAGCCTGATTATCCGGTGGTCACGGTCGAGAACCGCATCCTGGATGGGCAGGGGACGATCCGTTGGGCGCAGTTCAACAACCGGGCCACCTTTGACAGCCAGGGACAGTTGATTGAGGTGTTGACGGTCGGGCGCGACGTCACGCCACAGAAATTACTGGAGCAGGAGTTGAGCGCCACGGCCGAGCGCCTGCAGGATTTATATGACCATGCGCCATGTGGCTATTGCTCCTTGGATGAACACGGCCGGTTCATTGCACTCAATCAGGTGACCTTGTCCTGGCTGGCCTGCACGGCTGAGGAGGTGCTGCATCGCCTGGGACCGACGGACTTCTTCAATGAAGAGGACCGAAGCAAATTCAATCATCACTATGAGCGCTTCAAGCATGAAGAGCAAAGTCGCGCCATCGAGTGTGACCTGATCAGCGCAACCGGGGTGAGACGCCGGGTCAGTGTTTCGTCCACCGCCCTGCGGGACGACCAGGGACGGTTTTTGATGAGCCGCTCAGTGATGCACGACATCACCGAACTCTATGGTGTCCGCACCCAGATGCGTGCATTGGTCCATGAACAGAAGGCCATGCTCGACAACGACTTGGTGGGCCTGGCCAAATTCAAGGACCGTCGACTGATCTGGAAAAACAAGGCCTTGGAACGCATCTTTGGCTATGGCCCGGACGAGTTGCTGGACCAGCCTGCCCGTTGCCTGTACCTGGACGATGCCTCTTACGAGGAGATAGGGCGCGAGGCCTACCCTCTGATCCGCAGCGGCGCCCATTTCCGCAAACAGGTCCAGTTGGCTCGCAAGAATGGGGACCCCATCTGGATCGACATGAACAGCCTTCAGCTTTCCGAGGCTGACGGGGTGTCCCTGTGGCTGATGCAGGACATCTCGGAAATGAAGCAATACCAGCAGCAGGTCGAACACATCGCCTTTCACGACCCGCTGACCGGGCTGCCGAATCGCCTGCTTTTGTCTGATCGCATGCGGCAGGCCTTTGCGCTCGACGATCGAGTGGGTGGCATGGGGGTGGTCTGCTACCTTGATCTGGATGGCTTCAAGCCGGTGAATGACACCCATGGGCACGGCGCGGGTGATTTTCTGCTCAAGGAGGTGGCACGCCGGCTGCAGTCCGCCGTCAGGGCCAACGACACGGTGGCGCGCCTGGGGGGCGATGAGTTTGTGATGTTGATCACCCCCATCATGAACCTCACGGAATGCGAGCCGATTTTGCGGCGGGCACTGGCCAGTGTGCGTGAACCGATCGAGCTGCCCTCGGGTGAGGTGGTTCAGGTCAGCACCAGCATGGGCGTGGTGCTGTATCCCAAGCATGGCAGGCAGCCCTCGCAACTGCTGGCCCTGGCCGATGCGGCCATGTACGAGGCCAAGAATTCGGGCGGTCAAGGCCTTTACATCTGCCCTTGAACCAGGAGCAACGCCAGCCCTTGAGCAAGGGCGGCCATCATGGCTGACAGCGTATGCCGGTGCACAACAGTACGCGGACAGGTCAGGAAAAAGAACGCCTGATAAGGCGCAATGAAGTTACATTGAGCGCAGATACAAATCGATTTGTACAGGGGGTATGCATGCGCTGGAACGATTGGAAACTGGGTGCTCGACTGACCTTTGCCTTCGGGCTGCTGCTGATGATGGCCTTGTTGATCACGGTGCTTGGAATGACCCGGATCCAGGCACTGCGACAAGCCAATCAAGCCCTTTCCACCGTCGAAATGGAGCGTCAAGCCCTGGTGCAGGAATGGTTCAATGACCTGCAGATGAACTGGTTGCGCACAGAAGCCAGCTTCAAGGCAGACAACCCGGCGTACCTTGACAAGACCCGACGTGACATGGCGTCGGTCGTCAATGCGCAAAGCCAGCGCATTGAGCGCACCCGATCCTTGATGCTGCCTGGCCCCGAACAGGCGTCTTTCGCCCAAGCGCTGCAGGCCCGAGAGGCCTACCGCGTGACCCGCGCAGAACTCCAGAAGCAACAAGACGGCGGCCAGAACGTGGGCGACCAGGTTGACCAGCGTCTGCAACCGCTTTTCAAGGCCTATGAGCAGCGGCTGACCCAGCTCAAACAGGCCGTCACCCAACGGGTCGAGGCAGAAACCCAAGACAGCCTGGCCTTGGCTGAGCGCAGCCTTTACTGGCTGGGTGGCAGTGCCTTGGCCGCCGTGCTCGTGGGCTTGTGGCTGGCCTGGCGCATCACCCGTTCGGTCACCCTGCCAGTCGGTCAGGCGGTGCAGGTGGCGCAGGCCATCGCCAAAGGCGATCTGGCCCAGGCCATTGAAAGCAGCGCCAAGGACGAATCGGGCCTTTTGCTGCGCTCGCTGGCTGACATGCAAGCCCATCTGGCCGGGATTGTGCGCGAGGTACGCCACAACGCCGACGGCGTGGCCAACACCAGTGCCGAAATCGCCCAGGGCAACAACGACCTGTCCTCCAGAACCGAACAGCAGGCCTCTGCGCTGCAACAGACCGCGGCGTCGATGGAGCAACTGGGATCCACCGTGAAGCAAAACGCCGAGACGGCCCGCAACGCCAATGAGCGAGCCAGGACCGCCTCTCAAGTGGCCGAGCGGGGGGGCGTGGTGGTCCACGAGGTGGTGCAGACCATGAAGGGCATCAACGAAAGCTCACAAAAAATCAGTGACATCATCGCGGTCATCGACAGCATTGCCTTCCAGACCAACATCCTTGCGCTCAATGCGGCGGTCGAGGCGGCCCGCGCCGGAGAGCAGGGCAGGGGCTTTGCCGTGGTGGCGGGCGAGGTGCGAAGCCTGGCCAGCCGCAGCGCCGAGGCGGCTCGCGAAATCAAGAGCCTGATCAGTGCCAGCGTCGAGCGGGTGGAGCAGGGCAGTGCCCTGGTGGATCGAGCGGGCCATACCATGGACGAAGTGGTCGCCGCCATTCGGGAACTGGCTCGGCTGATGGGTGAAATCAGTTCGGCCAGTACCGAGCAGAGTGCGGGCCTGGGCCAGGTCGGCGAGGCGGTGGCGCAGATGGACCACGCCACCCAACAGAACGCGGCGCTGGTTGAAGAGTCGGCCGCCGCCGCCATCAGCCTGCGCACCCAGGCCGAACGCCTGGTGCAATCGGTCGCGGTCTTCAAGCTGGCCCAAGGGCCTCAAGGCGGGTCCAGGCCCGCCGTTAGCGTGACCACGCCCAGGGCCACCCGTTCACCACTGCCCCCCAACATGCCCTACCAGGGCCCTGAGCGGCGCGCCACAACCCGCCCCGATCCGCGGCCGGATCCAGGCACTGCCGCCGCGGCCCCGACAGGGGACGCAGGCTGGGCCTCATTCTGAGACTGCGAGTGCTGTAGCCCGTGTAAAGTACCCCCAAATGGGGAACCGGCCTTTGCAAGGCTTGCGCCATTGCGGCAGGCCGTGACAGCTGGCCAGACGGCTCCCCGTGACGACCCCGACCCCGTTCAATTCACCCGTTATTCCCCATGGCGTCCCTGCACTTCGAACAGGAAGAACAGCTTTTCACCGCGTTCTATGTGGCCCAGTCCTCACGGCTCAGCACCATTTGCCTGGGGTTGCAAAAGCAGATTGGCGAGTTGTTGAGTCGAGGCAACGGCATCGCGGGTGTGAAGGTGGAAGGCCGGGTGAAAGACCAGGACGAGTGCCTGCGCAAATTCACCAGCAAATACCGCTATGCGCTGGAAGAAGCCAATCAGCCCTATTCAATACGCGATCACCTGACTGATCTGATCGGGCTGCGGGTGGTTTGCCTGTATGAAGATGAAATCTGGAAGGTGGCCGAGCTCATCAGGCCTTGCTTCAATGTCATCGAGATCACCGACAAGATCGCCAAGGTTGAAGGCACTGATGACTCCTTTGGCTACAAGGGGCTGCACCTTGACCTGGCCTATCGAGCCGAGGATGTCGGGCTGCAGGCTGGATTTGAGCTGCCTGTCGCGCAGTTCGAACTGCAGGTGCGCACCATCATCCAGGACTCCTGGAGCGTGCTGGACCACCAGATCAAGTACAAGAAATCAATCCCCAGCCCGCTCAAACGCCGCATCAATGTGTTGGCGGCCCTGTTTGAATTGGCAGATCGGGAGTTTCGACAGATCCGCGATGAAACCGAGGCAGGATTGCAGTCGGCCCCCGATGAGTTTGCCTTGCAGGATGCCCCACCCGACGGTCGGATCGCCGCGCGTGATGCTCATGCCTCCAGCGAGCTCAATGCCTTCACCTTCTTGAAGATCGTGAACCATTTCTTCAAGGACTTTGTCTTCGAACCCGCCAAGGTTGATGGATTTGTTGACAGCATCAAATCCTGGTCGGTCACCATCAGCCGCAGTGAATTCAATTCGATGGTGCGCCACCAGATCGGAACCGTGAAGCGCTACAAACAGTACTTTGAAGAGCGCAATGACGGCCTCAAATTCAACCCCTACACCGTGATCCGTCATTGCCTGTACCTGAGCGACAAAGAGACCTTCAAGCCGGCACTGCGGCGCAATGCCAAGGAAGCCTTTGATGTCTGGCTGTCGCAGAACCCGCCACAGAGCAAACCAGGTAGCGAGGCCTGAGCGCCCCCGGCGTTGAGCGCGCCCTGCCGGTTCAGTTCAGCGTGCGGGGGGGCCTGAGCGGTGAGCAGGGTCGCCCAGCAGGGCCTCCAATGCGGGCAGCGGAAGAGGGCGGCTGAAGTAGTAACCCTGGAAATAGCGGCAACCGCTGCGCTCCAGAAAATCACGTTGCTCAACCGTTTCAACGCCCTCAGCGATCACCTGCAACGCCAGGCTGTCAGCCAGACTCACGATGGTACGCGCCAGGGTGGCGGCGTTTGCATCGACCAGCACGTCCCGCACAAAAGACTGATCGATCTTCAACTGGTCCAGCGGCAGTTGCTTGAGGTAAGCCAGCGATGAGTAACCCGTGCCGAAATCGTCCAACGAGAAACGAATTCCCAGAGCCTGCAGCTGACTCATCTTGTGCACCACATCGGGCAGGTCTTGCACCAACAGGCTCTCGGTCAGTTCCAGCTTCAGTCGCCTCGGGTCGGCGCCCGTTCGCTCCAGGCTTCCTTGCACACGCTGCACAAAGTCCCGCTGGTGAAACTGCTGCGCACTGACGTTGACGGCAATGCTCAACTCACAGCGTTCGGGTAGAGGGCCCCAGGCAGCCAATTGGCAACAGGCCGTCTCCAGCACCCATTCGCCCAGTTCAAGGATAAGCCGGGTTTCCTCGGCCAGACCGATGAAAGCCCCTGGAAAGACCAGGCCACGGTTGGGATGCTGCCAGCGAACCAGAGCCTCCACACCCACGATCTGCCCCTGCAAATCGACCTGGGGCTGGTAGTGCAGCAGCATCTGGTGTTCACGCAAGCCCTGGCGCAACTCGGCCTCCAGACGGGCCCGTTCACTGACCTGGGCCTGCATCTGCGGATCAAAAAAGCGCAGGGTATTGCGTCCGGCGGCTTTGGCTTCGTACATGGCCAGATCACCCCGTTTCAGCAGTTCATCGCTGGAGAACTGGTGTCCACTGAACATGGCCGCCCCGATGCTGGGGCTGCTGTGGTGACTGTGGCCTCCAAGCATGTACGGGCGGCCCAGCTCACGGCGAATCTCTTCTCCCACCTGCTCGGCCAGACTGGCCGCGTCCAGGGCGTTGGCAGGCAGGCCTTCCAGAATGACCACGAATTCGTCCCCACCGATGCGCGACACCGTGTCGCCTTCGCGCACACAGGTGCGCAGCCGCTGCGCCACCTGTTGCAGCAACATGTCCCCTACGTCGTGCCCACGGGTGTCGTTGAGGGTTTTGAAATTGTCCAGGTCGATGAACAACAGGGCGCATGACTGGCCGCTCCTGGAGCTGGCAGCCATGGCGTGGTGCAGGCGATCCAGCAGCAGGCGTCGATTCGGCAACTGAGTCAACGGATCGTAGAAGGCAAGGGTCTTGATTTCCTCTTCAGCCTGCTTGCGCACCGTGATGTCAGTCAGGGTGCCCACGTAGTTCATCACCTGGTCATCGCGCCCCTTGACCGCCGTGATCGTCAGCCACTCGGGATAGATGCTGTTGTTCTTGCGGCGGTTCCAGATCTCGCCCTCCCAGTAGCCATGCTTTTTGAGCTTGCGCCACAAGTCAATGTAGAACGCCGCATCGTGGCGGCCAGACTTGAGCATGTGGCTGGTCTGCCCCACCACCTCATCGGCACCGTAGCCAGTGATGGCGCAAAACGCCTTGTTGACCCGCAGGATCGTGCCCTGGGCGTCGGTGACCAGCATGCCCTCTTGGGATTCAAAGACCGTGGCATCGATGCGCAGTTGTTGCTCAAGCCGCTTCAGTTCGGTGATGTCACGGATCAGCAGGCTGGTCATTTCGCTGCCATCACTGCTGCGAAAGACCGACGATGACAATTCGGCCGGAAACCGGCGACCATCGTTGGCAATCATGGTCAACTCCCCCCGGAACCAGCCTTCCTTGGCACGCTGGGCCAAGGCCGCAGGCAGCCGAGGGTCACTGGCGTCCACCAAGCCCTCCCGACCCAAATGCCTGAAATCCTCTTCGTTGTAGCCAAACATGCGCTGGGCTTCGAGGTTCGCGGACACGATGGTGCCGTTGGGTCTCGTCAGCAAGGCCGCATCCAGGTTGTGATTGAAGATCAACCTGAACAAAGCCTCACTCTCCACCAACGCCGATTCAACCTGTTTCCGCTTGGTGATGTCCGTGATGAAGCCATGCCAGGTGACCGTGCCGTCCAAGCTTCGCTCAGGCTTGGCGTTGCCAAGCAACCAACGTTCAGTGCCATCGGCGTAACGCACGCGATATTCGTGCTGCCACAGCGTGAGTTCGTCTGCAGACCGCATGAATGAACTGCGAATCGACTCGACATCATCAGGGTGAAACACCTCGAAGACAGCGTTCGCGTCGTGACGAACGGCCTTCGGATCCTGGCGGTAGATGTCCCGGATGGCATCACTCGCATAGGGAAAACTGAAGGTCCCGTCGGGGGTCATCTGAAACTCAAACACCATGCCAGGCAGGCGACTCGCGATCTTGAGCAGACGGTTGAGCGCGGCCTCGTGCGCCAACTCCAGGGCCTTGCCCCGCTGAATCATGCGCAGCAAGAAGTAGGCAAACAGAATGGACAGCGTCAGGAAACTCAGCACAACAGCTGCTGCCTTGAACAACTCTCGATGCCATGATGCAAGGTAATCCTGGGTGGCCAGCCCGGCAATGACGATCATCGGTGCCTTGGCCAAGCGATGGAAAGTGATGGTGCGCTGAACGCCATCACCCCCTCCCGAGTTGAGGATGGTGTCCGCCTGAACGCCAGAAGCCACGCCCGATCGCAACTCCGGCGAGACCTGTTGATTGCCGATCTGTCCTGCGGGGTCTTCCGCAATGGCTGGTGCGCGCGCGATCAAGCCCAGATCTTGATCGCGCAGGATCACGCTGCCATGCGGCCCCATCTGGAAACGGGACAACAGATGCCTGAAATGCTCCACACTGATGATGCCGTAGGCCAGGCCGGCGAAGCGGCCCGCCGGGTCTTTGAAGGCCCGGGCAAACACAATCATCGGGATCTTGATGATCTTGCCTGCCAAGGGCTTGGACACATAAAGGCCCATGTCAGGCTGTTGACTCAAAACCTTGAAGTAATCGCGATCCGCCGCGCTGACCTTCTCATGCTTGTTGACCTGGTTGCCAACCACCACGAAGCCGTCCCGGTCTGTGATGCGAAAGTACTCAACTTCGGGCATGCGCTGCTCGTAGCGGGTCATGCTGGCTCGCAGCGCGTCTTCATCCAGACTGCCCCGTTGTAGTTGGGCTTGCGCATCATCCACAAAACCGCGCAGCACCAGATCGATCTTGTCGATGCTGTCCGACACACTCTGATCGATCGCGTTGGCCACGTTCTGCGTCTGGACGGCCACCCGAATTTGCGTCTGTTGCCAAGTCTGCTGCAAGGCGTAGCCTGACACGAGCACCACCAACACATTGCTGAGCGCAAGTCCTGTGATCAACAGGAGTCGGAGTCGTTTGAAAGGTGTCATTTATGGCATTTACGAGATCTGCCGTACTTGCAATTTGGCAAAACCTGAATATAGCCCCATCAAATGCCCCCTCAACCTCAGGTATGCCAACGATTGGGGAAATCCTGAATCAACTTGAATGCCCAAATTTGACGCAATTGGCGAACGACCGTGCGCTGAATGGTCGATCGGTGATGGCTAACGGCGTGTTGAGAAGCCCGCCATCTACCGATGCACATTACACATAAGCGTCAAATTGATATCTTCGACACGCACCCGGAAAGTCTTCAAAACCGTTCAAGGTAAAGGGGGCCAAACCCCATGCCCACAGAGGGAGGAGGGTATAAAAATATAAATAGAATACGATTCGTATATAAATCATATAGGGTGCCTCCATGGGCCTGGTCAAGATCTCAGAGACGCTTCATGAGGAGTTGCGCATTGCCAGCGACGCCCTCAGTCGCTCCATCAACGCCCAGGCCGAGCACTGGATCCGCATCGGCATGCTGTCCGAACTCCACCCTGACCTTCGCTACGGCGACATCTGCCAAGCATTGCTTCGCGCCGCCCAGACCGGTGAGCAGGGGCTGACCTGGCTGATGCGCCCTGAAGCACTCCCCCCCAGAACCCCCAGCACGGTGGCAACATGAATCGCAAAGTCCCTCTCCGCACAGCCTCCGAATTGGCTCAGGCCCGCATCGCGGCCGCGCTGGCAGCCGATCTGCTGCACGTGATCACGCCCCACGTGCAAGCCGGTGTCAGCACCGAAACCCTGGACCGCCTCTGCCATGACCACATCGTGAATGTGCAAAACGCCGTGCCCGCCAATGTGGGGTACCACGGTTTTCCCAAAACGATCTGCGCCTCAATCAACCACGTGGTGTGCCATGGCATCCCATCAGAGCAGCAGTTGCTCAAAGACGGCGACATCGTCAACATCGACGTCGCCGTGATCAAGGATGGCTGGTTTGGCGACTGCAGCCGCATGTATTGCGTGGGCAAGCCCAGCCCGTTGGCGCGCCGACTGGTCGACACCACTTATGAGGCCATGCGAGCCGGCATCCTTCAGGTGCGCCCCGGGGCCACGCTGGGCGACGTGGGCCATGCCATCCAGACCGTGGCCCACCGAGAACGTTTCAGTGTGGTGCGCGAGTACTGCGGGCACGGTATCGGGCAGGTCTACCACGACGAGCCCCAGGTGCTGCACTACGGCCAACGCGGTCAAGGTCTGCGCCTGGAGCCCGGCATGATTTTCACCATCGAGCCCATGTTGAATGCTGGCAAACGCGAAACCCGCGAGTTGGCCGATGGCTGGACCGTCATCACCCGCGACCGCTCCCTGTCTGCTCAGTGGGAGCACATGGTCGCGGTGACCGAAACCGGGTTCGAAGTGCTAACCCCCTGGCCCGAAGGCACGGGCGCCTACCCGGGCTTCGACTGAATGGCGGGTTGCTGCTGGCAAACGAGCCTGAGCCAGCATTTGCGCCCCCAGGCGGGACAGACCTAGGCATCAGGCCTGGTTGGCACGCAGCTTGACTGCGTTCTGAAGACAAGCGCAGCGCGTTTGTCTTCACGAGCTCCGTCCTGCCGGTAAAGATCTGTACCTGTCGGGACGGACCCCGACCCAAGAGTGACGCTCAGTGGCTTGGGTAGCCCAGGTCGACGCGGCGGTTCTCGGCCCAGGCCGCTTCGGTGTGGCCTTCGGCACGGGGCTTTTCCTTGCCCCAGCTCACAGCTTCCAGCTGGCTGTCTTTCACACCATACACACGCAAGGCACGGACAGTGGCATCGGCACGCTTTTGGCCCAGCGCCAGGTTGTATTCAGCGCTGCCGCGTTCGTCGGCATTGCCTTCGACGCGAATCTGCACGCTGGCATGTTGAGCCAGATACTTGCCATGGCGTTCAACCACGGGCTGGTACTTGGTGGCGACACTGAAATCGTCATAGCCAAAGTACACGCTGCGGTCTTTGGACAAGGGGTTGTTCGGGTCCAGGTAATCAGGCACCACCACCTGGGCCACCGCAGACTGGGCTTGGGCCGCCGGGGCTGCCGGAGCAGGGGCCTGGGTCGCCACAGGGGACGACTCGGGAGCAGTCGCCTTGGGCGCACTGCTGCAGGCAGATAACAGGACCACCACCGCGCTCAGCGCAGCGAGGGAGGAAATAGATTTCATGGCATGACTCCGTCAAAAGCTTGGATCCGGATAGCAGCGACAGATCCAACTCAAAATCATAACATTTGCACAAATACATTTACATCTCAACACGATGTAAAGTTGCCTTGATCCTCAAGCAAAACGACCTGAGACCGGCACCCTCTGAGTTCACCGGTACGAAATCAGCGTTTGCACGAACTAGAGATTAGAGATGGGCCAATGGCGTCTGTTCGGCCGTCTCGTCGGCATGCAGAACCGCAATCAGGGCCCGCAGGTCCTGTTCGAGGCGGTCCACCGTCTCGGCTGGCAATTGAGCCAAGGCCGTGGGCAACACCCCTTCAAAAGGGCCTGACACCCGGCCCAGCACTTCAAGACCCGCCGGAAGAATGGACAGTTCGATGCTGCGCCGGTCCGTCAGGCCTTTCACGGCCCGGATCAGCGACCGCTTGAGCATCGCACGAACCAGATTGCTGGCGGTGGATTGATGGATGTCCATGGCAGCCGCCAGGCCTGATACCCCGATGCCAGGGCGATCACGCACCACGCTCAACGCCCAGATCTGGGCGCCACCCAAGCCGGCCTGGTTCTCCACCTGTTGAAAGTGGCTGCGCACCGCGTTGAAGACCACCCGAAAGCGCCGCAAGACCAGCGTGCTCTTCTCCAGGTCGACGGGCTGTGGCGTGAGGTTTGGCGCAGTGGCGGATTGCTCGGTCTTGGGCATCCGGCGATGATACCGGCGCAGCCTGCTGACCAGGGGGAGGGCGGCCGTCAGCCGAAGCTGAACGCCGACAAAGTGGTTTCCATCACCCGATCGGAGAACACACGTCGTCCCAGATCCTGCCCGGCCGCGCCAGCCACCACCATCAAGGGCAACAAATGCTCCTCGGCCCGTGGCGGATGGCACAGGCGAGCCGCCGGGGCCTGGGCCCAACCGGCCAGGGCCTGATGGCGCTGAGCGGGTGCCGCCTCGACGGCCTGTCCCAACCAGGCGTCAAACGTGTCCGACACCGGGCCAAAGCGCGGGTCGCCATAGCCCCGCATGTTGTGAAAACTCATGCCGCTGCCCACAATCAAGACACCCTCATCCCGCAGCGGGGCCAGCGCCTGACCGGCACGCAGGTGGGCCTCGGGATTCAGATCGCTGGTCAGTGACAGTTGCACCACCGGGATGCTGGCCTGCGGAAACATCAGCATCAGCGGAATGAACATGCCATGGTCAAAGCCGCGGCCGGGGTGGCCCTGAGCCGGCACCCCCGCTTGGCCGAGCAACTGGGTCACCCGGTCGGCCAAGGCGGGTTCGCCCGGTGCCGGGTATGTCAACTCGTAAGTGTGTGGAGGGAAGCCGTAGTAGTCATAAATCAACTCGGGCTGAGCCGCCGAAGTCACACCGAACTGCGGCTCCAGCCAATGGGCGGACACCAACAGGATGGCCTTTGGCGCCGCTGGCAACGTGGCCGACTGCCCCTTCAGGAAGGCGGCCATCTTGTCCCAGGCATCGGGTGGGTTCCAGTCCATGAAGAAGCAAGGGCCACCACCATGCGGAATGAACCACGTGGGCATGCGTGTCGCAGCACTTGCGTTGGAAACAGGGTTTTCATCAGACATCAGGTTCTCCAGAAATCAAGGGGTGACGTTGCCAGCCAAGGCCTTGCGCACGGCCGGCATGACTTCGGTGGCCAGCAGTTCAATCGACCGGGCCACTTTGGCAAAAGGCAGGCCGCCAATGTCGATCTGGGCCAAAAAGCGCTGGTGCCCGAACAGCTCGTGCTCATACAGGATCTTGTCCACGATCTGCTGCGGGCTGCCGACAAACAACGAGCCATGCGGGCTGGCCAGTTGTTCATAGGCTGAGCGTGACACCTGCCAGCCATGATCGCGTTGGGGCAGGTTGTGCCGCATGTAGTGGCTGTAATGCCCATAAAACTCGTCGCGGGCCTGCTGGGCATCACGCTGCACATGCAGGTGCCCCGACACAGCCACCTTCAAGTCGCCCAGGGCATGACCGGCCCGCAGTCCGGTCTCCCGGTACAGGTCGATGAAGGGCTTGAACTGCGCCGGTTGCCCGCCGATGTTGGCCAGGTTCAAGGGCAGACCCGCCTGGCCAGCCCGCACAGCGCTGGCGGGAGTCCCGCCCGCGGCCACCCACACCGGCAGCAGAGGCTGCAGAGGGCGCGGCGCCACTTCGGCATCGTGCAGGGCCGGGCGATGCCGCCCACGCCAGCTCACCCGGGCCTGGCGCCGCAATTGCAACAACAACGCCAGTTTTTCTTCATACAAGGTGTCGTAGTCGCTCAACTCGCAACCGAACAAGGGAAACGACTCTACAAAGGCCCCCCGCCCCGCCATCAACTCCGCGCGCCCACCCGACAACAAGTCCAGCGTGGCAAATTCCTCGAACACCCGCACCGGGTCAGCCGAACTGAGGATGGTGACCGCGCTGGTCAGCCGGATCTGTCGTGTCACACTCGCCACGGCACCCAACACCACCGCGTGGGCCGAGATGGCGTAGTCGCTGCGGTGGTGCTCGCCCACCCCGAACACCTGCAGCCCAGCCTCATCGGCCAGGCGGGCGGCGGCCAGCACTTCGTCAAGTCGTTGTTTTGCAGCCAGTTGCCCCTGAGATCCCGAGAGCCCGCCCGGCAGATCACCAAAGGTGTAAATGCCAATTTCCAAACCCATACCTCCGTTTGTTGGCCGGCCCGCTTGGCTTGGGCACGATGGGGCACTTTACTGGCTTGAAATCACGCGATAAACCCAGATCTGCGGTTTTGACTGTCTTCAAAATTGGAACAATTCCGCGGTCACGCGCGCAGTGGGTCGAGTGGGCCAAGACAACCAACCTCATGGTGCCTGGAAGGCGTCCCAAGCACGTAGGGTGCGTGGCCTGAGCTTGCACGGAATCATCAGGCCAACAGGCAACACCGTGAGGGCATCATGCGCTGCGCCTTCATGTGGTCGAAGGCGCAATTCGCTAGACTCCCATCCCGATGCAAGTGTCCTCGCCTCAAACACCCCACCGATTCAGGACTCCATTGGGCAAAGTCCTGACCACACTCACGCTGTTGCTTGGCGCCGCGTCAGCGCCATGGCACGCCGCCCAGGCCGAGGACAGGGCATGGCCCATCGCCCCCATGGCGCAATGGCTCGGCCTGAGCGAAGCCGCCTTGCCCACCGCAGTCCCCGAGATCCAGCGCCTGCGCCACCCACAGACCGGGCCCCGGGGTCTGAAAGCCTGGTGGGCCTTGCCCAGCGTCACCCTGGACCAGGGCCGATTGGAGACCTTGTTCTTTGCGCGCAACCAAGCCGTGGTGCACATCGAAGAGCGTTGGCGCGCGGATCCGGCCCGCTGCCAGGCGGCCAGCCAATATCAAACCCTGGTGGCCAGAATCAACCAGCGCCTGGGCCACGCCGGTGCAGCCAATGGCGATGCACAGACAGCTCAGGCCTCCACGGCCTGGGCTGCCGGCGCCTATGACGTGCGGCTGTATCTGAATCAGATGCCCGGCACCTGCCAGTTGCTTCTGGTGCACGAAGTGCACGCAGATCGCGATTCGACCGAACTCTGACCCATCGCCCCCCCGCGGCCAGCACTGATGCAACTCAGCGGCTCAGGTGCTGAGCGATGCCGGGGCTCAGCGTGGCCATGAACGCTTCGACCGCGTGGGTGTACTCGTTGTCCTGGCCCAATGTGGCATTGATGTCGCCATGGCTCAGGTCTTGGCCCAGCCATTGGGCGCGAACACCCAACTGCAAGGCTCGCGCCACAAACGCCTGGGCCTGCGCACAGGCGTCTTCACGCCGCGTCGAGCAGACCGCCAACACCGGGGCGGCCCCTGGGTGCAATTGATGCACGGGCGACATGGCCCGCCAATAGCCTGGGTCCGCGCCGAACGGCCGGTCGTACAGCCGCAGGTGAGGATGTGTCATGACGCGCTCCACATCCATGGCGGCACTGTCGAGAGCCACCGTCCCCAGCACGGGTGGCCCGCCCAGACCGGGGCGGGTGGGCCTCGCGCTCGCCAGCAAGGCCACCAGGTGGGCGCCTGCCGAGTGCCCCATGAGCACGAACTGCCCTGGATCGCCGCCCCAATCACCCGCCTGCGCCTGGGCATGCGCCAGCGCCAATGCCACGTCGTGCAACTGACCATCGGGCGGCACATCGGGCAGCATCCGATAATTGACCGACACCAGCACAAAGCCCCGAGCCCCCCAGCGCGCCACCTTGGCGTCAACCACACGGCTCATGGCTTTGTCGCCCACCGCCCAGGCACCGCCATGCACCATGAAAATGACCGGCGCCCCCGGGGTACGGGCTCCGCCACTGGGCAAATAGACGTCATACACCTGAGCCGGATCGGGTCCATACGACACGTTGGCCAGACGGGGGCTTTGGTTTGAAACAGCACTTGGCGCCTGGGCCTGGCCGGCGGCCATGCGCCGCTCACGAAGCCGGTCCAGCAGCGGGCCAGCCGAAGCCCCTTCAGCCAACGCATACCCCAATGCACCAACCAACGCCGTCGTCATCAACCGTCTCCGTCGGGCCATCGAAAGACGCATCGCTGGGGGCAAAGTACGGTCATCCATCTGTTCACTCCGTCGGGCCACATTCGGGCCTGCGGGTATTCTAGGCAACCCGTTCCACCCACCCACACCCTAAAGCGATGCTTGCTCCAGACGCTCGATTGCACAGCCCCGCCGCGGATCGCAATGCCGCCCCCATCCTGACCCAGTTGCAGGCCTCATTGCCAGCCCAGGGTCTGATGCTGGAAATCGCCAGCGGCACCGGGCAACACGCCGCGGCCTTCAGCACGGGCTTGCCAGGCTGGGAGTGGCAACCCACCGATTTCGAGGCCCGGTCCCTCGACTCCATCCGAGCCTGGTGCGAAGGCCTGGACAGAGTTCGCCCCCCCGTGCAACTGGATGTGCTGAGCAAGCCCTGGCCAAAAACCTTGCCCGACAGCGTGGACGCCGTTTTCTGCGCCAACATGATCCACATCGCCCCGTGGGCCTGCACCGCCGCATTGATGCAAGGGGCCGCGCGCCATCTTGCGGGGCAGGGGGTTTTGATCACCTACGGCCCCTACCTGGAAGAGAACACACCCACCGCCCCGGGCAACCTGGCCTTTGATACCGACCTGCGCAGTCGAAACCCGGCCTGGGGCTTGCGTCAACTCAAAGATGTGGCCTCGGCGGCGGAGGAGGCCGGCCTGCGCCTGCGTGAACGCATTGCCCTGCCCGCCAACAACCTGCTGCTGGTCTGGGCACGGGCCTGAGGCGCGCGCCGCGACCGGCTCATGGGCCGGGCACCAGCCGCTTGATCTTCAGCAAGGTATCGGCCAAAGCCTTGGCCATCGGCGCCTTGCGCTCGGTGAACAGGTGGGACAAGGCCTCGTAGTACCAGACAGCGCCATCGAGCTTGGCATTGAAACGGTCAAACACCGACGGACCGATGGTGACCAAATCGTCCAGGATGGCTCGGGCATTGTTCAGCTTGTCACAACCGGACACCAGCAAGGCATCGTCGCTGGCGTTCTTGAGGTGTAGCAGATAAGCGCGTTTGCGCTCGGTCCAAGGCGCCTTGTGACCCTGAGCATCGGGTACGCCGTCGGTACACGCCTGCACCATGGCCAGCACCCGCGGACCAAAACGCTCGCCGATCTGAGCCGCATATTGCTGCCCGCCATCCTCCAGCGCGTCGTGCAGCAACGCAGCAATTTGCTGATCCTCATCCCCCCCGTACTGAGCCACCAAGCCCGCCACGGCCACCGGGTGAGTGATGTACGGGATCGCAGTGCCTTTGCGCAACTGGCCTTCGTGGGCCGTGGCGGCAAGGGTGATGGCTTGTGTGAATCGCGGGGTCATGGGCACAGTTTACGGGCTGACAGAAGCAGGCAGGGTTTTTTGATCACGCAGGCCAGTGGTTCATGCGACTTCGTCCACTCAATATCGATCGCCAAAGCGCTGATCTTGCATTATTCTCAAACAAGTTGCGCGCGCACTCTTCAGTTCAGCCATTTATTCTTGATGTCCGTCAATAATTCGCCTTTCATGGATTCAGGTTTTCCACTTGAAGGTCGGGATAAGGGCTCAGGCTTTCCCTATGCCATCCTGGATTCAATCGAGCAAGAGATTGCCGTCATTCAAAAAAACGGGCAGATTGTTTATGTGAATGAGGCCTGGATTCGATTCGGCGCCAAAAATGGACTTCCCCAGGAAGACTGGCTTAAGGCCAACTACCTGGACATCTGCGCCAAGGCCGCCTTGAGCCATGAAACCGATGCCCAACGGATCCAGCGTGGACTGGTCGCTGTCATTGACGGCCATCAGCCCGGCTTTTCGCATGAGTACCCATGCCACAGCGCCGACGAAAAACGCTGGTTTTTGATGAATATGGTTGGCTTGACGGGGTGCTCAGGCGAGCTCTTTGTCATCAACCACAGCAATATCACCCAACGAAAGCTGGCAGAACAACAAGTTGAGAAATTGTCGTTGCTCGACCCACTCACGGGCCTGGCCAATCGACGGCACTTGATGCAGTTTCTGCCCTCGGAATGGCAACGCAACCGCCGCGAACAAACGCCCATCAGTCTGATATTGCTGGATATCGATGATTTCAAAAAGGTCAATGATCAACATGGCCACGTCGCCGGTGATGAATGCCTGAAACAAATCGCCGGACTGGTCGCACGCAGTGCTCGCCGGCCAGGCGACCTGGCCGTGCGCTGGGGAGGCGAAGAATTCATCCTGGTCCTGGGCAACACCGTCGCCGATACCGCGTTGACCCTTGCGCACGAGTTGTTGGTTGCGGCCCGCAACACCGAGTCACCCCACCATGTCCGATGCACCATCAGCCTGGGTGTCAGTACCGCGACGCCGCTTGACGACGATTGCGAAAGCCTGATTCAGCAGGCCGATGCGGCACTCTATCAAGCCAAGACAGCCGGGAAGAATCAGGTGTTGCGCTATGCGCCTGCGGCCTGTTGATGGCGATACTGAAAACCAATTTCTTGTGCGATCTCAGCAACATTTGACCCAGACCATCGCCGGCGAGGCCTCCGTGATATATAAACAAATTGTAAAATCATATTTTTCATCTATATCATCCTGCAATCATCCCAAAGTGGGCCACTCAGGCCAAGGAGACAGTCATGCAAATCAATAACATCAGTGTCAAGACGCGTCTGTGGGTCACGTTCTCGGTCCTCATCGTGCTGATGATGGTGCTGTCAGGCTGGTCACAATACCGATCCAATGCAAGCCTGAACGCAGCCCTCGAAGAGGTCGTCAGCACCGATGTCAAGGTGGTAGCCGCCACACGCTGGAACGACGGTACCTCGGCCGCCCTGGCCATCACGGTGGCGGCCGTGCTGTCCACGGATGAGCAAAGCTCGCAACGCCTCACCAATGACGGCAAGACCCTGGTCGAACGCAACACCAAGATGCTCAAGACCATGGCGGACCTCATCACCCGATCCGACGAAAAGGCGGCACTCGACAACCTGAGCAACGAGCGCAAGCCCGTGCTGGCGGCCCTGGGCAAGGCCAACGAACTCAAGAAAGCAGGCGACCTGGCAGGCGCCCGGGATGCCGCTGAAAAAGAACTGGTGCCCCTGACCACGGCCTATCTGCAACACCAACGTGAGTTCGTGCAGATGCTGGAGAAAAACCGCGATGCCACCGTCCAGGACGCCCAGGACGCTCGCCGTCAGAATGCCATCACCAACACGGTCACCGGCCTGATCGTTGCTTTCGGTGTGCTGGTCATTGCCGCACAATTGGTTCGCTCGATCGCGCAGCCGCTGGCTCAAGCCGTGGACCTGGCCCAGAGCATTGCCAAGGGCGACCTCACCCACGACACCCGCACCGAACGCCAGGACGAATTCGGCGTGCTGCTCAATGCGATGTCGGACATGTCCACCCAGTTGCGCTCGGTGGTGGGCGAGGTACGCACCGGCGTCGACGCGCTGACCGTCGCCTCCGTGGAGATTGCCAACGGCAACCAGGACCTGTCTTCACGCACTGAGCAGACCGCCAGCAACCTGCAACAAACGGCGGCCAGCATGGAGCAACTGACCAGCACCGTGAACCAGTCGGCCGACACGGCCCGCCAGGCCAACCAGTTGGCCGGCACGGCAGCCCACGCGGCCACCCGGGGTGGCGAGGTGGTTGCCCAGGTGGTGAGCAGCATGCAGCAGATCACCGACAGCTCACGCAAGATCAGCGACATCATCGGTGTGATCGATGGCATTGCGTTCCAAACCAACATCCTGGCTTTGAATGCAGCGGTGGAAGCCGCACGCGCCGGGGAACAAGGCCGGGGCTTTGCCGTGGTGGCAGGTGAGGTGCGCAGCCTCGCGGGCCGCAGCGCCGAAGCCGCCAAAGAGATCAAGACGCTGATCAACGCCTCGGTCGAAAACGTCGAGTCCGGCTCACAGCAGGTTGCCGACGCGGGCTCTGCCATGGCCGAGATCGTCAGCAGCGTGCGCCGTGTCACTGATCTGATCGGCGAAATCACGGCGTCGTCCGACGAGCAGCGCTCGGGCATCTCGCAAGTGAATGCGGCCGTCGGCCAACTCGACCAGATGACCCAGCAAAACGCCGCTCTGGTGGAAGAAAGTGCAGCCGCAGCGGCCTCATTGCGCGATCAGGCCCAGCGCCTGACCGAGGTGGTGGCCGTGTTCAATCTGGGCCAGGGCCATGCCCCAGCCGCCCGTCCAATGGCCCAGGCACCCCGCGCCGCTGCCGCGCCAGCTTCTGCGGCGTTGCGCAGTGCACCGCGCCCCAGCATCGGCGCCAGCAAATCACCAGCCCCCGCCAGCCCGCGCGCCGCCTTGCCCTCGGCCACCGCCAGTGCGGCCCCCAAAGCCGGCAGTGAGGACGACTGGACCTCGTTCTGAGCGAGTGGCCAGGCGCTCGGCGTCCAAGGCCCTCCTGTCCATCAGGGCTGACTAGAATCCGGGCGATGAGCTTCGCCCCCAGCCCCTCCAAGCGCCCCCGCCGTGGCAGTGGCGCCGTCACCTTGCATGAGGTGGCCCTGCGGGCCGGCGTGGCGCCCATCACTGCATCGCGCGCCCTCAATTCGCCCGACAAAGTGTCGCCCGACGTGCGCGTGCGGGTCGGTGAAGCGGTTCAGGCCCTGGGCTATGTGCCCAATCGCCTCGCTGGCGGCCTGGCCTCCACCCGCAGTCGCCTGGTGGCCGCACTGGTGCCCACCATGGCCGGGCCCGTGTTTCTGCAAACCATCCAGTCACTGACCCTGGCACTGGCCGAACAGGGTTACCAACTGATGCTCGGGCAAACCGGCTATGCCGATCCCAGCACAGGCGAAGACCGGATGCTCGAAGCCCTGATTGGACGCCGCCCGGACGGCATGGTGCTGACCGGCACACTGCACTCGCCCCAGGCGCGGCAGCGCCTGCAGGCCGCCGGCATCCCGGTGGTGGAGACCTGGGACCTGAGCGACCACCCCATCGACATGTTGGTGGGCTTCTCGCACGAGGGGGTAGGGCGGTCGGTGGCCGGGTTCTTTCACGCCAAGGGCTTCCGGCGTTGGGCCATGGTGGCAGGCGATGACCCCCGTTCACAACGGCGCCAAGAAGCCTTTGTTCAAACCGCCAGGGCCTGTGGCCAACCCTCCGTTGCGGTGGTGACGGTGGCCGCGCCCACCACCCTCAAAAGCGGTCGACTGGCCTTGCGCCAACTGCTTCAGGATCAGCCGTCCGTGGATGCCGTGTTCTGCAGTTCCGATCTACTGGCCCTGGGCGTCCTGACCGAAGCCCAGGCCCAAAGCCGGGCTGTGCCAGCGCAACTGGCTGTGATGGGCTTTGGCGACCTGGATTTCGCGGCCGATGTCGAGCCCGCGCTCAGCACCGTACAGATCGACGGTGCCGCCATGGGGCGTCAGGCCGCCCGCTTCATCATCGACCGGGCCGAAGGCCGCGATGTCGCCCACACGGTGGTCGACATTGGCTTCAACATCATTGAACGAGGCAGCACCTGAGGGCAACGCCTTCACCTGTCTGCCCCTTGTCAAGCGCAAATGGTAGCGTTATCATTCATTCAAATGGTAGCGCTACCAACGCTCTATCAAAACCTTTATCAGGCAAATTGATGCCCTTTTTGCCTTTTGCACAGGCTCCGACATGACCCTTCACTCCACCCCCACCATCACCGAACTCCGCGTCATCCCCGTAGCAGGGCGCGACAGCATGCTGTTGAATCTGAGCGGCGCGCACGGCCCATTCTTCACCCGCAACCTGCTGATCCTGACCGACAGCGCCGGCCGCACCGGCGTGGGCGAAGTACCTGGGGGCGAAAAAATCCGCCAAACCCTGGAAGACGCCCGCGAACTGGTCGTGGGCCAGGCGTTGGGCTCACAACAACGCGTGCTGCAGGAGGTCCAGCAGCGCTTCGCCGACCGAGACAGCGGGGGCCGCGGCCTGCAGACCTTCGACCTGCGCACCACCATCCATGCCGTCACCGCCATCGAATCGGCGTTGCTGGACCTGCTGGGCCAACACCTGGGTGTGCCGGTGGCGGCCCTGCTGGGCGAAGGCCAACAACGCCAGGAAGTCGAGATGCTGGGCTATCTGTTCTATGTGGGTGACCGCCGCCAGACCGATCTGCCCTACCAGAGCGAGCCAGGCGCACCCGATGCCTGGTCGCGCCTGCGTCACGAAAAAGCCCTGAACCCTGAAGCCATCGTTCGACTGGCCGAGGCCGCACGCGAGCGCTACGGCTTCAATGACTTCAAGCTCAAGGGTGGCGTGCTGCGGGCCGATGAAGAGGTGGAGGCCGTGCGCGCCCTGCACGAACGCTTCCCCGAAGCACGGGTCACCCTGGACCCGAACGGGGGCTGGCTGCTGAAAGATGCGATCCGCCTCATGCGCGACATGCGAGGGGTCGTGGCCTACGCCGAAGACCCCTGCGGTGCTGAGGAAGGCTTCTCGGGCCGCGAGGTGATGGCCGAGTTCCGCCGCGCCACTGGCCTGCCGACCGCCACCAACATGATCGCCACCGATTGGCGCCAACTGAGCCACGCCCTGGCCCTTCAATCAGTCGACATCCCGCTGGCCGACCCCCACTTCTGGACCATGGCGGGCAGCGTGCGGGTGGCCCAGACCTGCCGCGACTGGGGCTTGACCTGGGGTTCACACTCCAACAACCACTTCGATGTGTCGCTGGCCATGTTCACCCACGTGGGTGCCGCCGCCCCCGGCAAGGTCACCGCCATCGACACCCATTGGATCTGGCAGGACGGCCAACGCCTTACCCGCGACCCCTTGCAGATCGTGGACGGCAAGGTGCAGGTCCCACAAAAGCCGGGCCTGGGCGTCGAGCTGGACATGGCCGAGGTCGAGAAGGCCCATCAGCTGTATCTGCAGCACGGCCTGGGCTCACGCGATGACGCCGTGGCCATGCAGTACCTGATCCCGGGCTGGCAATTCAACCCCAAGCGTCCGGCACTGGACCGCTGAGGCAACAAGACGGCAAACCCCATGCCACATGGCAAGGGGCAGTCGTGCTAGATTGCAACGGGCTGTTGCAGACCCACCCACTTCTGGTGGATCCAACGGCCCGACCCCACAGGAGACCCACCATGCGTACTCGCCATCTGCTGAAAAGCGCCGCCTTGACCGTCGGACTGACCCTGGCCCTCGGAGGGTGCAGCGCACTCTCCATGGGCAACAGCAACACCGTGGTATTGGTGGGCAACCTCAGCGGCGCCAGCGAGGTGCCCCCGGTCAACACCGCAGGCTCCGGCACCGTAGAGGCCCGCTTTGACAAAACCACCCAGGTGCTGAGCTGGAAGGTCAGCTTCACGGGTCTCAGTGGACCCGCCACAGCGGCTCACTTCCATGGACCGGCCGCCCCCGGCAGCAATGCAGGCGTGGTCATCCCCTTCAGCGGCAGCACCAGCCCCATCGAAGGCAGCGCCACCCTGACCCCAGCGCAAGCCGCCGACCTGCTGGCAGGCAAGTGGTATGCCAACGTTCACACTGCGGCCAACAAGGGGGGCGAGGTGCGCGCCCAGATCAGCGTTCGCTGAAGCAACGCGCAGGCTGAAGTCGGCAGTGGGAGGGTCGGGCCTGCGTATGATGGTCACTCGTCCTGACCCGGAACCTTGCCATGCTCGACTCGCTGCCCAGTTTCTTCATCCAATGGGCCATCACTTCGCTCTCGCTCTGGGTGGCCAGCCATGTGTTCAAAGGCCTGCGCTTTGCCGACACCGGTTCGCTGGTCGTGGCTGCGCTGCTGCTGGGCTTTGCCAATGCCGTGGTGCGGCCAATGCTGTTCGTGCTCACCCTGCCGCTCACGGTGCTCACTCTGGGCATCTTTGTGCTGGTGCTCAACGCCTTGATGCTGATGCTGGTCTCTGCGCTGGTGAAGGGTTTTCAGCTCTCAGGCTTCTGGACGGCGTTCTTTGCCAGCATGTTCATCGGCGTGCTGAGCTTTTTGCTCAGCATGGTGCTGGCCGGCGGCGACTGGTCGTGGCAGGCGCCCGTGCCCATGCCGGCACCGGGCTCCGGCCAATGGCTTTGAGCAGGTTCGGCCAAAGCGGGTTCAAGCGCCCATGAACCCGAGATTGGGTGTGCTGAAGTTCGAGAGATTCGGCATCACGCTGGCCAGGTCCGTGGCCGACACACCGAACCAGGTGGCCAGCGTCGCGCCGTATTGATCGACCGACAAGCCGGGCAGCAGACGCCCCTGGCCAACATCGTCCGGCCCGCCATTGGCCACCACCGGCGGGGTACCCACAAATGAGCGCCCGTTCACGGCATCGCCCACCACCCAATGCATGCTGCCCCAGCCATGGTCGCTGCCATCGTTGTTGCCCACCAAGGTTCGGCCGAAATCTGAAGCCGTGAAAGCCGTCACCTGCCGGGAAACGCCCAGCTCCACCGTCGCCTGGTGGAACGCTCCGAGCGCGTCGCCCAGGGTCTTCATCAAGCCCGGGTGCTGGGTGACCAGGCCATCGTGGGTGTCAAAGCCGCCAAGAGAGACAAAAAAGACCTGCCGCCTGGCGCCCAGGCTGGAGCGCGCCGCCACCATGCGCGCCACCAGCTTGAGCTGATCGGCCAGGCTGTTGCCCGTGGGAAAGGGGGTGCTCAAGGTGACGCCCGCCAAAGCAGAGCTCAGTTGGCTGTTGGCCGCAATCGAGCGCGATGCCACACGGGCGTATTCGTTTTCAAACAGGTGAACCCGGTTCGCCGTCATGAGTTGCTGCAGCGTGCGTGAGCAGGTGGCCGACCCAAACAAGGGCGACTGCACGCCGTTCACGGCCACCGAACCACTGCTGGACACCTGGTACTGCACCGCACTGTGGCCGGAAAGGTAGACCGCATTGCCCCCCACGCCGATGCAGGTGAACGTGGCATTGCCATTGCCCGAAGCAAACAGGTCGCCCAAGCGCCCACCCCAACCCGAGGCCGCTCCTTCGGGTGACGACGACTGCCAGAAAGACTGCTGATCGTTGTGCGAAAACAGCTTGGGCGGCAAAGGCACCGAGCCCGCCTGATATTGGGCTTTGCTGGTGGGCTGGATCAGGCTGCCCACATTGAGCAGCACCGACATCTTCCCGGCGTGGAACAGGGGCACCAGTGGATCCAGGCCAGGTGCCAGCGCATATTCGCGCCCACCAGGCAAAGGAGTGGTCGGGTTCAACACCAAGGGGGTCAGACTGTCCCGGGCAATGGCCAGAGGTGCCCGATACTGCAGCATGGCGTTGTAGCTGGTCGGGTCGTAGGTGACCAGCGTGTTGGCATAGTCGTTGCCGCCATACAGAAACACGCAGACCAGTGCCTTGTAATCGG
Source organism: Curvibacter sp. GW821-FHT09D12 (assembly GCF_059416245.1). Taxonomy (NCBI): domain Bacteria; kingdom Pseudomonadati; phylum Pseudomonadota; class Betaproteobacteria; order Burkholderiales; family Comamonadaceae; genus Curvibacter; species Curvibacter sp. GW821-FHT09D12. The sequence continues at coordinate 46,898 of NZ_JBWKOU010000011.1, read as the reverse complement.
TGGCCGTGGCGGCAGCGGCCTCGCCCATTGCGGCCAGGCTCATGGCAAATGGCGTGGCACCTGCTGCCACGGACAAGGCGGCGCCACGCTGCAGAAAGGCCCGGCGGGATGCATTGTCCGGCGCCAACTGAGGGAAGTGGTTCATGGCCATCCTGCCTTATTTCTGCACAATGAATTCGGGGGACGCCAAGACCAAGGTCAGGGCGGCCTGGATACGCCGGAGGGCGTTCGGCTGGTTGCTGGAGGGCAGGGTGGTGACCGCCGCCTGAATCAGATTCAGTGTCTGCGCCGACAGCTGTCCGCCGGCCAGCACCCGGTTGATTTCGGCCAACAGGGCGGCCGCATCGGCAGCCAGTGGCAGCAGGCTGCTGTAATCGGGGGTCAGATCCCCCGCCCCGCTGCCAGTCACCATGCGTTGCATGTAGTTGACGTAACCCGCCACAGACGATTCGTTGGCGATCTGAAACTCAGGCCCCACCAAACCCTGACTGGCCAGTGCCGTGCCAGGGGGCACGTAGCCGGGCCGAAAGAAATTGAACACCGACCCCGAGCGCATCGGGCTCTGGCCCAGGCGGGTGGCCGGATCGGACAAATCCCCCACCGCCCAGGTGTCCGTGGCCGAACTGGCCCGATAGGCCCGGGCCCAGGCCAGAAAACGCATCACAGGCTCCCGCAACTTGCCATAGGTAGGCAGGGCCGCCGTGGTGGCACTGCGCGCCTCGGTGTCCAGCAAGATGGCCTTGAGCACGGCCTGCAGGTCGCCGCGCACCCCGGCCCCGTTGTTGGCAAACACCGCGCTGACGCGGGCCACATAGGCCGGGCTGGGGTTGCTGGTGACGAAGCGCTGGATCAGTTGTCGGCTGATGAAGGGTGGCAGGTTCGGGTGCTGGAACAAGGTGTCCAGCGCCTGATTCAGGGCCTCCATCGCAGGCGTGCCCGCGGCAATGGTCTTGCCCAGAAAGGTCTTGCTGCCAGTCTCGTGCTGCGAGGCCACCGACACCAGAGGCCGCTGCTGAAATTCGGCGGGGTAGGGGCTGCTCAGGCCCGCCACATCCACGTTCCAACCCGTGAACACCCGGGCCAGACCGCTGACATCGGCCTGGGTGTAGGTCTCGAGGGCCGTTCCGTTGGCGCGTGTTTTCACCGTACCGTCGGCATTGAGCTGCACCAGGCCGATGGTGAACAGTTGCATCAACTCGCGGGCATAGTTCTCGTCGGGCTCGCTGCCAGTCTTGGGGTTGGCCTTGGCGCTGCCGCGAAAGGTCAGGTAGTAAGCCATGGCAGGGCTCAGCGAAATGTCCTGCAACAACTTGCGGTAGTTGCCAAAGGCATTGGCCTCCAGCAAGTCCAGATAGTGGCCCACCGCGTACTGACGCCACGAGGCATTCACCCCCAGCACCGACACCACACAGATCTCGGACAAGGCCAGCACCATTCGCTGCCGCAAGGGATCCCCCGAACTGATCAGCTTGCGCCAGATCGTATTGTCCAGCCCAGCCGTACTGAAGATATTGCTTGCGGCGTTGTAGCCACGTGCGTTCAGCCAATCGCAGTGGCTTTGGCTGCGCGGTAGCGCAAACTGCTTGTTCAACCACGCGCTGTAGCCGGTGCTGGCCACCGCCGACAAGTCTGCCGCGGTATAGCCTGGAGTGGCCTGGGTCAGAAACCGGGCGGCTTCGGCCATTGTCGGTAGAACCTGCGTGGCCAGGGGCACCACGCCCTCACGCGATCCCAGTGTGGCGTCGGCGCTTTCACCGCCGCCGCAGGCCGCCAGGCTGCCCAGCAAACCCAAGCCGGCCAAGCCCTGAGCCCCTTGCACAAGGTCCAGCCCGGCCGGCAGCGAAGGCTCTGGATCCGCCAGATCAGGCCAGCATTCAGAGCCCTTCAGCACATCATGATCGAACACGGACATGGCACTCCTTGTGGCATTGTTGATACCCCAGGCGCTCCAGTCCAGCACATCGGGGATGCAAGCAGCCCACGGGCTGTCAAATCGATTGAGCACCGCTTATCGGCGAAATAATGCCTCACGTTTTGATACAAAGAGGACACATAGCCAGTATTTATGTTTCTTGTTGTATCCAGCACGGGCACTTTCAGCGATTCGAGATCCGCCTCCGAACCCAATTGGCTTTTTTGATAAAACAACGGCCTTCACGCCACAGCACGCCACGCGCCATGCCTGCCCTCCTGCTCAACCCCGACGCGACCGCCCAGGCCCTGCCTTATCCCACCCTGGCCTTGGCCATCGAGGCCTTGCTGCGGGACCCCACGGTGCAGGTTCCTGCCCGCATCGTGCAGCCCCTGCCCTCAGGGGGCTCGCTTTTCGTGATGCCGGCCTGCGATGCCCGACTGGCCATCACCAAGCTCATCACCTTTGTGGCCGACAACTCGGCACGTGGGCTGCCTGCCATCCAGGGGGACATCGTGGTGTTCGACAGTGTCAATGGCCGTCGCATGGCCTTGCTTGATGGGCCCACCGTCACGGCCCGCCGCACCGCGGCCGTGTCGCTGCTGGCCGCACAGAAATTGGCTCCAAACCCGCAGGGCCCCTTGCTGATCGTGGGTGCCGGGGTTCAGGGGCGAGCCCATCTGGAAGCCTTTCACAGCGGCCTGGGCGTGCGGGAGGTGTGGGTCAATTCGCGCAGCAAAGCCAGCGCCCAGGCCTTGATCGTGCACGCCCAAGCCCTGGGACTGCGGGCCCACCACGCACCGGACGCAGATGCCGCCCTGGCCCACTGCCCCTTGGTGGTCAGCTGCACACCGGCCCAACAAGTGGCGCTGAGCGCCATGCCGCGCCAGGATGCCTTCGTAGCGGCGGTCGGGGCGTTCACCCCCCGGATGGTTGAATGGCGGGCCGATGTCTGCCGGAACCTGGCGGCCATTGGCACCATGGTGGTCGACACCCGCGATGCCGACCATGAAGCCGGCGACCTGCTGCAGGCGGGCATCGACGTCACTCAACTGCCCACACTGGCCGATCTGATCCTGAATCGACCAGCCTGGGCGGGCAGGGCAGTGCAGCAGGGTGGCCCGGTCTTCTTCAAGAGTTGCGGCTGGGCCGGGTGGGACCTGGCGGCTGCGCGCTGTGTGATGCAGGCCAGCGGCCCCGTCACCCAAGCCAGTTGATGGCCACCGCCATGGCCTCATCGGGCAGCGCAAGACACAAAGTCTCGCGCCTTTTTCGCGCGCCGATACCGGCAGCGCTTGCGTTTTGCGCTAACCCGCCGTCACCACGCCGTATGCTTGGCAGTCCTGCCAGGCGGCTCGCAGTGCAGCACGGGACCGAGCCGCCTGGGGGCGCACCCCCACAACACACCCGCATCGCAAGGATTGTTTTTCATGATTCAACGTTTTGACGTCGGCGCTCGCCTGTCCGATATGGCCATCCACAATGGCACCGTGTACCTGGCCGGCCAGATACCCGAAGACGCCAGCCTCGACATCCAGGGCCAGACCGCCCAGGTGCTGGCTGCGGTGGACGCCCTGCTGGAGCGCGCCGGCACCGACAAGAGCCGCATCCTGATGGCCCAGATCTTCTTGCCCGATCTGAACGACTTTGCCGGCATGAACGCCGTCTGGGACGCCTGGGTGCCTGCCGGCAACGCCCCGCCGCGCGCCACCGTGCAGGCCGCATTGGCTGGACCCGGTTGGCGCATCGAGATGGTGGTCACCGCCGCCTTGCCCTGATTCGGCCCGGGCTTCAGCGCCGGTCTCCGATCTCCCACGGGTCGTGCGCGATCCTGAACAGGCACTTAGGCCCGAAAGTGATCACAAAACACAGTCGGCGATAACCTGGGGTGATTGATAAAGTGATGTGCATCAAAGCGCAACACCCCATCCCAGGAGACATCGCATGAAACTGGTCACGCTCAATGCCCTGGTGGCAGCCATCGAAGAGGGCAGCCTGCGCAGCGCAGCCCGGCGTGCTGGCGTGTCGCAGCCGGCGCTCACCAAAATGATCCGCGAGTTGGAGATCGAACTCGCGACCACACTGCTGACCCGCAGTTCGCGGGGGGTCACACCGACTGCCCAAGGCAAGGTCTTGTACGAACGCGCGGTGAAGGCGCAACGCGAATTGCGCTCGGCGGTCGACGAAATCAACCAGATGGACGGGCGCCTGATCGGCGAGTTGCGCGCGGGTGCCGTGCCTTTGGCGGTGATGCTGCTGGTTCCCGAAACCCTGCGCACCTTCGTGCAGGAGTTCCCCGACATCCGCCTGCGCGTGGCTGAAGAGCTGTATGTCGCCCAATTGCACAAGCTGCGCTCGGGCGAGGTCGACATCACCATCGGTGGCATTCCCGATGACCTGGCCACGGGCGAGTTCTTTGTCGAACCCCTGATCAAGACCACCATGGTGGCCACGGTGCGCAAGGGCAGCCCCTGGCTCAAGGCCAAGGAACTGGCCGACCTGCAAACGGCCCGCTGGGTGTACACCGGCTCCAACAGCGAATCGGGCTACGCCAAACTGTTCTTTGAGCACCACGGCCTGACCGCGCCGAAGATCGGTGCCATCGTCAACTCGACCCTGGCGCTGCTGTCGCTGGTGGCCTCGGGCGACTACGTGGCCCTGATGCCGATCCAGATTGCCCGCCTGCCCATCGTGGCCCAGTTCGTGTCCATCATCGAACTGGCCGAGGTGGGCTACGAGCTCCAGGTCGGTGCCATCCTGCGCAGCGATTCGGTGCCGTCGCCCGTGCTGCGCCACTTCATCGCCCACCTGCACCGGGCGGCCCACCACGTGAATCGAGGCGTCACCCCCTTATCCGACCCCCGCTATAACCTCACGTGATCACGATGCCCGTGGCGGCATCTTTGCAGTCTGCTTGACCTTGCGCAAACTCCGGCCCCAGAGAAGTGGGCAACCCGCTTTTCCGGATTCGACAAGGTTCAACAGGAGACAGACTTGAATAAAACCACCGCCCCTCAATCCCGGCCTGCAGGCGAGCAGGCCTCCCTTCGGCAGGTCACCCGCGGCCTCGCGCTGGGCACGCTGGCACTGGCTGCCGCGGGCGCACAGGCGCAAAGCAGCAGCGTCAGCATCTACGGCAGCATCGACCAGTACTTCAACCACATGAGCAGTTCCAGCGGTGCGCACGTCAATGCCCTGCAAGACGGCAAGGACCTGCGCAGCCGACTGGGTTTCCGAGGCAACGAAGACCTGGGTGCCGGTCTGCAGGCCCGGTTCCAACTCGAGCTGGGCCTGAGCACCAACACCGGCGCCACGGCTGATGCCAGTCGCGCCTTCGACCGCCAGAGCTGGGTCGGCTTGTCACAGGAAGGGCTTGGCGAGTTGCGCATCGGTCGGCAAAACTCGGCGCCCTTCACCCGTGGCGACTACACCGACTTCACCGCCCGCACCCTGGGCTCGGTCATCAACAACTTCGGCGTGCCTGCCCGCTTTGACAACGATGTGGCCTACATCTCGCCGCGCTGGGCCGGAGTGCAGGTCGAGGCGCATTTCGCCCAGCAACAGGCCAGCGCATCGGGCACCCAGGTCAGCACCCCCATCGTGCAACTGGCCGCCGATTACCTCAACGGCCCGGTGCGCGTGGGCTACGCCGGCCTGAGCGCCAAGGCGCCGCAGAAATCGGTCATCGATGCGGCGGTGTTCTATCACTATCTGTATGCCAACTACGACTATGGCAAGGGTAAGGTGTATGCGGCCTATGTGCGCTCGAACAACATCGCGTCGAACGCCAACGGCAACGATGCCGGCAGCGTGCTAGGCAACACGGGCGGCGTGGTGACCTGGACCTCAACCTCGGTCAACCGCACCTACGACATCTTTCAGCTCTCGGCCGACTACCGCGTGACCGATGCACTGCGTGTGGGGGCGTTGTGGGGCCGCATCAACGACCAATCCGGTGCCGGACACAACGCCAGTGGCGGCGCCGTGGGTGCGTACTACTCGCTGTCCAAGCGCACCACCTTGTCGGCCTTGTACGAAACCCTGCGCAACAGCAGCGCGGCGGGCTTCCGGCCGGCGGGTTCGGCCGCTCTGGGCACCAACTTCGCCGGCACCGATGTCAACGGCCGCACCATCAACGGCCTGCAACTCGGCGTGCTGCACCGCTTCTGAAGCCCGCACCCGAGCTTCCTCCGGGGACCTGACTCAGCATCAGGCTTGACGGGTGCAGGGCCAGGCTCTGCACCCTTTTTTTCGATGCCAGCCCACGCCTGGCAGCAGGAGACCACATGACCCAACTTCAAGCCGGCGTGCAACGCCGCCAACTCATCGCCGCCGCCGTTGGCGCCAGCACACTGGGCAGCCTCAGCCGTTTTGCGCTGGCCCAGGATTTTCCGAACCGGCCCGTGCGCATCATCACGCCGTTCCCGGTGGGCAGCGGCCCTGAAGGCGTGGCTCGACTGGTGGCCGACAAACTCTCGCGCGCCTGGGGCAAGGGCGTGCTGGTCGAGAACAAGCCCGGTGGCAACGGCTTTGTCGCCATCGATGCCTTCAAGCGCGGCGCCACCGATGGCCACGACCTGATCCAGCTCGACAACGTGCACCTGAGCGTCTACCCGCACCTGATGAAAAAGCTGCCTTACGACCCAGCCCGCGACTTCGAGCCGCTGGCACCCTTGTTCAAGGCCTATTTCCTCGTGGCCGTGGCCAAGAACAGCCCCTACAAAGACATCAAGGACCTGCTGGCCGACGCCAAAGCCCGCCCCGGCCAGCTCAACTACGGATCCTGGTCGGTTGGCAATCCGGTCCACCTGGGCTCGGCCCGGTTGGCCTCGGCCTTGGGGGTGGAAATGCAGCACCTGATCTTCAAGGAAACCACCCAGCTCTACACCTCCGTGGCCAACGGCGACCTGTCTTTCGCCCTCGGCTCCAGTGGCAGCACGGGCCCCCTGTACCGGGCCGGCAAGCTGCGCTACCTGGCCGTGGTGGCCAGCAAGCGCCTGAGCGCCTTGCCCGACGTGCCCACGCTGGCCGAGGCCGGCGGCCCCAAAGACCTCGAAGTGACGGGCTGGACCACCTTGGCCACGCCGCCCGGCCTGCCCAGGCCCTGGGTCGACCGCCTGCGTGCCGACCTGCAAAAAGCCCTGGCCGAACCCGACATGCTGGAGAAGTTCACCGCCTTCGGCTATGAACCCTTCAACCTGCAGGGTCCGGCCTTCAGCAAGTTCATTGCCGAGGAGTCGCGCGTCATGGCCGAAGTGATCCGCAACACGCGCTCCTCGCTGGACTGAGCGGGCGTTGGGCCCGGACCGGGCCCTTCAACACACCAGGCCGAAAGGCCCGCGGGCGGCAGGGCAGCAGGGCAGCAGGCCCGCACTCAGGAGCCAAGCAGGTATTCGCGCACCAGCCCCCGGGCCCGATGCAGGCGGCTTTTGACGGCGCCAGTCGGCTCCCCCAGACGTGCTGCGATTTCGGCGATCGTCAACTCCTCAAAATCACGCAGCAACACCACTTCAAGGTAATGCGCCGGCAGTGACTCAAGCGCCTTGGCGAGATCCAGCCGCAACACGTCGTCACTGCGTGCCGCCAGTTGACGCTCGGTCAGCTCGTCGTCCAGGCTGTCATACCTGAAGACCAGGCGCTCCAACCGGCGGCACTCACGCCGGATCATCACGAACAACCATGAAGAAAAGGCCGCGACCACCTTGAGGCCATGCACCTTTTGCATGACCGTGAGCAAAGACGCCTGCACCGCGTCATCCACATCGCTGGCTTGGCAGTGCCGGCGGGCGTATCGGCGGGCATCGGCCTGGCACACGGCCAACAAGCGGGCCAAGGCAGCGGGGTCGCCTGTCTGGGCCGCCTGGATGAGCTGAGATTGATCGGCCGGGAACCCCATGTTCAGTGCCCTTTGTGAAGCTTTCTGCCCACCATCGCGCACATGGGGCAAAAGCCTACCAGGCCGGTGAGCGACAGCACGGCGCCCATGGCCCCGGCCCCCATGGCCAATGGCGAACCCCAGTTCAGAACGGTGAAAACCACCGCACCCAGCCCCACGGCCACGCGAACAACGCGCTCCCAGGTGGGAACATTCTTGACATACACCATGACGAACTCCGGTAAAGATTGATGTGAGGACCATCCTCCCAGGTGAAGAGGCGCCATCCAGTCAAAACGGTTCGCGTGGGGCTGCCTATTTCTCATTGGGCACCCGCAACTTGCACAGGCATCCGGGGGGCGCTGAGCCACCATTCAACAATACCCAGTCAAAGGTTCACAGGTTCGGCACCGGCACGCCTCATTCACCGACCGGGTGCATCGGTATCCGGGACGTCTGGCGAACGGATCAGGTTCGCGGCCGCCTGGGCCTGAGCGCCCACGTGCCGGGTGTAGCCCATCACGGTGGCCACACTGCGGTGGCTGGTCATGGCCATGGTCTGGGCCAGCGGGATGCCCTGCGCACCGGCCTCGGTCACAAAGCCTGAGCGCAGTGAATGGGCCGAAAAGTCGCCTTCGATGCCCGCCAGCAGGCAACGTGCCTTCACGATGTCGCGCACGGCGGCGGGCGACAGGGCAGGGCCCAGGTGCCCGCCCTTGAGCACCCGCCGGAAGATCAGTCCCTCGCGGATGCCGGCCTGGGCCAGCCAGGCCTCCAACGCCTGGGCGGCCACCCCCTGGATCGGCTTGTAGTTTTCGGGGCGGTCGATACCGGATTGGTTCGACTTGGAATGGGCCAGTTTGTAGACAAAATCCTGCGCACCCACGCGCTTGAGAAACTTCATGTCGGCGCCCGCCACCTCAGAACGCCGACGCCCGCCACTGGCCCAGGCAAACAGCAGCAGGGCGCGGTCTCGGCAACCTTTGAGCGAGTCGTCACAGGTGTCCAGCAAGGCCTGCAAGGGGTCTTTGGTCAGCGCGTCCTTTTTGTTGGGCAACTCGCCCCGCTTGGCAAAGGCCCGCCGGGTGCGCGACAGCAACTGGCGCACCTGCGGATCTTCACAGGGGTTGCTGGCCCCAGCCAACTGATGGGTTTTGGACAGCACCGCCGCCCGATGCACGATCCAGTTCAGTGACATCGGGCCTGGCCTGGCCTTGAAGCCAGCGGCCACCAAATCGGCATCGAGGCTCTCAGGCAGTTCGTGGGCCAGACCATCGGCCGTGGTGCGCTGGGCATGGTCCACGATGAATTGCAGTACCGCGCTGGGCGGCACCGGCAGTTCGATCTTCTGGCCATACCGCACCAGAAACCAGGCGGCCCAGTACCGCAGCGCCGACCGGTAACTGCGCAAGGTGTTTTCAGAATCGCCTTCGTGGATCAGTTCGTCCACGGCTTTCTGGCTGTGTGCGCTCAATTCACTGGGCTTGAGGGCCCCCGAGACTTGGCGAAGCATGAGGTTCATGGGCATTCCATCTATTACAAATCACACGTACACAGTATGATTACACACTTATATTTGTATTTAATCACGATAAACATCATTTATCGCTTGTTATTTTAACATCGGAACCGACCCATGCAAACCCGTTCTTCTCGTGGCGTACAACAGCACCAGGTCGATGGCGCCGCCGACGAACTGCTGGCCCAGGGCCAGCGGCCCACCATCGAAAAAGTGCGCCTGCACCTGGGCCATGGTTCACCAAACACCATTGCCCCCATGCTGGAGATCTGGTTTGCCGGTCTTGGCAAACGGGTGCGCGGATTGGCTGGGTCCCAAGGTTGGGGCGACCAGTTGCCCGACTGGCTGTTGCAGGCTGCAGAAACCCTGTGGACCAAGGCGCAGGCAGAAGCCTCTGCCCAGGCCGATACCGCCCTGCAAGCCGAGCGCGAAGCCCTGAAGCAACGCGAAGCCGACCTCAGCGAGCAGGCCCAGGCCCTGACCCAACGCGAAGCCGTGATGCAGGCCCGCCTGCAAGCCCAGGAGCAAGCGCTTGGCGAAGCGCGGGCACAGAACAGCACCCTGCAGCAAAGGTTGGAGCAGGCCGAACTGGAGGCCCAAGGCCAGCACCAGCACCTGCTGGGCCTGCAAGAAGACCTGCGCTTGCTGCGCGAACGGCGTCACGCCGATGAAGACCGTCACCAGGCTGAACTGAAAGCCCTGAATGACGACCGCCGAAAAACCGAAGAACGTGCCGACAGTGCAGCCACCCGTGCCGGTCTCGAAATCGACCGCGCCCGCCAGGAGGCCAAGACAGAACGTGCCACTCGCCAACGCCTTGAAAAGCTGCTCGAAGAGCAACGTGAAGCCCATCAGGCCGCGCTGGCCCAGGCGCAACAACAGGCATCCGAATTGCAACAAGGCCTGGGGGTGGCCAACGCGCAGCTGAAATTGGCGCAAGACCTGCTGACCCAGCAACAGACCGAACTGCAACAGTTGCGCGAGCAGTGGGCTGCCGCATCGCTCAAGACGGCCGCAGCCAAGGCACCGAACGTTGGCCACCCGGCAACGCCGCCGACCAAAGAAGCCAAACGCCCCGCCCTGCGTTCGGCAGCCCGTCCCGGCGGCGGCGGCGTGCGGGTACGCCGCCGCCCTTGATGGCTGGCCAAAATTGAAATATCAACTCGTATATCCATTCAAATATTCATTCAACTATCTATTCATTCATCTATTCACATGAGCACTCGAATCCAGTAAGCTCCAAGCCGTGAACAGCACCACCAGCCCATTGACCGAGCAGGCACGCCGTTGCCTTCGGCAAGGCGCTCAGACCGCCAGATCGCTCATGCTGGCTCTGCAAGCCAGCCAGCCCACCGTGTCACGCACCCTGAAGGCGCTGGGCAATGAAGTTGTGACCATCGGGGCCGCCCGATCTATTCAATACGCGTTGCGTGACGCCTCGCGCAGTGCACTGCAGGCACCGGTTTACAGCGTCTCGCCGGCGGGGCAGGTCCTCAGCCAGGGCCTGCTGATCCCCGTGCACGCCAACGCCTATGTGATGCAGCCCCCCGATGCTCCGGCCACCTTCAGCGACGGCCTGCCCTGGTGGGTGTTCGACATGCGCCCCCAGGGCTATCTGGGCCGCGCCTACAACCAGCGCCATGGTGCCCAGTTGGGCCTGCCCGAACGCCTGCCGGACTGGGCCGACACCGACATCCTGCGGGCCCTGCTGCTGCAAGGCAGCGACCTGCCTGGCAACCTGCTTCTGGGCAGCGATGCACTGAAGCAATTCATCAACGCCCCAGCCCCGGAAGCCATCCCCCTGGCCACCAAGCCCCTGCAATACGCCAGCCGCGCCGCCACCGCCGCCCAGGGCGAGCTACCGGGCTCCTCCGCCGGTGGGGAGCAACCCAAGTTCACGGCGTATGCCGAGCTTGCTGCACCAGACGGCGCAACGGCGTCCGCGCACGTCATCGTCAAGTTCAGTGCCCCGGTGCCGGGCGCCGTCAGCCAGCGTTGGCGCGACCTGCTGTGGGCCGAACACCTGGCGCTGCAGGTACTGCGCGAGCACGGCATACCCGCCGCGGCCTGCGCTGTACTGGACCATGGCGAACAACGCTTTCTGGAGGTGCAACGCTTTGACCGGGTTGGCGCCCGGGGCCGCCACGCCCTGTACTCTCTGGCAGCCCTGGATACCGAATTTGCTGGCCGCCCAGGCCGCTGGCCCGACATGACCCGAGCCCTGGCCCGTGAAGGGGTGGTTGAGGCCGCGGCGGTGCAGGGGGCCGAGTTGCTCTGGGCCTTCGGCACGCTGATCGGCAACACCGACATGCACGCCGGCAACCTCTCCTTCATGTCCGATACCGGCCGCCCCTACACCCTGGCACCGGCCTACGACATGACCCCCATGGCCTTCGCCCCCACCACCGGAGGCGACCTGCCGCAACGGCCCTTGAACCTGCACATTGCCGATCAGGTCAGCGCCCGTGCCTGGCAACAGGCCCTGCCGCTGGCTGAGTCCTTTGTGCAAGGTCTGGCACGGGCCCCACTGAGCGCCTCGTTTGCCCCCTGCTTGGCAGCCCTGCAAGCCCACGTCGCCCTGGCCCGCACGCGCATCGCGCACCTCGCGTGAGCGCGTGGCGCCCAGCGACAGGAGCGGAACCACCTGCAGGCACACGCCCAACAACTCGCCAATAATGCGGGTTCCAAGAACAAAGCGCCGAGACAAGACATGCCCCTGCACACGTTCGACAAACGCCGCTGGTCCGAGGCCCAGCAGACCTACCTGGAAGAGCCCCTGGCAGCGGTGCCCGACGAGCAGATCCGCCAATCCAGCCGCGGCCGGCCCTGGCATGGGCTGTCGGTGTGGCATCAGGTGGCCGACGCCTCGGACCTCTACATCCCGCCGGCTGGCAAGCACTGCATCATTGTGCGCAACGGTCCACCCACCCGACTGCTGCAGCAACACGGCAGCCTGAATTCCGACGCCGAATGGCGTACCGGCGAAGTGCTGCTCCTGCCGGCCGACACGCCCAGCTACTGGCAATCCGAGCTGCCCCGCGACAACCTGCACCTGGACCTGTCTCCCCAATGGCTGGAGCGGGTTCATGGCGCACCATTGGGCCCTGGCGCCTTGCGCAGCTGCTTTGGCGTGCAAGATCGCCTGCTGGCCGACATCACCCGCACACTGATCACCTCGCTGGCCGACAATTCCTCGCTGCAGCCGCGCTTTGCCGAAGGCATGGCCATGAGCGTGGCCGTGCACCTGCTAGAACACTACCGAACCCCCACCAGCCAGGCACCCCGCCCCAGCAGCCTCACACGGCGCCAGCTGCAGACCGTGGCCGAATTGGTGCACAGCCACCTGCACCGCGCCGTGACCCTGCAGGAGATGGCCGACGCCTGCCAGCTCAGCCCCTATCACTTCAGCCGCTGCTTCAAGTTCAGCACCGGCCTCACGCCTCATCGCTACGTCCTGCAATGCAAGATGGAGCGCGCCCTGGATCGCCTGCGTCACAGCCGCAAGACCATTGCCGACATCGCGACCGAGCTGGGCTTTGCCACCGCTTCACATTTCAGCAAGCGCTTTGCGAACCATTGGGGCCAGACCCCAAGTGCCTTGCGCAAAGCCCACTGACCCGCCCAGCCCGGCCCGGCCCCACACCGCAAGAAAGCGACAACACCCGCAATTTCACGCCAGCCCCCGGCAGCACACTGAGCGTCAAACTCCGCCCGGCCAAGCCTCACGGCTCCGGCTAGGGCCGTGTACCGCCGCCACACCATGGGGACAACCGTGAACAGCAAACGCAACTTCCTTCTCTCGGCCGTCGCTTCAGCGCTGGCCCCCAGCGCCTGGTCACAGGCCAACACCAGCCACAACAGCACCACCACCTGGGTGCCCAGCCGTGCCGTCACCTGGGTCGTGCCCTACCCGGCTGGTGGCTTCGGCGACGCCCTGTCGCGCGTCCTGGCGCAGCAACTCACGCTCAGCCTCAAGCAGCCGGTCATCGTCGAGAACAAGCCGGGTGCAGGCGGGCAGATCGCAGCGGCCTACGTCAAGCAGTTGCCCGCAGACGGCCACACCCTGTTCTATGGCGACATCGGCCCCTTCGCCATGAACGCCGCCCTCTACCCACGGCTGAACTACGACGTCCAGAAAGACTTCATTCCCCTGACCCGCCTGCTCACCTCGGCCCTGGTGCTGGTGGTGCCCGCCAACAGCCCGATCAAGTCGCTGGCCGACCTGCAGCTGGCCGCCAAGGCCGACAAGCCGCTGCATTACGGGTCTTTTGGCATCGGCAGCCAGCCCCACATCTGGATGGAGATGTACCGTCGCGAGACCGGCGGCAATCTGGAGCACGTGGCTTACAAAGGCGCCGCGCCGGCCCTGCAGGACCTGATGGGCGGCCACATCGACCTGATGCTGGACGTCGCCGCCAACAGCCTGCCGTATGTGCGCGAGGGCAAGCTGCGCGCTCTGGCGGTGGTGGGCAGCGACAAGCGCCTGCGCCAACTGCCCCAGGTCCCTACCTTGGCCGAACTGGGCCTGGGCAAGCTCAATGCCCCGGGCTGGACAGGTGTGGTGGTGCGCCAGGGCACGCCAGCCGCCGTGGTGGCGCAACTTCATGCGGCCGTCGTCAAGGCCGTCCAATCCCCCGAGGTGATGGAGCGCTTTGGCGACTTCGCCGTCACCCCCGCACCTCTGAGCCCCGCCGAGTACGCCCGATTCATCCAGTCCGAAACCGAACGCTGGGGCCAGGTCATCAAGGCCGTGGGCGTGACGCTGGACTGAGCCCGTGCCAGCACTGTCCATGACAGGCATCGACCTGTTCGATCTCAGCCAGCGCACCGTGCTGATCACCGGCGCCACCGGCGGACTGGGCCAGGCCCTGGCCTGGGCCATGGCCCGCCAGCGGGCCCGGGTTCTGGTGAGCGACCGCGACGCCACGGCCTGCGGCGACCTCTGCCAGGCCCTCGTCGCGGCCGGCCACAGCGCCGCCGCCCTGCCCTGCGACCTGTCCGATCCGGCCCAGGTGCAGGCATTGATCCACGCCGCCTCCAAGCCCTTCGGTGCGCCCCAGGTGCTGGTGGCCAATGCCGGCTTGCAAGGGCCGGCCGGCCCACTGCACCAAGTCAGCGATGCCGACTGGGCCCAGGTGATGGCCGTCAACCTGAAAAGCGTGCACCAGTTGTGCGCCGGCCTGCTGCCCGGCATGGCCGCCACCGGCCAGGGCAGCATCGTGCTGATGTCCAGCATTGCCGGCCTGCGTGGCAACACCCACATCGGCCTGTATGGCCTGAGCAAGGCCGCCCTGGCCCAGATGGCACGCAACCTGGCCGTCGAATGGGGCCCCCAGGGGGTGCGAGTGAATGCCATTTCACCGGGTCTGATCCGCACCCCGCTGGCCACCGGGTTGCTGGCCAACGACGACTTCATGCGCCGTCGCCTGGCCCAGACCCCCTTGCGCCGCGTGGGCGAGCCCCACGAAGTGGCCGGCCTGGCCGTGCTGCTGGCCAGCGCCGCTGGCGCCTTCATCACCGGCCAGAACCTGGTGGTCGATGGCGGCACCACCATCTCTGACGGCCACTGAAACAGCCCACATCCCTCACCGCCTCGACCCGGAGCCCTTGATGAAATTCGCCACCCTCGCCCACCCCGAAGGCCACCTCGACGGCCGCCTGATCCTGGTCTCGCGCCCGCTGCAACAGGGCGTCGACGCCAGCGACATCGCCCCCAGCCTGCTGCACGCCGTGCAGCACTGGGCCCGGGTGGCACCTGCGCTGCAGCAACGCTACGACGCCCTGAACGCCGGCCAACTGCCCGGCGCCTTCAGCTTGGACACAGCCAGCCTCCAGGCCCCGCTGCCGCGCAGCCCGCAATGGTGCGACGCATCGGCCTTCCTGAACCATGGCCGCCTCATGGAACGCGCCTTCAACACCGCGCCCATCCCCGATTTCGACACCCTCCCCGTGATGTATCAGGGCGCCAGCGACGATTTTCTGGGCCCCCAGGCCGACGTGCCACTGCCCAGCGAGGCCGATGGCATCGACTTCGAAGGCGAGTTTGGCGTGGTGCTTGACGAGGTGCCCATGGCCACCCCGCCCGAACAGGCCCTGGCCCATGTGCGCCTGCTGGTGCAGATCAACGATTGGAGCCTGCGCGCCTTGGGCCCGCGCGAAATGCGCAGCGGTTTCGGCTTTCTGCAGGCCAAGCCCTCCAGCAGCTTCGCCCCCGTGGCCATCACACCCGATGAACTGGGCGAGCACTGGCGCGACGGGCGCGTGCAGTTGCCGCTGCAGGTGCACTGGAACGGCCAATGGTTCGGCCACCCGCACGGCGGCGAGATGAACTTCGGTTTCCACCAGCTGATCGCCCATGCGGCCCGCACACGCCGCCTGAGCGCAGGCACGATCATCGGCTCGGGCACCGTCTCCAACAGTGCGCGCGAGGTCGGCTCCAGTTGCATCGCCGAACGCCGAGTCATCGAGATGCTGGACCACGGCGGCCCACGCACCGCCTTCATGCAGTTTGGCGACCGCGTGCGCATGGAGGCGCGCTGGCCCGGGATTCAGGGCGATGGTCAGCCAGGGCCGTTCGGGGTGATTGAGCAGCGGGTGGTGGCCTACACGCCCGGTTGTGACTGACAAGTCGGATCCAGGGCGATAGATCGGTCAGCGGCCAACGCCACCGCCACCGCCACCGCCACCGCCACCGCCACCGCCACCGCCAGGCTGCCCTGCCTCAGTCCAGCCGAACCGCTGCTTGCTCGCTGACCCGCCTGAGCACCGGTTACCGAGTCAACTCGGCCATGGGGCGCCCCCTCCACTCAGCCGAACTTGCAAGGCACCAGTGGCGTGTACAAGGGCGAGGAGGCCATCAACCTGCTCCAGAGCCAGCAGATGTGCAAGGCCAACATGTCGTGGTCCTGACCGCACGGGGCGATCTTTCGAGCCGCATCACGGGCCTGGAATCCGGGGCCTTGCAGTACTTTGTCAAGCCGACCGACCTGAATGAAATCGTGGCCGGCATCCGCTCACTGTTGCGACGCGCTGATCGCCACACCGGCACCGATGTTGCGCAGGCCGCGTGGCGCCTGCTCACGGCAGAAGCTGCTCCGGTCTCGCCTGACCACAAACAGGTGGCGCTGACCACACGCGAACTGCAGTTACTCGCTTGCCTGACCCGCACGCCGGGCGCACTGGTCAGCAAGGCGGCCTGGTCTTCGTTCCGTGAACGCCTCGCACACACGGGATGGCGGCGAACCTGCCCTTGATCCACGATGGCGTGCGGTCACTGGGCCGGGGGCCTCGTGTGCACCACCACCCGCGCAACCGCGAGCGACACCCCGTCGACCCGCCCTACCGGCGATCAACACCCTCAGGCAGAGCACCAAGACCCTACACGCGCTGGCGGGCGCTCAGGATTCAACGACTCGCCCCATCAAGACCAATCAGGACCAAGCACCTATGAGCACGATGGTCTCCAACCTGGAACTGCTGCGGCGCATCCCGGTTTTCAGTCGCTTGACGCCATCACAGGCCGAGTCGAACGCCCTGGCCGTACAAAAACGCCGGTTCGGACGAGGCGAGATTCCGGTGAAGCAACATGCCCATTCGGACCTGCTGTTCATCGTGCTCACAGGTCGCGTACGGGTGACGTCGACCGACAAATGCGGGCGCCAGCTCGCGCTGTGCAAGCTGCGCAGTGGCTGAACCGGGGCCGGACGGCACGATGGTGATACGCGAACGGATTGCCCGTCAGGACATCGCCAAGATGGTCAGCGCCTCCCGTGAAATGGTCAACCGAGTGATGAAAGACCTGGAGTCGCGGGGTTACACCCAGACGGATTCAGCTTGCCAGATCACGCTCCAGGGCCCGTTCATGCAGGATTTCCTGTGACCCCCTGAGCTTGCCAGCGGCCCGGCGGCCCTCTTCCGCTGATCAGGCCATGCGGCTTGGGCTGCCCAGGTGCCGCAAGTCCCGGGGCCCTTCAAACGGGAATCGCCTCCGCTCTGAATTGGGGCCGTCCCCAGCCTCAGAACGGCACGTCGTCGTCGGTGGCCAGGCTCGTTGCCGGGGCCGCCGAGGGCACCTGGCCTCGCTCGGCGGCGTCGCGCTGGGGTTCGCCCAACTCTTTTTCGAGCGCTTTCTCGACCGCATCGATGCGGGCCTGGCATATCTTGAATGCGCTCACTGACTCTTCCACGATCTGAAGCAGGTCGTCGATGTTGGGTTCGCGCTGTTCGCGCAGAGTCTGGGCGTGGCGTTGCAGAACGCCATAGGATTCCTTGAAGCTGTGTTTCATGGCTTGAGCAGGGTTGCGGCGCGCTGGCCGTCGTGAAATTGAAGCGTCACCTCGGCCGCAGTGGTCGAGGCGCTGGTGATGGGTTCGCCCGAGTCGGTCCGCACCAGGGCAAAGCCCCGGCCCAGGGTCTTGCCGGGGCCTTGGCCGGCGATCTCGCGCATCAGGCTTTCGCTGCCCTGGCGTGCCTGGGCCACGGCCTGGCGCGCCAGCGCGCCGATATCGCCCAGGCTGCGGCTGAGGTGGTCCTGCTGTTGGCGCAGGTCTGCCCTGGCCTGGCTGCGGATGGCCTCCAGGTCGCTGCTCACCTGCAGGCGGGCCGTGCGCAGCATTTGGCGCGCCTCGGCGCGGATCTCTCCGATCAGCGCTGGTGTCTCGCGCTGGGCCGACTGCAGTTGGGCCCGCGCCAGTTGCTGCACCTCGCCCAGGCGGCTTTGGGCCGAATCGGTGGCCTGGCGCACGGTGACCACCGCGTGCAACCGAACATCCGTCATGGCCTGGCCAGCGCCGGCCTTGGCCAGCGCCACCTGGCCCAGCGCCCCCGCATGCACCTGGGCCCTCAGCTGCGTCGCCTGCAGGCGGGCCTGCTCCACGCTGCGGCGCGCCTGGCTGGCAATGCCGTCGAACAGGGCGCGAGCCTGGTGAGCCCGTTCGCGAATCACCTGCTCGATGCCGGCAATCACCTTCGAGGGGGTGTCAAACCGCTGGTGGGCCACCTCATCGAGCACGGTGTTGTCGCGCTCGTGGCCAATGCCGGTGAACACCGGCACCGGCAGTTCGCACAGGGTGCGCGCCAGTGCGTAGTCGTTCAACCACGCCATGTCATTGACGGCCCCACCGCCCCGGATCAACACCACGGCATCGGGCAGCCAGGGGTGATTGGCGCGGATCTGCTCCAACGCAGCAAGCAACTCCAGCCGTATCTCGGCTGGTGCCCCCTCGCCCTGAAAGCGGCTGTACACGTAGACGAAGCGGCACAGGCCATGGCGCTCCAGCCGGCTGGCCTCGGCCTGGAAGTCGCCCAGACCCGCGCCGCCTTCGGGCGCCACCACCAACACATGATTGAAGTCCCAGGGCGGAGGCAGTTCGCGGTTCAGCGCGAACAGGCCCTCGCGGCGCAAGCGCTCGCGGATCTCGCGTTTGCTGGCCTCCAGATCACCCAGGGTGTAGTTGGGGTCGATCTCGTCGACTTCCAAAGAAAACCCATACTGCGCCTTGAACACGGGCCGGGCGCGCACCAGCAGCTTGAGCCCTGCCGCCAGCTCCACCCCCGTGGCCTGCTGAAAAGCCGGCAGGATGCGCTGGGCGACACTGGACCAGATCACGGCATGGGCCTTGGCCACCGTGTTGCCGCTCAGGTCACGCTCCGAGACTTCGAGGTAGACATGGTTGCGCGCCCGCACATCGACCACCTCGACCGTGGTCCACACACCTTCGCGAAAGGCATCGGACACCGCCACGGCCACGCCGCCCAGCAGACGCGACAACGAAATTCCCTTGGCATCGGCCGGGGCCAGGGCACCGGCACTGCCGCTAAAGGGCTCGGTCAATGCCGTGCCGGCGGCACGGGCTACCGCCCCCGCGCTGGCCACCGGCTCCAGCGCCATCCCCTGGGGTAGCCAGCGCGCGAAAGGCCCCAGGTCCAGCCCGGCCGGCACCCGCCATTGCCGCCGCGCCGGGTCCCAGCGGGCACCCAGGGCCTTGACTTGGTCCTTGTCGGCGTAAGTGGTGACGAGGTAGGTGTCGCTCATGGCCGCAATGGTACGGCCTCCCGGCCATGCTTCAGGGCTGAAAGGTGGGCGGTCTGCACGATCATGGATGATTCCCACCACCGCCGCCGTTTGGCCCGGGCCATGGGCTGATAGGATCATTTGCCTGGGCCTGGCGCCCGCGCATCCCCTAGAGAAACTGGAACACCATGAAGCTCGGATACACCATCGTCTATGTGCCCGATGTCAAAGCCTCGCTGCAGTTTTTTGCGGCCGCGTTCGACTTTGAAGTGAAATTTCTGCACGAATCTGGCACCTACGGTGAATTGAACACCGGCGAAACCACCTTGGCCTTCGCGGACCATGCGCTTGGGCACGGCAATTTCCCGGGCGGCCATGTCGCGGCGTCGGAGTCAAAAGCCCCCTTGGGAATGGAGCTGGGCCTGGTCACCACCGAGGTCGAGGCGGCCCATGCCAAAGCCCTTCAGGCCGGCGCCACCGAACTGGCCGCGCCCAGCCGCAAGCCCTGGGGCCAGGTGGTGTCGTATGTTCGCGCTCCAGACGGGACCCTGATCGAACTGTGCTCGCCGATGGGTGCTTAGGCACCCGAGGCGGCCAGCCTCGAAAGGTTCGATTCGTTCCATTTGCTCGCATAGCCCACCGGCGTCTCTCCGACCAGTTTGCGAAAGTCGGTGATGAAATGCGCCTGATCGAAGTACCCCAAATCCAGCGCAAGAGCCGTCCAGGAAACAGCGCCACCGGCCTGCACCTGTGCAATCGCCTCATGCACACGGTACCGGTTGATCACCCATTTCGGACCGATGCCAACGTAGTCATTGAACAGGCGCTGCGTGGCACGCAGGCTCATGTCGAACTGATCGGCAAGCGCCTTGGCACTGTGCATTTGGCGATCATCCACGACGCTGTCGACCATCCGGCCGGCAAGCAGGCCATTCGGATCGGCAGCAGGGAGTCGGGCCAGCAAGAAGCGCGTCGCCAATTGGACCGCTTGAACATCGCCTCCGGGGCCGTGACCACAGTCGGAGATGGCGTCCAACTCATGGGACTCAGCGCCAAACAATGTGTCGCTCGGTAGCGATGCATCCCTCAAGCCAGAGACAGGGCCCCCCAGGAAAGGGCGAAAGGCACCGGGTCGAAATTTGATGCCGAAGGCGGTGGAGCGGCCCTCCAGCACGCGTGTCCAGCGCCCGGTATGAACGCCGAACACCCGGGCTGAACCCTTCTCAACGACAAGATGCACATTCGGGTGAGGCAGCGTTTCCACCACCTTGGGTGCCAGCCCTTCGAGGTTCCAGCGCACCCGCCAGAAATGCTCAACCCAATCGGCCAGTGCCGGTAACGGTGCCACTCTGTGGTGTTCGATTTCGCCAGCCACCAGCGCGTGCAGCACGCCCCTCGGCTCGGATGCCACAGGCCGTCGCGTTTTTCCAATCGTCATCTTGCGCGATATTGTTCAATTCAGAGCCACCCTGAAAAGTCAGGTGATGGAAAGCTCTTCGTACTTCATTGTCGCAGCGCCTGCGTCGGCCACTTTCGCGCCGCAGGCGCCGCGGCCAACCCTTGACCCCTTGTTCCAAAGCCCGCCATGTTTTCAAATTCTGCAAACGGTTTGTTCGACATCCAGATCGCGCCCCAGGCGCTGAGCAGCGTGGCTGCCTCCAGCGGCCTGAAGCGAATGTCTCTCGACAAACGATTCCACGGCCCGCTGGACGCAACCAGTACCGGAGAAATGCTGGCCTTCCGAAGCGCCACCGATGGCTCGGCCGGGTACGTCGCCATGGAGTTGGTGCGTGGCCGTCTTGACGGGCGAAGTGGGAGCTTTGTCCTGCAGCACAGCTCGACCATGACCCGAGGTGTCCCGGCACAGTCGATCCAGGTGGTGCCGGATTCGGGAACAGAAGCGTTGGCGGGCTTGTCAGGACAGATGGTCATTGATATCGCTGCCGACGGCACCCACGCCTACCGGTTCGAGTTCACCCTGCCTGACCAGGCGCCGTGAGACAGGGCTTGCACCAGAGGGTTCGCGGCTGCATCGGCCGGGCTGTTCGAACCAACCCGCTGGGGGTCGGTGAGCTCGTCATATTTGATGGCGACACCATCAACGTTTCCTACACCCAGGCATGCAAAGGCGGTGGGGCCGCAGGCCGCCACAGGGTGGCGCTCGGCCAGCAAGGGCCAGTAGGGCCCACCGCCGCAACTGAGGTTAAAGCCGAAGGTCCGCCCGACGCGGACGATGTGGTCGATACAGGCCTTGAACGGCGCAGCCGGTGCGTTGTTGTACCTCGGCACCCCGGCCACGACGAGGCCGGCCTGTGCCGGGGCCGGCAGCCAGCATGCCGCTGGACGCGCAGTGTTTGCTGCCTCCAAGCCTCACGCAGGGGCACGGGTGTGAATGCGGCATGAATTCATGGGCCTGTAACAGGCAGCGGGGGCTCCGGGCCAACATCGCGGCCGCACACCTTGGTGCGCGGGGTGCACGGCCATCCATTGCTGGACGAAGCGCGATCAGCCGGCGCGTGTGCGCCCCATGGGGACTGGTGTCCTATCGACCTGGGAGGGCGCTGGCGGCGATGTGCAAAAAGCGCTGATCGGGTTTCGGCACAGTACGGCAAACGAAGGTGCGGGTGCCTGGGTGCAATGGGAAAGCCTGCACCGCTGAAGACTTGCCCCAGCGCCCCCCCCGAGCAGCCCAGGCACAGCGCCGACCTCATCGGGTGGCACCACCTGTTTCTCATGGCATAGCTACCGCAGCGTCATGCCAATTCGTTCTAGCTGATATGACGTCAGCTCACTGGCCTGGGCCTACCCGAGTGTCGACAATCCAGAACGCGCGAACAGCGCTCAAACCGACCGTTTAAGCGTCTGTATCTTCCTCCGACAACCGAGACAATCCATGCAACATGCTCCTCGCCCCCCCCTGTCACTGACCCGTCGCCTGGCCGCTCTGGCCCTCGGCCTGGGTGCTGCCGGTGCCCTGCTGCCAGCCCAGGCCCAGAGCAGCGCCCCGGCGGCGCAGTTCCCGACCAAGCCGGTGCGCATCATCACGCCCTTCCCGGTGGGGGGCGGCCCGGATGGCGTGGCACGGTTGGTGGCAGACAAGTTGTCGCGCATGTGGGGCCAACCGGTGGTGGTGGAAAACCGCCCAGGCGGCAACGGCTTCATCGCGATCGATGCGTTCAAGCGGGGCGCCAACGACGGGCACGACCTGATCCAGCTCGACAACGTGCACATCGCGGCCTACCCGCACCTGTTCAAGAAGCTGCCCTACGATGTGGCCAAGGATTTCGACATCATCCTGCCGCTGTTCAAGACTTACTTCTTCGTGAACGTGGCCACCAACAGCCCCTACAAGGACATGGGCGCCCTGATTGCCGATGCACGGGCCCACCCTGGCAAGCTCAATTACGGTTCGTGGTCGGTGGGCAACCCGGTGCACCTGGGTTCGGCTCTGCTGGAAAGCATGACCAAGACGGACATGGTGCACGTGATCTACAAGGAAACCACGCAGCTGTACACCGGGGTGGCCAATGGCGAGCTGACCTTTGCCCTGGGCACCAGCGCCACCGCCGGCCCTCTGCAACGCGCCGGCAAGCTGCGCTTCCTGGCCGTGGCTGCGCCCAAGCGCCTGGCCAACTTCCCGGATGTGCCCACGGTGGTCGAATCCGGCGGGCCGGCGGGCTACGAGGTGACGGGCTGGAACGCCATCGCCGCACCCAAGGGCGTGTCGCCCGCCGTGGCTGAAAAGATCAAGCGTGACGTAGAGAAAGCCCTGGCAGAAGCCGACGTGAAAGAAAAATTCGCCTCGTTCGGCTATGAACCCTTCCCCACCACCCGTGATCAGTTCAAGCAGTTCATGGATGGCGAATCGAGCCGCTTTGCCGACGTGATCAAAAAGGCTGGCGCCTCGCTGGATTGATCCAACCCTGCAGGGCAATGCCGCCGGGCCGATGGCCCAGGCGGCGAACCCGTTTCACAAGTCCCTAAAATAGCGGGCTTATGTTCAATGAAATCCGATCCCTCGATCAGCAAATCGCGCAGCTTCAGGCGCGACGCGATGAATTGTTCCGCTCCAAGAGGAAAGAGGCCGTCGAATTGGCCCGAACCCTGGTGCAACAGTTTCAACTCACCCCGTCTCAGGTGGCGCTCAGTTCACTGAGTCGAACCCATGCGCCGAACAAGCTCAAGCGCCCGGCCACCTTCTACGATCCAGGCCGGGGCCTGTCCTGGGACGGTACCTTGAGCGGCAAGGGCCGCAAGCCCAACTGGATCAAGGCCGCCATGGAAGACGGCACCATCGAGCACTTCCGCATCCAGGTGCAAAGTGCCAACGCCAACAGCAACGCGGCCACCGGAACCTGATCCCCAGGCCTGCGGAAAATTGCTGGCAGGTAAAGCAGCTTCAGCCCAATTGTCTGCATGTCGATACAAACGATGACAAAGCGCTTTTTCAACCCTGACCAAGGATCATCATGTCCAGCATTTCTTCCGTAGGTTCCAGCAACCCCTACCAAGCCCAGACCCCGGTGGCCAAAACCGGCGGCGTGGATGCGGATGGCGACAACGACGGCACCCGTGCCGGCGCGGCGCCAGCCCCTGCCAGCAACTCCCAGCCCCAGCCCCCCAAGCCCACCGAGACGATGGGCAACTCGGTCAACACCTACGCCTGATCGGTACGGGCCGGCAGGCCCCAGTGGGACATCTTCTGCTCCAGTTCGGCCACGCGCTCCTCCAGCCTGCGTTCGCTGGAGATGTCCATGATGATGCCGTACCAGCGCAACACCCGGCCTTGCTCGTCCAGGTGGGGATAAGCTTGGCTGCGCACCCAGCGCCAGCTGTTGTCTGGCCACAGAATGCGAAACTCGGTCTTGAACGGGGCCCGGCTGGGCAGGTGTGCCAGCCACTCTTCGTGCACGCGGTTGCGATCTTGCGGATCCATGCGGTCGCGCCAGCGCTGGTAGCGCTCCTGCGCTGAATTGAGCGGGGTCCATTCGAAAGCCGGCCCCATGTAGTCGATCACACCGTCAGGGCCGGCAGCCCAGGCAATGTTGGGTCCGAGTTCGATCGAGCGCCTGAAATGCTCCTCGCTCTGCTGCAGAACGCGCTCGGCCGTGACCCGCGCCGTGATGTCGATCACCACCAGTGAAATACCCAGCCACTCGCCCAGTTCATTGCAAACGCGCTGATGGGCCACCAGGAAAGTTGCGCCTGTGCCGCTGTGGCTGTACTCAGAGGGGGCCAGATCAGCCCCGGCACGCACCTGTTGCAGCGCGTCCAGCAAGCCCGATGCCCCCGGCTGGCTCAACACCCGTGTCACCGGCTGCCCTCGCAATTCGACCTGCCCCAGGCCCAGGTATTGGATGACCTTGGGGTTGGCACTGATGACCCGCATTTCGGTGTCCAGAAAGCAAAGCCCCACGGGCGCATCCTGGTACAAGGTTTCGAGCTGGTGCAGGCGCTGGAAAGGAGAGGCGTCCAGCGGCGAGTCATGGCCGTTGTTGTGGCACCCGTCTCGCGCCAGCTGCGCCTGGGCCTGGGCATGGGGTGCCGGGCGGCCCAGAAGGTAGCCCTGGCCGAGAACGCAACCCAGCTGCTCAAGCAGCTTGGCTTGGCGTTCGGTCTCAATGCCTTCCGCGATCACGTGCACCCCCAGGCTCTGCCCCAGGCCCAGCACCGCCGTGACGATCTTCAGACTGCCTGAATCGGACTCAAGCGCTCGCACAAAGCTGGCATCGATCTTGATCTCGTCAAACGGCAGCGATTGCAGCCGGGTCAGGCTGGAGTGGCCGGTGCCAAAGTCGTCCAGCGACAGGGTGGCGCCCATCTGCTTGATGGCGTCGACACTGCGGCGGGCCACCTGGTTGTCGTGGAACAAGGCGTTTTCGGTGATTTCAACCTGCACGCGCTGGATCGGAAAGCCTGTCCGGCTCACCGCTGCCAGCACCTCAGCGGCCAGTTCAGGCCGCAGAAACTGGCTGGGTGCCAGGTTGAAAGCCAGATAAAAATCGCCTGGCCAGTCGCGGGCCCGCGCGCAGGCTTCGCTGATCAGGTGCAGGCTGAGTTCGTGCAGCAGGCCCAGGCCATCGGCCAGCGGAATGAACACCCCGGGGGGCACGGCCCCCAACACCGGCGAGGTCCAGCGCGCCAACACCTCGAAGCCCGCAATCCGGCGGCTGCGCAGGTGCACCAGGGGTTGAAAAGCGGGCCAGATCTCGCCCGCCTGCAGGGCGCCCGACAGGCAGGCTCGGGTTTGATCGATGCTCGCGAGGGTCGTCATGGCTGTTGATCACACAGGGAGGGAATAAGTGCGGCCCAAAGCACCGCCGGCAGTAGCGACCACTACCGGCGGTCAGTGTACGGGGGAATCCCCTTCATAGACAGGGGATTTCACCCAGCCCCGTCGGGTGAACCCGTTGGATCGGGCCCGAGGCCCCCGGCACAGGCCACTCAGGCGAGGGTGATCGCGCAGCCCGCCTGCTGCAGGGCCAGCAAGGCCGGGTGGCGAGCGGCACGCCGGTTGGTGATCAATCCGTGGACCTGATCTGGCGTGCAGAACGACAGGCGCGATTGCACGCCGATTTTGCTGTCGTCAGCCAGCAGCACGCTGCGGTGCGCCTGGCGCACCATGGCGCGGGCCAGTTCGGCCTCGGCCGGCTCGAAGCTGCTGGCGCCCAGCGTGGCGTCGATGCCGACGGGTGACAGCATGGCCCAGTCGGGGCGCCAGCGCATCAGCTCGGCCACCGTGCTGTCGCCATAGGTCGCGGCCAGGCCCGGCCGGGGACGCCCACCCAGCAGATGCACCTGATGCCGCGGCGCACCGTCGTATCCGGGGGCCGCGAGCTTGAGGGCAACATCGAACGAGTTGGTGATGATGGTCAGCCCCTGCAGCGAAGCCAGTTCTTCGGCCAGCATCGACACCGTGCTGCCCGCGTCGATAAACAGCGACTGGCCCGGCAGCAGCAGGCGGGCCGCGGCCTGCACCACGGCGCGCTTTTGCAGGGTGTTGGTCTGCAGGCGCTGCTGCAGCGGCGGCTCGGATTCGGGCCCACCGAGCTTCACACCACCGTGCACGCGCCGCAGCTGGCCCGTGGTCTCCAGCACCAACACATCGCGCCGCACGGTCTCGCGCGAGACCCCCAGGTCCTTGACGATGCGCTCGGTGCTCACATGGCCGCTGCCGGCCAGCAAGGCGAGGATGCGTTGGTGACGTTTTTCTTGAAACATGGGCTCGATCATGCCGCAGACCGCCCCCCGGGGGGGCCGGCCGCGGCCAGGGTTTCATCCGATGCTCAGAACTTGATGACGAGCTGATCGGACACCGCGCTGCCATACATGGCCGGGTCGCTGATCAGATGCTCGCCTGTTTCGAGCCGGCCGGCAAAGCGACGCGAGTAGCCCGCCAAAGCCGGCACGCTGACGCTGAAGTCGTACCAGTTGCCGCTGGCCTTGAGTGCCCATGCCATCACTGCTTCGCCGCCGGGGCTCACGCTGGCGCTCTGGGCCGTGGCGTCGAAATAGGCATTGGCCTTCACACTGAACGTGCAGGCGGCGCTGCCGGTGTTGTGCAGCTTGAGCAACAGGTCCCCATTGGCCACGTCGTAGCAGACCTGGATCTCGGGGTTGGGCTGGGCGCTGGCATTCAGGGTCTTGGCATTGCCGCTGAAGTGGCGGTGAAAGCCCGCTGGCCCCAGCACCCACAGATCGTACAGGCCGTTGTCGGCCGCTACCGACCACACGCCGCTGAGTTGCTTGCCGGCTTCGACGGTATAACGGCGCGGAATCGCGTCCAGGTGCAGGCGGTCATAGACATGGAACACAGCGGCCGCCTTGCCGGTGTTGGCCAGGATCAGGCTGACCTGCTGGCTGCTGGGCGCACACACTGCGCTCACGTGCAGTTCGTAAGGCAGTGCGCGCGAGGGCCGGGTGCCTTTGGCCTGCACCGGCATGGCCGGGGCATTCGGCGGCAGCGGCGTGGTGCGGCCCGGCAGGGCCCGCGCCCGGTCGGCCAGCGCCTGGGTGGCAGGCAGGCTCTTGTAGAACGCCGTGTTGTCCGGGTCGGCAAAGTTGAAAGCGCTGGTCAGGTCGCCGCACACGGCGCGGCGCCAGGGCGAGATATTGCTCTCGATCACACCAAAACGCTGCTCGATGAATTGCAACACCGAGGTGTGGTCGAACACCTGCGAATTGACCCAGCCCCCCTTGCTCCAGGGCGAAATCACGTACATGGGCACGCGCGGCCCCAGGCCATAGGGGCGGTGCAGCAAGGCCTGCTCGGCGGCCGAGTTGTGGTACGTCACCAGATGCTCGTGGTACTCGGCAGTGGCATCGGCCGTGCTGGCACCCGCCAACTGAGCCTGGGAAACATCAGCGTTGTAGCTGACATACGACGGCGGTGCCGGTGGGGGCACATGGTCGAAGAAGCCGTCGTTCTCGTCGAAGTTCAGGATCAGCACGGTCTTGCTCCAGACATCGGGGTTGGAGGTCAACGCGTCCAGCACTTTGGCCGTGTAGTCGGCGCCTTGCGCCGGGCTGGAGGGCCCCGGGTGCTCCGACCCCTCGGCAGTGGCCACGATGAAGCTCACCTGCGGCAGCTTGCCGGCCAGCACGTCCTCCTTGAGCTTGTCCAGGTCGCGCGTGCTCACACCGCGCTGGCGCAACGCCTCGGAGTAACCGGGGCGCTGGTAATAGGCATCGCGAAAGCTGTGAAAGCCGGCCAGGCAGTTGTCGGTGAAGTTGTCCTCCATGTTCTCGTACACCTGCCAGCTCACGCCAGCGGCCTGCAGGCGCTCGGGGTACGTGGTCCAGGTGTAGCCACCGTCGTTACCGGGGTTGGCGTCGAACCAGTCGTAGTCGTTGTAGGTGGCAGGGCCATTGCCCTTGGCCAGGCCATCGTTGGTGCCGGTCCAGGCAAACAAGCGATTGGTGTTGGTGCCGGTCTGCGAGCTGCAATGGTAGGCATCGCAGATCGTGAAGGCATTGGCCAGCGCGTACTGGAAGGGCATGTCCTCTTGGGTGAAATAGCCCATCGAATGGTTGGCCTTGTACTTGGTCCAGTAGCTCATGCGCCCCTGGTCCCAGGCCCCCTGGGCATCACTCCAGGAGTGCGGCGTACCCTGCACGCGCATGACCTCGAAGTTCTGCACCGTGTTGAGTCGGAAGGGCGCGATCACGGCCGGTGTCACGCCTGCCGTGGCATTGGGCTGCGACCACACCGTCTTGCCCTGCACGCCATTGGCCGTGGGCACGGGCACGGCAAACGGATCTGCAAAGCCGCGCACGCCATTGAGGCTGCCGAAATAGTGGTCAAAAGAGCGGTTCTCCTGCATCAGCAGCACGATGTGCTCGACGTCCTTGAGGGTACCGGTCTGGTTGTTGGCCGGAATGGCCAGGGCCTTCTGGATGGCAGGCGGGAACAGGCTCAGCGCCAGGGTGGAGCCGGTGGTCAGGCCGGCGGAGCGCAGGAAATGGCGACGATTGAATGTCATGACAGCTCAGTGTTTCAGTGGTGGGTGGCAGAGAGGCCCGGGCGGCAGAACCAGCTCAGGGCGCGCAGTGCAGGACTCGGGTGTTGCCGGCGGATCCGCAGTTGTTGTTACCACCCCCACCGCAGCCGACCAGGGTTGCGCTCAGGGCCAGGCCCAAGGCGAGCCCGCGCCACAGCGGCTTCGAAGGTTTGTCCAGGCGCTGGGGCGCGGGGCTTTGGGGCGCAGCGGTGCAGCGCTGCAAATCGGTGTTCGTCATCGTGAATATCCCGGAGACAGGTAGGTTGAACGGGGCTTGGGCCAGCCTGGGCCGCCAAGTCGTTGGTTAACGCCCTGTCAATCCTATGTGTACAAAGTTGCGTTTGTGTGACTTTGTGGATTTCCGTGGATCACGTGCCATGGCGTTCAACAAGGCCTCGGCAGGAGCCGATGCCTGAGGGCGGCCCGCCGGCCAGATCCTGCTGCCTGAGCACAGCCGGCCGATCTACGCCCCCACCCGCCAGCTCGACTTCGAGCTGGAACTGGGGGTGCTGGTCGGCACCGGCAATGCTCTGGGCCAGACCCTGGCGCTGGACCAGGCCGAGCAACAACTGTTCGGTCTTTGCCTGCTCAACGACTGGTCCGCACGCGATATCCAGGCCTGGGAGGCCGTGCCGCTGGGGCCCTTCATGGCCAAGAACTTTCTGAGCACGGTCTCGCCCTGGGTGGTCACGTTCGAGGTCCTGGCCCCCTTCAGGGCGCCGCTGCCTCGCACAGTCGACGACCCGCCTGCCCTGCCCTACCTCGACCACCCCTTGCAGGCCCTGCAAGGCGCCATCGACATCGCGCTGGAAGCGCTGCTGCAACCCGCTGGGCAAGCTTCGCTGCGGCGCCTGTGTCTGACCAATTACCGGCACGCCTACTGGTCAGCGGCACAGATGTTGACCCAGCACAGCAGCAACGGCTGCCGCCTGCAGGCTGGCGATCTGCTGGGCACCGGCACGCTGTCGGGACCAGAACCTGACCAGGCGGCCTGCCTGCTGGAATTGACAAAGGGCGGGCGCCAGGCCCTGACGCTGCCCGGGCCCACGGAACGCCACTGGTTGGAAGACGGTGACACCGTGGTGTTGCGGGGTTGGTGCCAGCGTGAAGGGGCCGCCCGCATCGCCTTTGGCGAATGTCGGGGCCAGGTCGTGCCCCACGCCGCAGGCGGCGACACCTGGGCGCCGCTCAATTCGGCTTGATCAGAAACTTCTCGCCGGTGGCACGCTGGGCGTAGCGGCGTACCTGCTCAGGCGCCAGGGCTTCGGTCAGGCTCAGCTCGCCCGCATAGTGGCTGCGGAAGGTGCTGCGCAGTTCACGCGCCACGCGTTGCTTCAGGGCCTCGGCACCGGCCGCGCCGATCTTGTTGAGGAACGGAAACAGCAACCAGCCGCCCATGCCCCAGGCCATGCCGAAATTGCGCCGGAAGGTGGTGGGCGAGGTGTCCAGCCCGCCATACAGGTACACCTGTTTGTGCACCGGTGAGCCATAGCGGCTGTATTCACTCGCGTTGCGGCTCAGCGCCGCCTCCATGGCTGACAGGATCTGGCCAGCCAGGGTACCGCCGCCGGTGGCATCAAAGGCCAGCGTGGCGCCAGTCTGTACCAAGGCCTCGGTCAGGTCGTGGGGGAAGGTGTCGGCACTGCTGTCGCACACCTGCAGCGCGCCCTGCCCGCGCAGCAAGGCCGCCTGGGCCGGCGAGCGCACGATGTTGACCAGGCCGATACCGTCTTGCAGGCAGATCCGGTTGAGCATCTGGCCCAGGTTGGAGGCCGCGGCCGTGTGGACCAGGGCGGTGTGGCCTTCGCGCCGCATGGTCTCGACCATGCCCAGCGCGGTGAGCGGGTTGACGAAACACGAGGCCCCCTCGGCCGCGGTGGCGTCATCGGGCAGCAGCAGGCATTGGCTCAAAGGCACGCAACGGTACTGGGCATACATGGCGCCCCCGATGGCCGCCACCTTTTTACCCAGCAGCGCCTGGGCCGCTGCAGAGCGACCGGCAGCAACCACCGTGCCCGAGCCTTCGTTGCCAACCGGCAGCGATTGGCCTACCCGAGCGGCCATGGCCGGCATGGCAGCAGCAGGCACCTGAGCCTGGAGCACCGGGCGTTCGGGGGTCCCCAAGGCTTGCACGGTGCCAAGGTCGGCGGCCCCGAGCAACAGCCCCTGGTCAGAGGGGTTGAGGGGGGTGGCCTCAATGCGGATCAGCACCTCGTGCTCGCTGGGCACCGGCAGTGGTTCATCCACCAGTGAAATCTCCAACCTGCCGCTGGCATCGATCAGCGAGCGCAGTTGCAGGGCGGTGGCAGGCAAGGGGTGTTTCATCGGTGTCTCCGGAGGGATGTTGGTGGTTCAGAGTTGGGGGCCTGTCGGCGAGGGCACGTCTCAAGGCACTTCTTTGACGGCATCGTGGCCATGCGTGCCAGGGTGGTGGTGCATGCCGTGGTGCAGGGCATGCCCTTCCATTGCATCGTCGCCATGATCGTCCAGTTGAGCCTGGAACCACCGGTGCAGCGCATCAACCAGCGCCGGATCGTGGCTGCTGTAATGCAGCGCTGCGCCATCTGGCACATCGTGGTAGGTGATCTGCAGGTGTCCGTGGGGGGCATTGCGCAGGCTGGCCAGGCCGGGCATGTCGGCCCCATGCAACTGGGCCGGGGAGGAGAAATCGCCCGCCAGGAACTGCTCACGCAAAGCGGCCAGGTGCAATCGGATGAGGGCCATTTGAACCCGGTCGCCGCTCTGGCGCACCAGCACCTGCTGCTCACCGCCCATGGGGGTGGCGGTGAAAACGTGGCGGGTGGCCGCCAGGTCGAAAGGCATCACCTGCGGGCCGCGCTGGGCCACCTCGGCCTGGCGGCTGCCTAGGGTGGCTGCCACCGCCATGCCGGAGGCACCCGCCACCCAGGCCCCCAGCAAACAACAAACCACCCGCCGGAACCCGCAAGATGTGCGCATGGATTTCTCCAAAGTTGACTGGCGCCCATCCTAAACGCACCGGGGTGGCTGGTCAGGGGACGGCGCCAGCGCGCGCAACGTGTTGCGGACTCAGGCCAGGGTGTAGGCCGTCTTGACCGTGGTGTAGAACTCCTGTGCGTAGCGGCCCTGCTCGCGCGGGCCATAGCTGCTGCCCTTGCGGCCGCCAAAGGGCACGTGGTAATCCACCCCGGCGGTGGGCAGGTTGACCATCACCATGCCGGCCTGCGCATGGCGCTTGAAATGGGTGGCGTGCTTCAGGCTTTGCGTGGCAATGCCGGCCGAAAGGCCGAACTCGGTGTCGTTGGCCACCGCCAGCGCTTCTTCGTAGTTCTTCACGCGGATCACGCTGGCCACCGGGCCGAACACTTCCTCGCGGTTGATGCGCTGCTCCGGCGTGCTGTCGGTGATCAGGGCCGGAGTCATGAAGAAACCCTCGGCGCCGCTGCCGGTGTGGCAGGCCACGCGCTGGCCGCCGGCCTGCACGGTGGCGCCCTGCGAGCGGGCGATCTCGACATAGCTCAGGTCTTGCTCCAGTTGCGCCTGCGAGACCACCGGGCCGATGTCGGTGCCGGCCGTCAGGGCGTCACCGATCTTCAGGCCGGCCAAGCGGGCCTTCACGCCTTCAACAAATGCGTCATGAATACCTTCGGTGACGATCAGGCGGCTACTGGCGGTGCAGCGCTGGCCGGTCGAGAAGAAGGCGCTCTGCACACTCAGCTCAATGGCCTGCTGCAGGTTGGCGTCGTCCAGGATGACCTGCGGGTTCTTGCCGCCCATTTCGAGCTGCACTTTCTTGTGACCTTGGACGCAGGCCTCGGCAATGCGCCGGCCCACGCTCACCGAGCCGGTGAAACTGACGGCGGCAATGCCGGGGTGCTTGACCAGCGCATCGCCGATCACGCTGCCACGCCCCATCACCAGGTTGAACACCCCTGCCGGAATGCCGCTGCGGCTGATGATTTCGGCCAGCGCCCAGGCACTGCCCGGCACCAGGTCGGCCGGCTTGAGCACCACGCAGTTGCCAAAGGCCAGGGCCGGTGCGATCTTCCAGGCCGGGATGGCGATGGGGAAGTTCCAGGGCGTGATCAGGCCCACCACGCCGATGGGCTCGCGGGTCACCTCCACGCCGATGCCGGGGCGCACCGAGGGGATGGCCTCGCCCGCCAGGCGCAGGCATTCGCCGGCGAAAAACTTGAAGATCTGGCCGGCGCGGGTGGCTTCGCCAATGCCTTCGGCGCGGGTCTTGCCCTCTTCGCGCGACAGCAGGGTGCCCAGTTCTTCACGGCGCGCCAGGATCTCGCTGCCGATCTTGTCCAGCGCATCGCTGCGCGCCTGGATGCCCCCCGTGGACCAGGCCGGGAAGGCTGCCTCGGCGGCACGCACCGCCAGGTCCAACTGAGCCGCATCGCCCTGGGCGTATTCGCCGATCACATCGGCCAGGTTGCTGGGGTTGAGGTTGGGCGCCAGGGTGTTGCCGGCCAGCCATTCGCCGTTGATGAAGTTCAGGTGCGGAGTGCTCATGGTGTGTGGAACTGAGGTTTGAGAAAAAGGAACGACGGCCGGAGCCGTCAGGGGTCATTGGCCACATGGCCTGAAACTTCGAGAACAACCCGCCGCCCGGCCGCCCGAAGGCGGGTTGCAGCCCCCTCGGGGGGCAGGGAGCGACACGCAGTGCGCGACCGTGGGGGCGGCACAAACCCGCCGCCCGGCCGCCCGAAGGCGGGTTGCGGCCCCCTCGGGGGGCAGGAAGCGACACGCAGTGCGCGACCGTGGGGGTAAACATTAATCAGCGGTGATCTTTCGGTCTTCGATCACTTTTTTCCAGCGGGCAAATTCCTTGGCCTGGCTGGCGGCAAACTGCTCGGGCGTGTTGGCCACGATCTCCAGACCGATCTCATTGAGCCGGGTCTTGATCTGCGGGTCTTTCAGGGCGGCCTGCAAAGCATCGACCAGGCGCTTCTTGACATCGGCGGGCAGGCCCTTGGGGGCGGCCACGCCCTGCCACGAGAGCACATCGGCGTCTTTCACACCGCTTTCGCTGAGGGTGGGCACATCGGGCAGCACCGCAGCGCGCTTGTCGTCAGCCACCGCCAGCACACGCAGCTTGCCGGCCTTGATGTGCTGAATCACGTTGTTCACGTTCTGGAACGAGGCGTCCACATTGCCGCCCAGCAGGTCGCTGATGGCCGGGCCGCCGCCCTTGTAGGGCACGTGCAGGCCGCTGGTGCCGGTCTGCTGCCAGAACAGCACGGCGCTCAGATGGTCCGACGAGCCATTGCCCGACGAGGCAAAGGTCACGCTGTCAGGCTTTTTGCGCTGGGCCGCGATCACGTCGGCCACGCTCTTGAAGGGCGACTGGGGCGGCACCACCAGCACGTTGGGCGACTGGGCGGCCACGGTCAGGTAGTCAAAGTCTTTGGTGGCGTCATAACCAATGCCCTTGATCAAGTGCGGCACGATCACAAACGGCCCCAGGGACGACACCAGCACGGTGTAGCCATCGGCCGGCGCGCGCTTCACAAAGGTGGCGCCAATGCTGCCGGTGGCACCGGCCTTGTTGTCGACGATCACCGGCTGCCCGAGCTTTTCGCCCATCTTGGTGGCCAGCAGACGGGCCACCATGTCGGTGGTGCCCCCGGGAGGAAAGGGCACCACCAGGGTGATGGTCTTTTCAGGGTAGGCGGCCCAGGCGCTCGACACCGGTGCCAGGCCAGCAGCCACGCTCAGCCCCAGGGCCAGGCCGATGGCACAGCCCTTGGCCAGCAGGCCCCGGCGGCGGGAAGGGTTTGAATTCAGAATCGTCATTTGTTTGTCTCCAGTCATGCAGGGGTACGGACAGCCTGACGGGCCAGCAGGCGCCATTGGCCATCGCGCAGATGCCACACGAGCAGCACCTGCAGGTCGACCTGCCCGGGCTTGCCCTGGTCCAGCGTGTGGCCGGTGAGGCGATGCCTCACCACGGCCACGTCGCCGACCACGCGCACGTGCTGTGCGCTCAACTCGATGCTCACGAAATCCGACTTGGCGCTCAGCAGATCGCCCACAAAGCTGGCCTTGGTATCGACCCGGCCACCCGAGTGGCCGTAGCTCAATTCGTCGGCCACCAGGGCTTCGAGGGGGCCCCGTTCGGGGTCGACCATGGTCATCCGAAGCCGTTCGACCGCGGCGACCACAGCCTCCTCGGCAGACCCGCCCTGGGCCTGGGCCGCAGGCGCCCAGACCAGAAAGGCCGCCAGCGTGCAGGCCACCAGATTCAGACGTCGTTGCATGTTGTTGTCTCCTTGCCACTCACCGCCCCGGTGGGGCGGCATGGGAATCAAAGGGCTTGTGAGCCCAGCTTCTTGATCAGGGCGTCCAGCGCTTCCATCTCGGAGGCCTTCAGATCGGTCAGCGGGGTACGCACCGGCCCGGCGTCGTGACCCACCAGCTTGGCGCCCGCCTTGACGATGCTCACGGCATAACCTTGGCCGCGGTTGCGGATCTCCAGGTAAGGCAGGAAGAAGTCCTTCAGCAGGCGGTTCTGCGTGGCGTGGTCGTCGGTGCGCACGGCTTCATAGAAGTCCATCGCCGTCTTGGGGATGAAGTTGAACACCGCCGACGAGTACACCGGGGTGCCCAGTGCCTTGTAGGCTGCGGCATACACCTCGGCCGTGGGCAAGCCCCCCAGGTAGGCAAAGCGGTCGCCCATGGTCTGGTAGATGGACATCATCAGCTCGATGTCGCCAATGCCGTCCTTGAAGCCCACCAGGTTGGGGCAACGGTCGGCCAGGATCTGCAGCGAAGCCGGGGTCAGCTTGGCCTGGCCACGGTTGTAGACGATGACGCCGAACTTCACGCTCTTGCACACGGCTTCGACGTGGGCGATCAGGCCTTCCTGACCGGCTTCGGTCAGGTAATGGGGCAGCAGCAGCACGCCGTGGGCACCGGCCTTCTCGGCGGCCTGCGCACATTGGATGGCAAAGCGGGTGGGGCCACCGGCACCGGCGATGATGGGCACCACACCGCGGCAGGTGTCCACCGCCGTCTGGATGATGCCGGGGTATTCGTCGGCCGTCAGCGAAAAGAACTCACCCGTGCCGCCTGCAGCGAACAACGCGCTGGCGCCGTAAGGGGCCAGCCATTCCAGGCGCTCGATGTAGCCTTTCTGGTTGAAATTGCCTTCGGCATCAAAGTCGGTCAGCGGGAAGGACAACAGGCCCGAGCCCATGATGGTTTTGAGTTCTTGAGGGGTCATTTGAGTGCTCCAGAGAAAAATGGGAGGTGGGTAAAGAAAAACGTGAAGTGAAGGGAGCAGGACGCTCAGTCCAGCCGGATCCGGGCCGCCTGGACCACCTGTGCCCAGCGCTTGCGCTCGTTGTTGAAGAATTGCTCTTCTTCGGCCGGGGCCATGGTCACCACCTCGGCGCCCTGCCCGGCCAGCCGCGAGCGGATGTCGGGCGAGCGGATGATGCGGATCAGCTCCTGGTTCAGCCGGTTGACGATGGCATCAGGCGTGCCCCTGGCCACGCGCACCCCCTGCCAGGTGCCCGACTCAAAACCCGTCAGGCCCTGTTCGGCCAGGGTCGGCACCTGGCCCACCAGGGGCATGCGGGTGGCCTTGGACAGACCCAGCAGCTTGAGCTTGCCGGCCTGCACCTGCGGGTAGGTGGCCAACATGCCGTTCATCAGCACCTGGGTCTGGCCCGCCACCGTGTCCGACACGGCCTGCACGCCGCCCTTGTAGGGCACGTATTCCCAGCGCGCACCACTGGCACGTTGCACCGCCACACCGGCGAGGTGGGCGGCACTGCCGGTGGCCGTGACGGCGAAGTTGAGATCGTTCTTCTTCGAATACGCCACCAACTCGGCCAGGTTGTTCACCGACACCGACGGGTGCACCACCAGCAGATGGGGCGAATAGGCCAGCATGGTCACCCCGCGCAGGTCCTTGGACGGGTCGAAGCTCAGTCGGGTGTACACCGACGGGCTGATGGCCAGGGCCCCCACATCACACAACAGCAGGGTGTAGCCGTCAGGCGCGGCATGGGCCACCAGATCGGCGCCCAGATTGCCGTTGGCGCCGGGCTTGTTGTCAATGATCACGGGCTGCCCGAGCGCCTCGGACAGGGGCTGGCTCAGGGCCCGGGCAATGATGTCGGACGAGCCCCCCGGCGGGTAAGGCACCACGATGCGTATCGGGCGGGCGGGCCAGCTCTGGGCGCCCACCCAGGCGGGGCTGGCCAGCAAGGCTGCGGGTGCGGCGGCGGCCAGCAAACGGCGTCGGGACAAGGTCATGCGGTCTCCTGCGTGAAGACCAGGCACCCCGGCTGCAGCCGTGTTTCAGCGAAGCAGGATGACTGATCTGATGTTGTTGTCAGTCATCGTACAACAAAATTTTTGAAATGTCTAGAAAAAGACAACTAAAGATGACCACCCCCTGCGCCAGGGGGTGGGTGGATCAACGGGCCAAGTCGTCTGCCGACTGGCCGGCCTGAGCCAGGGCCTGAGCCCGACGCAAGCGTTCGCGGCTGTTGGTCAGATGAATGCGCATGGCCGCACGGGCCGATTCCGGGTCTTGCCGGGCGATCGCGTCGTACACCTCTTCGTGCTCGCGGTTCACCTTTTGCAGGTACTGGGCGCGCAACTCGGGGGCCATGCGCATGGCTGACGAGATGCGCGTGCGCGGGATGATGGTGGTGCCCAGGTGGGCCATGATGTCGCCGAAATAGCGGTTGCCGGTGGCCCGGGCGATCTCCTGGTGAAAGCGGAAATCGGGTGACACGGTGTCACCCGCCACCTCGACGTGCGAGGCAAAGTCGTCCAGCGCCTGGCGCATGGCCAGCAGGTTCTGCTCCGAGCGGCGCAGCGCGGCCAGGCCGGCAGACTCGGTCTCCAGGCTGATGCGCAGTTCCAGCACCGCCAGCACGTCCACCGAGGCGGCGATGTCAGACGGGTCGATGCGGAACATGCCGGGAGCCTGGGCCTCCAGCACAAAGGTGCCGATGCCGTGATGGGTCTCCACCAGGCCGGCGGCCTGCAGCCGCGACAGCGCTTCGCGCACCACCGTGCGGCTGACGCCAAAGGCCCGCATGATTTCAGACTCAGTGGGCAGCTTGTCCCCGGCCCGCAGCACCTGACTCTGGATGCGACCGCTGAAGTCTTCGACCAGCTCATGGGCCAGACCGCGAGGTCGCCGACGCACTGGCGACACCGCCGCAGGGGCCTCCGAGGCATTAACCGTTGGCGCGGTGGAATTGGCCGTTGACAACTTAGACATGGCGTGATGATAATCCAGCCTCAGGTTGTACGACAACCGATGACATACATCATTTCCAGCTCTACACAACGCCATGAACGAGAGACAACTGCCGCAACGCCTGCTGCTGACCGGAGCCGCCGGCGGCCTGGGCCGCGTCCTGCGCGAAAGCCTCAAGCCCTTCACCCGCCAGTTGCGACTGTCGGACATTGCCAACCTGGCGCCGGCCACCTCCAGCCAGGAGGAAATCCAGCTGTGTGACCTGGCCGACAAGGCCGCGGTCGATGGTTTGGTGCAGGGCTGCGATGCCATCGTGCACCTGGGCGGCATTTCGGTGGAGCGCCCCTTCGAGGAAATCCTGGAAGCCAACATCCGCGGCGTGTTCAACCTGTACGAGGCCGCGCGCCGCCATGGTGTGCAGCGCGTGGTGTTTGCCAGCTCCAACCACGTGATCGGCTTCTACCCACAGACCCAACGACTGGACACCTCAGTGCCGCATCGCCCTGACGGCTATTACGGCCTGTCCAAGGCCTTCGGCGAGGATCTGGCCCATTTCTACTTCGATCGTTACGGCATCGAAACCGTCAGCATCCGCATCGGCTCCTCGTTCACCGAGCCGCGCGACCGCCGCATGCTGAGCACCTGGCTGAGCTACCGCGACCTGACCGAACTGGTGCGCCGCAGCCTGGTCGCGCCCCAGGTGGGCCACACGGTGGTGTATGGCGCCTCGGACAACCCCGGCGGCTGGTGGGACAACGCCGGCGCCCGCCACTTGGGCTTTGTGCCGCAAGACAGCTCGGAAGTCTTCCGCGCCAAAGTCGAGCAGCAGCCCCCTGTGCCACCCGATGCGCTGGCCGCCTTGTACCAGGGCGGCAATTTCTGCGCCGCCGGCCCCTTCGAAACCCTGCCCCCGGTAGGCGCCGCATGAGCTCCACCGCCGAACTGTTACTGGACGCGCGCTGCGGCACGGGTGAGAGCCCGCTCTGGAGCCCGGCCGAGCAGGCGCTGTACTGGGTGGACATTCCGGCGGCACGCCTGTACCGCTGGGATGCCGCCAGCGGACAGAGCCGCCACTGGCAGACCCCCGAGATGCTGGCCTGCGTGGCTCAGACGGCCGATGGCCAGGGCTTCATCGCCGGGATGGAGACCGGAATCTTCCGCTTGAACCCAGCAGACGATGGCGACGAAATGAGGCCCGAACCCCTGGCTGCCGTGCAACACGCGCGCCGCGGCATGCGCTTCAATGACGGCCGATGCGACCGGCAAGGCCGCTTCTGGGCCGGCACCATGGTGATGGACATGGGCGCCAACCTGCCCTTGGGGCAGCTGTACCGCTACGACCGCCCGCGCGGACTGCAGGCGGTGCTGCGTGGGCTGACCGTGCCCAATGGCCTGGGTTTCAGCCCCGACGGCCGCACGATGTACCTGTCGGATTCGCACCCCACGGTGCAGGCCATCTGGGCCTTCGATTACGACACCGACACCGGCACCCCCCACAACCGGCGCCTGTTCGTGGACATGCGCGAACAGCCGGGTCGCCCCGACGGTGCGGCCGTGGATGCCGACGGCTGCTACTGGATCTGCGGCAACGATGCCGGCCTGGTGCACCGCTTCACGCCGCAAGGGCGCCTTGACTGCTCGCTGGCCGTGCCGGTCAAAAAGCCGGCCATGTGCGCCTTCGGCGGACCGGGTCTCGACACCTTGTATGTGACCAGCATCCGCCCCGCAGACATCGACCTGAGCGACCAGCCCCTGGCAGGCGGGGTGTTTGCCCTGCACCCCGGCGTGACGGGCCTGCCCGAGCCGGCCTTTGGCGCCGCTTGACCTCTTTTTTTGCACTTCTTTCCAACCATCCCCTCATGGAGACAAACATGAAGAACTTCCCCAAAACCCTCATCGCCCTGGGTGCCGCCACGCTGCTGGCCCTGGGCAGCCAGGCGGCCCTGGCCCGCAACTTCAGATCGGCCGATGTGCATGCCAAAGACTTTCCGACCAATCTGGCTGTGAAGTTCATGGGGGAAGAGCTGTCCAAGGCCACGGGCGGTAAAGACAACGTCAAGGTGTTCGGCGACAGTGCCCTGGGCTCCGAGAAAGACACCGTCGAGCAGGTCAAGATCGGCGCGCTGGACATGGTGCGGGTCAACACCGCCTCGTTCCACGGCATCGTGCCCGAATCGATGATCCCGGCCCTGCCCTTTGTGTTTCGCGACATGGAGCACTTCCGCAAGGTGATGTACGGCCCGATCGGCGACCGCATGCTGGCCTCGTTCGAAAAAGCCGGCTTTGTCGGCCTGGCCTTCTACGAATCGGGTGCGCGCTCCATCTACGCCAAGCGCCCCATCAAGACCCTGGCCGACCTCAAGGGCCTGAAGGTGCGGGTGCAACCGTCGGATCTGATGGTGAGCATGGTCAGCGCCCTGGGCGCCTCGCCCACCCCCATGCCCTATAACGAGGTCTAC
The DNA here is from genome assembly GCF_059416245.1 of Curvibacter sp. GW821-FHT09D12. Classification (NCBI taxonomy): domain Bacteria; kingdom Pseudomonadati; phylum Pseudomonadota; class Betaproteobacteria; order Burkholderiales; family Comamonadaceae; genus Curvibacter; species Curvibacter sp. GW821-FHT09D12. The sequence continues at coordinate 6,407 of NZ_JBWKOU010000011.1, read as the reverse complement.
ACCGGCCTCAAGACCGGCCTGCTGGACGCGGCTGAAAACAACATCGCCTCGTACGACGAAGCCAAGCACTATGAATCGGCCCCGGTGTTCTCCGAGACCGGCCACAGCATGCCCCCAGAAGTGCTGGTGTTCTCCAAAAAAATCTGGGACACCCTGAGCCCGCAAGAGCAGAGCGCCATCCGCGCTGCCGCCAAGGCCTCGGTCCCCCATTACGTGAAACTGTGGGACGCGCGCGAGAAGGAAGCCCAGGCCAACGTGCTCAAGGGCGGCGCCAAGATCGTGCCGGCCAGCGAGATCGACCGCAAGGCCTTTGTGGCCGCCGAAAAGCCGGTCTGGGACAAGTTTGCCAGCACGCCCGAGCTCAAGGCCCTGGTGCAGGACATCGTCAACACCAAGTGATGGGGCCCTGGGGCAGGCCCGTCTGGCCCGCCCCAGCCCCATGGTTCAGCCATGAAAATCTTCTCTGCAATCTGTGCTGCGCTGGCCGCCGTGGTGCTGCACCTGGCCCGCGTGGCGCTGGCCGGCCTGGGGCTGGTCGTGCTGTATGGCGTGGTCTGCCGCTACGCGTTCAATGACGCGCCGCCCTATGTCGAACAGGTGGCCCTGATCCTGGTGATCTCGGTGGCCATGTTCGGTGCCGCCGCCGGCGCCCGCGAGGGGGGCCACATCGGCCTGGACTCCGTGGTCAAGCTGTTGCCGGCGCCTTGGCGCCTGGCCTGCAGTGCGCTGGTCGATGCACTGACCCTGGCGTTCTCGGGCATCTTGCTGCTGGGCAGTGTGCAGATGGGCCTGTCCACCCTGCACGACAGCATTCCGACGCTGGGCATCTCCGAAGCCTGGCGCTACCTGCCACTGACCATCGCCGCGGCGCTGATCTTCCTGTTCGCCATCGAGCACCTGTTGGGCCTGTGGCTGGCACGCGCCAGTGCGCCCCAGGACTCTTCCACCCCTCTTCAGCCCCATCGGACCTGACCATGGAACTCGCTGTTCTCTGCCTGAGCTTTGTGCTCTTCCTGGTGCTCGGCGTGCCGGTGGCCTATGCCATCGGCCTGAGCTGCATTGCCACCTTTTTTGTCGAGGGCCTGCCCTTTGCCACGGCCATCCAGATGATGGTGTCGGGCATGAATGTGTTTTCGTTTCTCGCCATTCCCTTCTTCATCTTCTCGGGTGAGCTGATGCTGCATGGCGGCATCGCCGACAAGATCATGGACTTCGCGCGCAGCCTGGTGGGCCACATGCGCGGCGGCCTGGGCCTGGCCAATGTGATGGCCAGCACCCTGTTCGGCGGTGTTTCGGGCTCGCCCGTGGCCGACACCTCGGCCATGGGCGGCGTGATGATCCCGATCATGAAGCGCGAGGGCTACAGCGCGGACTACGCGGTCAACGTGACCACGCACGCCTCGCTGACCGGCGCCCTGATGCCCACCTCGCACAACATGATCATCTATGCCTTTGCGGCGCAAGCGGCCACCGGCATGATCGGCGACCACGTGATCAAGGGCGTGTCGATCGGCGACCTGATGTTTGCCGGCCTGATCCCGGTGTTCTGGATCATGGTGTGCATGCTGGCTGCGGCCTACTGGCAAGCCCGGCAAAAAGGCTTTCCCAAGCGCGAAGATGGCAGCTCGATGGTCGAGCGCTTTCCGGGCTGGAACGCCGTGCTGCGCAGCTTCATCGCCGCGCTGCCCGGCTTGATGGTGATTGCCGTCATCCTGGGCTGCGTGATGGGCGGCGTGACCACGGCCACCGAGGCCGCGGCCATCGCGGTCACCTACTCGCTGCTGCTGACCACCTTGGTGTATCGCTCGCTGAGCCGCCAGGCCGTGATGAAGGCGCTGGGCAAGGCCGCCCGCACCACCGGGGTGATCCTGCTGCTGATCGGGGTGTCCAACATGCTGCGCTGGCAGATGGCCAACCTGGAGATCCCTGACGTGATCGAACAGGCCCTGCTGACCGCCACCAAAGAGCCCTGGCTGATGCTGCTGTACATCAACCTGATCCAGATCTTCCTGGGCATCTTCCTGGACATGGCCGCCCACATCCTGATCACCACGCCCCTGTTCCTGCCGCTGGCCATCCAGATGGGCGTGGGCCCGGTGCAGTTCGGCATGATGCTGCTGCTCAACTGCGCGCTGGGCTTGGTGCACCCGCCGGTGGGCACGGTGCAGTTCGTGGGTTGCGCGATCGGGGGCATCTCGATCGACCAGGCCACCAAGACGGCCTGGCCCTATTACCTGGCGATCTGGGTGGCCATCAACCTGGTCACCTATGTGCCGGCGTTCTCCACCTGGCTGCCCTCGCTGATCACCGGCCACCCGGTGTTCTGAAGCGCCCTACCCCCGTCGAGATTTCCATGTCAGAAACCCAAGTTTCATCGCCGCGCACCATCCAGGTCCACCCGGCCGACAACGTGGCCATCGTCGTCAATGACGGCGGCCTGCCCGCGGGCAGCGTGCTGCCCGGCGGGCTGACCCTGGTCGAGGCCGTGCCGCAAGGGCACAAGGTGGCCCTGGCCGATCTGGCCGAGGGCGAGGTGATCCGCCGCTACAACGTGGTGATCGGCTACGCCGCCCGCGCCCTGCCCCGTGGCAGCTGGGTGAACGAGCGCGTGATGCGCATGCCCACGCCGCCCGGCCTGGAAGACCTGCCGGTGGGCACGCTGGCCGTGCCTGCGCCCGCCGCCACCCAGCAGCACACCTTCGAGGGCTACCGCAATGCCGATGGCTCGGTGGGCACGCGCAACATCCTGGCCGTGACCCAGACCGTGCAGTGCGTGGCCGGCGTCACCGACTTTGCCGTGCAGCGCATCAAGGCCGAGCTGCTACCGCGCTACCCCCACGTCGACGACGTGGTGGCCCTGGAGCACACCTATGGCTGCGGCGTGGCCATCGACGCCCCCGATGCCGTCATCCCCATCCGCACCGTGCGCAACATCAGCCTCAACCCCAACTTTGGCGGCGAGGTCATGGTCATCAGCCTGGGCTGCGAAAAACTCCAGCCCGAGCGCCTGCTGCCCCCGGGCAGCATCCCCATCCGCGACGAACGCGGCCAACCCACCGGGGCCGATGCCCCGCTGGACACCGTGTGCCTGCAAGACGAGGCCCACGTGGGCTTCATGTCCATGGTCGAGCACATCTTGCGCCAGGCCGAGGTGCACCTGCAGCGCCTGAACGCACGCCGACGCGAGACCGTGCCCGCCAGCGAGCTGGTGGTGGGCGTGCAGTGTGGTGGCAGCGACGCGTTCTCGGGCCTCACGGCCAACCCGGCCGTGGGCTACGCCACCGACCTGCTGATCCAGGCCGGCGCTACCGTGATGTTTTCCGAGGTGACCGAGGTGCGCGATGGTATCGACCAGCTCACCGCCCGTGCCGCCAGCCCCGAGGTGGCCCAGGCCATGATCCGCGAGATGGCCTGGTACGACGCCTACCTGAACCAGGGCCGCGTGGACCGCAGCGCCAACACCACACCGGGCAACAAAAAGGGCGGGCTGTCGAACATCGTCGAAAAGGCCATGGGCTCGATCGTCAAAAGCGGGAGCTACGCCATCACCGGCGTGATCGCACCCGGCGAAAAGCTCACGCAAAAAGGCCTGATCTACGCCGCCACCCCGGCCAGCGACTTCATCTGCGGCACGCTGCAGCTGGCCGCCGGCATGAACCTGCATGTGTTCACCACCGGCCGCGGCACGCCCTACGGGCTGGCCGAGGTGCCGGTGATCAAGGTGGCCACGCGCAGCGACCTGGCCCGGCGCTGGCACGACCTGATGGACATCGACGCCGGCACCATCGCCACCGGCGAAGCCACGATCGAAGACGTGGGCCGCCAGCTCTTCCAGTACCTGCTGGACGTGGCCAGCGGCCGCCAAAAGACCTGGGCCGAGCGCTGGAAGCTGCACAACGCCCTGGTGCTGTTCAACCCGGCCCCGGTGACCTGAGGCCGCGCGCCCCGGACCGACTCAAACCGCCCTGCAGCAGGTCGACAGAACCTGCGCCCCAACGGAGACCGCCATGCACCCACCGATCACCGCCAGCGGCTGAGCGCCCTGGCGCGACAGCGCCGGCAGCCGCCACCAGCCCCTGACACGCCGCCCTGAAACCAGCCCTTGCGCGCCCGGCAGGGGTTGTGCTTCGGTTCGGCCCGGCTGTTTTCCATCTCGCTCCCGAATGCCCGCCCAAGCCGGGCAGGGACAACCCACGCCCACTGATTCATCAACCGGAGACAAAACAATGAAGAATCCCGAGACCACTCACAACCTCCCGCTGTGGAACCCGACGCCGCTGAAGCGGCGCGATTTTCTGGGCCGCTCTGGCGCCCTGCTGGGCACGGCCGCCCTGGCCGGGCCGCTGGCCGCCTGTGGTGGCAGCGATGGCGACCCGATCTGGAGCACCGGCGGCGCGGCCGACCAGATTGCCAGCAGCCTGAGCGGGGTCAGCCAGAGCAGCTTTGCGGCCCGCGACTTCTCGGTGCTGAACTACGGCGCCCAAGCCTGCCAGGTGGTGGCCGCCACCAGCCCCTACCCGGCCAGCAGCTCGCCGCTGAGCAACGGCGCCAACCTGACCCACGCCCCGGGCTCGTTCGACAGTCGGCCCGCCTTCCTGGCCGCCATCCAGGCCGCCAATGCCGCAGGCGGCGGCCGCGTGGTGGTGCCGGCCGGCACCTGGTACTGCGCCGGCCCCATCGTGCTGTTGAGCAACGTGAATTTCCACCTGAGTGCCAACTGCACCATCTACTTCAGCCCCAACCCGGCCGACTACGCCAAAGACGGCCCCTATGACTGCGGTGCCAACGGCAAGCTGTACGCCTCGCGCTGGCAGGCCGACGACTGCCTGAACTTTGGCGCGCCGGTGTACGCCTACCAGCAGACCCACATCGCCCTCACCGGCGAAGACCAGACCTCGGTGCTCAACGGCCAGGCCATGACCCCCTTTGCCGGCAGCGGCAGCACCAGCACCTGCTGGTGGACCTGGAAGGGCACCAGCGGCGCCTACGGCTGTACCGGCTCGTCCACGCCCTCTCAAGCCTATGTCAACCCGGCGAACGGGGATCTGAAAGCCATCGCACCCACCATCAGCAGCGCCCTCTACACCTTGCTGACCAACCCCATCACGCCCTGGCAGCAAGACCAGAACTACCTGCCGGCCTTGTCCGAAGCGGGCGTGCCCGTGGCTCAGCGCATCTTCGGCAAGGGGCACTACCTGCGGCCCTGCATGGTCGAGTTCATCGGCTGCACCAACGTGCTGATGGAGAACTACACCACCCAGAACACACCTTTCTGGCAACACCACCCGGTGGCTTGTACCAATGTGGTGATCCGTGGCGTGCTGGCCGACAGCATCGGCCCCAACAACGACGGCTTCGACCCCGAGGCCTGCACCAACGTGCTGTGTGAAAAGGTCACCTTCAACACCGGTGACGACTGCATCGCGATCAAATCAGGTAAGAACCTGGACACCCAGTACGGCCCGGCCGACCGCCACCTGATCCAGAACTGCACCATGAACAGCGGCCATGGCGGCATCACCCTGGGCAGTGAGATGGGCGCCGGGGTGCAGAACATCTACGCCCGCCACCTGACCATGCTGAACCAGAACTGGGCCAGCAACCCGCTGAACATCGCGATCCGCATCAAGACCAACATGAACCGCGGCGGGTTTGTGAAGAACTTCTACGTGGACGACGTCAGCCTGCCCAATGGCGTGAGCCTGAGCGGCGCAGGCTACGGCAGCTCGATGATTGCGGGCAGCCCCATCAACGCCACGGTGCCCATCGGCGTGGCCACCACCGCGGCCTCCAACCCCTCGGCCTCGCAAGGCGGCGTGATCACTTTCGATTGCGACTACCAGCCCGCCAAGGATGCAATCCGCACCCGCCCGGCCCTGGTGCAGAACGTCAACATCAGCAACCTGCGGGTGAGCAACGTCACCCTCAATGGCGTCACGGCCTCGTGCTTCCAGGCCATCGTGGCCCAGGGCCCGGTGGCCTACGACTACAACGGCAGCGCCCCGGCACCCGCCGTGCCCGCCATCACTGGCGTGACCATCCGCGACTGCGACTTCGGTACTCCGACCGCCGCCGGCCCGGCGAGCGCCACCGTGGCTGGCCCGATCTACGCCTGGAACGTGAACGCGATCAGCCTGAGCAATGTGCGCATCGCGGGCAACACCCTCAACACCACCGTGAGCGACCTTCGCTGAGCCCCGGCCGCCACGAACAAGCCTTTCCCAACCCTGTGCTTTTTTTCATCAACCCTGGAGATAAAACCATGACTCATCTGAAGAAGACCCTGCTGGCCTGCGCGGCCGTGAGCGTGCTCAGCGCGCCTGGCCTGGCCCTGGCCCAGTCCTCGGTCACGCTGTTCGGCGTGCTCGACCTCGCCTACGAAAACGTCAAGACCAACGCCGGCCGCG